>NZ_CP021978.1:8400000-8700000 GCF_004803895.1 Streptomyces hawaiiensis | reverse complement strand
ACGAACAGAAACGACACAGCCTCCGCACCGAACCGCTTCTGCAGATCGTGCGCCACCACGTCGACGGATTCACCGGGCGGCGCCGCTTCCGCAGCGGCCAGCAACTCGCCCAGCTCAAGATCTCCACCTTCCACGACAACCTCCTATCGGTTGCCGCAACTTCTTCCCCGAGTCTCGGCTACATCACCTCACATGCCCGTCTTGCCTGGTCAAGACAGCGGGCCAGGTCGCCTGCGAGTACACCCCGAATCCGACGTACGGCCGTCCGCGGGCAGCCGGGTGCCCGCGCATCGGCAGCCAAGCGATGCCGAGGTGGCAGCGTGGCGACGGATGGATACCGGTCTTCACCACCTGCGCTACCAACCGGCGCGGCACCCGATCCCCGGCAGCGTCCGTGCCGCCCGCCCCGCCCTCTCCTCACCCACCACTCCAGCCGGGCCAGGGCGAAAGAGGACGGAGGTGAAGCCGAGGGGGCCGTCCGGTGACGTGGATGCATCCGTAGATCCTTCGGCTCGCGAGTGGCCGCCCTGACCGTCAGTCGGACGCGGACACAGGTCTCGCACCGGGGCCCGGGGCCGCCGCGACCTGGCCGGGCGCGGTGATCTCGTGCCCGGAGGCGCAGGTCACCACCGTGCTGACCGGGCTGCCGCAGTCGTGGTGGAGCAGGGAGGTCGTGGCGGCGCCGGTCGGGACAATCCAGCGTTCGGCCCAGTCGTTGAGGGCGATCAGGATGGGCAGAAGACCGCGGCCCTTGTCGGTGAGGCGGTACTCGTCACGTCCGCGCGCACCGGGAGCCTGGTAGCGGGTCTTCTCCAGGATGCCGTCGGCGACGAGGTCCCGCAGGCGGGCGGACAGCACGCTCGGGCTGATGCCGCAGTGGCGTTCGAAGTCGTCGAAGCGGCGTGTGCCGTAGAAGGCCTCCCTGATGATGACGCCCGTGGTCCGGGGGCTCAGGGACTGCAGGGCGAGATTGATCGAGTCGGGTTCGATGTCCCACGCGTCCCGCTGCCACGGTTCCACCTGGCCCCCGGGTGCTGCTTCGGCTGCGTCGCTCACGTGTCCCTCTCCTGTGTGTTGCTCAAGTCTATCCGCCCCCGTACGCTGACTACTGTTTTGCGAAGTCAGATGAAGGGGCACCACGTGAACATCGGTGAGAGCTACCACCGCAGTACGGCCGGCCAGGCATGGGATGCGATCGTCGTCGGATCGGGGATCGGTGGTCTGACCACAGCCGCCTTCCTGGCCCGGACCGGACAACGGGTCCTGGTGCTGGAGAAGCACTCGACGGCGGGCGGCGCCACCCAGACCTTCCGGCGCGCCGGATACGAATGGGACGCCGGGCTGCACTACATGGGCGACGTCCACCGGCCCACCAGCGGCCTGCGCCGGATCTTCGACCACATCAGCGGCGGCAAGCTGGAGTGGGCTCCCATGCCGGACGTGTACAACCGGGTCTTCATCGGGGACCGGGAGTACGAGTACCGCTCCGGTGTGCAGCGGTTCAAGGACCGGATGAAGAAGTACTTCCCCGCCGAGTCCGGTGCCATCGACCAGTACGTGGACCTGGTCCACGCGGCGAACCGTGCGGCCCGCCCCTACCTCGCCCACCGCAGCCTGCCGCACTCCGTCGCGGACACCCTCTACGACGACATGGCCGCGCCCTTCCGCTCGCACGCGGACCGCACGGTCACCGAGGTGCTCACCGACCTCACCGACGACGCGGAGCTGCGCGCGGTGCTCACCGGCCACTACGGCGACTACTCCCTCGCCCCCGGCCGCGCCTCGTTCGGCATGCACGCCATGCTCATCCGCCACTACATCGACGGCGCGAACTTCCCCGTCGGAGGCTCGGCCCGACTGGCGGAGACAGCGACCGACGTCATCACCTCGGCCGGAGGAACCGTCCTGATCTCCGCGGACGTCGCGAGCGTGGTGTTGGACGACAAGGGCTCGGCCTGCGGCGTCCTCATGACGGACGGGAAGAGCTTCCGGGCGCCGCTCGTCATCAGCGACGCCGGTGCCCTCAACACCCTGACCCGGCTCCTGCCGGACCAGACTCCCGCCGCCGCCCGGCTCGTCGACTCCCTGCGTGCCGTCGGCCCTTCGCAGACCTACGTCATGCTCAACATCGGGATCCGGGAGTCCGGCGACCGGCTCGACCTGGATCCGGCCAACATCTGGGCGCACGCCGGACCCGACATCGACGGCGACATAGCCGCGTTCGAGGCCGACCCCGAGCACCGCGCCATGCCGACGTACTTCATCACCTTCCCGTCGGTGAAGGACCCGTCGTGGGAGAGCCGCTATCCGGGACGCACCACCATCGACATCGCGGGGCTGACCACCTGGTCATTGTTCGAGCCTTACGCGGGAAGCGCGTGGATGCGCCGCGGCGCCGACTACGAACGCCTCAAGGACCGGCTCACCGAGGAGCTGCTGGGCCAGGTCTACCGCTTCTGCCCCCAGCTGGAGGGCCGCATCGACCACACCGAGCTGGCGACGCCGCTCAGCTACAACCACTTCCTCGGTAAGGAGAAGGGCGACTTCATGTCCCTCGCACACACCCCGCAGCGGTTCGCCCTGCGTGACCTCGGCGCCCACACCGATGTCCCCGGCCTCCTCCTCACCGGCCAGGACGTGGCGTCGGCCGGCGTCAGCGGCGCCATCATGGGCGGCGTCGTCGCCGCCTCCGCCGCCCTGGAGCGCGACGCGCTGGAAGACCTCGCGGCCGGATGAACGGCGGCGGTGAGGCAGCGAAAGCAACGTACGGGCGTGACCGGACCGGATCCCAACAGCCGAGCACCGCTTCCGCACCGCGCGTGACGACAGACACCACGACGATCCTCAGCGACACCGACTTCGCCACGGGCAGCCCAACAGGGCCCGTTCAGCGGTCTCATCGCCAGCGGCTGGCACACCTGTTCCGTCACGATGCGGATGTATGCCGACCACTACGTCAGCAAGGTGGCCGGCCTGGCCTCACCCGGCATCAACGAACTGCGCTGGGTCCAACCGGTCAGACCCGACGACAGTCTGTCCCTGCGGGCGACGGTCCAGGATGCCCGCGTCTCGCGTTCCAAGCCGGATCGCGGTCTCGTCACCACCGGCATCGAGGTCCTCAACCAGCACGGGCAGACAGTGCTGACCATGAGCGCCATGAACCTCTTCCTGCGCCGCCACGTCATCAGCAGGCCAGGATGACGGTTCGACACCGCCCTCCGAGTACACCTGTGTAGGGCACCTGGGCGCTGTCCGGACGCCTGCACAAGAGCGCAGAGGTCCCGCTGGATGGAGCAATCGCGGCAGAGCTCCACCCGGCGATTTCACAACCGTTACAGTGGTGCCGACCCTGTCCACCGCGTCGGAGCCGACCTTGCCGAACCTGTCCAACCTCGAGGGAATCTTCTCCGACGAGGGTGACGGCGCCGTCGGCCCCGTGCGGTCGCCCGGCTGGCAGAGCAGCGTGTCGCCCCAGGGGCTCGCGGTGACGTTGATCGCCGACTACACGTTCCCCGTGCGCGCGTGGTTGCCGTCAGCGGCGATCGTGGCATTGCTGGGTGAGTTCCAAGTGGCCGCGGGCGCCGCCCGTACGACGATCAGCAGGCTGACGCGTCGAGGGCGGTGCTGGAGGGCAGTCGGCAAGGACGGTACAGCTCCTACCGGCTGACGCCGGAGGCCGCCGTCGATCTGTGGAGCGGCGCCAGCTCGATCGCCACGTTCACCACCCAACCAGACTCATGGGACGGACGGTGGACACTGATCGCCTTCTCCGTCCCGGAAACGGATAGCACGCGGCGGCGCGCGCTGCGCACAGCGCTGCGCTGGCGCGGATTCGCGCCGCTGTACGACGCGCTCTGGGTGTCGCCTCATCCCCTGACCTCCAAGGGGCGGATCGAGGTGGCCGACCTGGCGCGGGGAGCGGTGACCGTGTTCCGCGCGCGGCAGGAGAATCTGGATACGGAGGTTGACCGCAACCCGGTCGAGGCATAGGACCTGCCCGGCATCGCCGAGCACTACCAGGCCGTTCATCAGCCGTTGGAGCGGCTTGCTTCCGCGCATCGGCGCCGACGGCGTCACCGGTGCCGACGCGGTTGCGCGCCCGGACCGAGGTCATGCACGCCTACCGACACTTCCCCATCCTGGACCCGTTGCTCCCCATCGGGCTGTTGCCGCCCGGCTGGCCCCGGTCACGGGCGCGGGAAGTCTGCGTCGCGGTGTACGACGGTCTGCTCCAGCCGGCCCAGGACCATGTCCGCGCTGTGGTGAGCCGATTCGCGGAAGAACCGCACCTCGACATCAGGGCCCATACGATCGCCGGCATGAGTGCGGGTATCGGCCACGGCTGACGACGGACCGTCGCGAGCGTGGCCGGGCGGGCTGCCGAGACGCCACACAGCGCCTCCCGCCCCTGCGATCTGTCGAATGCGCGTCGAAGGCAACAGAGTTGGGCGCCAATGATTGACAGAGCGGCACCCGATCGGGACTCTAACTGTTGCAAGACCACGTGGGAACGCTCCCAGAAGCGCAGTGACGACGAGTGAAAGGAAAGGCACCTCTGCGACGCTTCCGCTGATTTCCCACCTCCCCATCAGATGGGCGGGCAGGTCGGCGCGAAGGGCTTCTTCCACGATCGAGTCACCGGTCGACCGGTGTTGAACGGCTCGCCGTCCCTCTGCTCGCAATGCCATGCCGCATCGCTCACCACCACGGTCGCTGCCCCAGGCAAGGCCGGAACGTCCTCCACCGTGCGCGATACACCGGTCTGACCACCCCCACGGCTACTCCCCACCACCTCGGTCAGCGTCACCGCCGCAGCATCCCCGATGCCCGCCCCTTCCCGGCACCTGACCGAGCAGCGCTCCGCACACCCCCACACCAGGAGTCTTCATGACCATGCAACGGCGTAGCTTCCTGACCCTGAGCGCAACCGGAGCCGCGGGCGTAGGCATCTCCTTGCTCGGCACAGGTCAAGCAGCTGCCACTGCGAGGGCCGGCGCTCCGACCCAGCGGTTCGCGGTCGGGGTGCGCCAGTACGCCTGGAGCCGCGGCAACCGCCGGTGGACCACCGACGTCTACTACCCCGCCACCGGCCGCCCCCCGGTGACTCCCCGGTGACTCCCCGGTCGCCAACGCCCCCGTCGCCCAGGGCGTGTTCCCGGTCTGCGAGTTCATGCACGGCTTCAGCAGCAGCCCGCAGAAGTCCCTGGCGATCATCCGCCTCCCCCCTGGCCGAGGCGGGGTTCATCGTCCCCGCCCCCACTTCGCCAACCTCAGTGGCCAAGACGTCTACAACGGCAACCAGTCCAAGGACGTCTCGGAGGTCATCACCCGGACCCTGGCCCTGAACACGGCCGGGGACCCGCTGGCCGGCCACATCAACACAGCGGTCGGAGTCGGCGTCTCCGGCCACTCGATGGGCGGCATGACCACCCACGGCCTGCTGACGGCCTGGCCGGACGCACGGATCACCGCCGCGGTCCCCATGTCCTGTGTGGACATGGGCAACCCGAGCCCGTCGGCCCGCGCCAAGGTCCTGTTCATGCACGGCGACCGGGACGGAACGTGCCCGATCTCCTCCGCCCGTCAGGCGTACCGGGAACTGCCCGCCGCCAAGGCGTTCCTCACCTTTCGCGGCGCCGGCCACAGCAACTACTTCGGCGACTCCCGGACCATCAACACGTTCGTGGACTGGATGCGGTGGAGTCTGTACGGCGATACCGCGGCCCGCGACCGCCTTCGCGCCGACGCCACCTCCAGCACAACCACCTGGGAATCCGTCCTGAGTTGAGGAGCGACCCCGCGCCGCCCGGGCACCGCGTTTGCCGTGATCGCGGCGCATCCGGGGCCGTTCAGGATGCGTGACCGCCCACGGACGCGCAACAGCGGGGCGCCCGGCCATCGTTCACATCATGGGCGCTTCGCCACTCCGACCACTTCCCGTACGCCTGCGGGTCAGCCGCGACATCATTGACTGTGTCCGATCCCAGAAAGAGGAAAGCTCATGGTTTCACAAGCAGGGAAGATCAGAGCCGTTTTCCTTGCCGTCTTGTTGACGGTTGCCGCGTCAGTGTACGGCACGACGAATCAGGCGTCGGCCGATACCGTGGCACGGTCGAGCTCTTCGCAGATCATGGCCGACATGGGCGCGGGATGGAATCTGGGGAATCAACTCGAAGCCAACACCAACGGATACCCCAGCGAAACGGCATGGGGTCAGCCGACCGTCACACAAGCCCTCATCGACAAAGTGAGGGCGGCAGGGTTCAAAACGATACGGATCCCGGTCTCCTACCTAGGATCCATAGGGCCCGGCCCGAACTACACGATAAATCCCTCCTGGCTGAACAGAATCCAAGAAGTCGCCAACTACGCCTACAACAGGGGCATGCATGTGATGATCAACATGCACGGCGACGGCTACAAGAGCATCAACGGCTCCTGGCTGATCTGCGATTCACCCTCCCAAGCGACGATCAAGGCCAAGTACCAGAAAGTTTGGCAGCAAATCGCGAACAGGTTCAAGAACTACGACCAGCGCCTGATCCTGGAGTCCATGAACGAAGAGTTCGACGGGCAATATGGTCAGCCGACCCAGCCGTGCTACTCAAACATCAACAGTTACAACCAGATCTTCGTGGACACCGTGCGGAAAACCGGCGGAAACAACGATTCAAGGTGGCTGCTCGTTGCCGGCTGGAACACCAACATCGATTACACCGCCGGGAATTACGGCTTCACGCTTCCATCCGACCAGTATCGATCCCCGTCCATTCCCGCCAGTGAGCGGCGAATCATGATCTCCGTTCATTACTACAGCCCGTGGGACTTCGCCGGGGAGGAGAGCGGCGCCATCACGCAATGGGGACGAGCGGCGACCAATCCGTCGAGAACATCGGCCTGGGGGCAGGAAGACTATCTGGATTCGCAACTGAAGAAGATGTACGACACATTCGCCACGAAGGGGTATCCGGTAGTCGTCGGCGAATACGGTGCGATCGACAAGTCATCGTTCGATTCGTCGAACAACAGGTATCGCGCGGACTTCGCGCGGGCCGTCGCGGCCACTGCCAAGAAATACGGGGCAGCCACCGTCTACTGGGACAATGGTGGGACCGAACGGTACGGGTTCGGGCTGTTCAACCGGCGCTCCCTCACGGTGACCCAGCAGGGCATCATCAACGCCATCATGAGCGGCGTCGGTGGCCGTGCCGCCGCCCCGGGCCTTCCGTCTGGCACATAACAGGACCGGAGGCCCGGCCACGGGCACGTACTTCGGTGGGCGCGCAGTTCGGCCAGGTGGAGGCGATGCCACACGGAGCTCGGCCAGCTGCGCATCTGCCAGCCGCAGAAGCCACGCTGCTTCGCATCTGTGAGCACGCTTCCCAAACGGAGAACAGCGATGTCTTCAGCTGTGGCGCTCGGTGACAAAGTGACTGCCGGGCTTGACCGGCGCGCTGAGCTCAGGGAGTTCCTGCGTTCTCGCAGGGCGCGGCTCAGGCCCGAGGACGTAAGCCTGCCGTCGTACGGGCGGCGACGGGTTCCCGGTTTGCGGCGCGAGGAGCTGGCACAGCTGGCGGGAGTGTCGTACGCGTACTACGCGCGCTTGGAACAGGGGTACGGCGAACCCCGCGATGTTCAGCATCAGTAACTCTCCTGAGGGAGTTGGAAGCCCGCCACCGTGCCGGCACGGTGGCGCGCCGATCAGCGGGACGGCGCTCAGGACCGGCCCGCGTGGTGGGAGGGGCCCTGCCGCCCGGGGTCAGAGCAAGGCCAGCGGCACCTGCGTAGCCAGCTGCTGCCTGAGACCGGCGGCCTGCCCTGGGTCGGGAGCGAGCTTCGACTACGCGCGCGCCGCCCATTGACAGGGCACCCTGCGCGATAACCGGCCCGGGCCCAGCAGGTTGGACCCCTACAAGCCCTACCTGGAGCGGCGGTTCGCTGCGGGATGCGCGGGCATCACCCGCCTGCACCGCGAACCGATCGCCGAGAACGCCCCCGTCACTACCAGATGGTCCGCGCCTACATCGCCACCCTGCGCGCCGCTCCACCGCAGGCGCCGCCTCCGCCGCCGACGGTGCGAATGGTCACTGGCTGGCTCACCCGTCACCCCGCGACTTGAGTGAGGAAGAGCGCGCCGGCCTGAAGGACGTCCTGGCCCGCTGTCCCGAATTAGACACCGCCGCCGAGCATGTCCGCGACTTCGGCGAGAAGAAGTCAACAGGCAGCTCTGCGTACGCGCCGGATCCGAACTACTCCGCAAGATGATCCTGCTTCAGGGGCCCTCCGCGACCGCTCCTCGAGATCTGTGCCAGAGCCCAAAACTCGCGGCAGGCTCTTTCGCCCACGGCAGCGCACACCGTACGCGCCTTGCGTACATCGATCCTCCCTGCGTACAGTGTGCGCATCGAGAGAACGGCGTGCGCATGGTATGCCGAGATTCCACAGAGGAGACGTCATGACGGAGATTTCCCGCTGGCAGGCTCGGTTCGACGAACTGCGCGCCGCGCACCATGTCCCGGGGGCGTCCCTTGCTGTGCTCGTCGACGGGGAGCTTTACGAACTGGCCAGTGGCGTGCTGCACCGCGGGACGGGAGTCGAGGTGACGACAGAGTCGGTCTTCCAGGTCGGCTCGATCACGAAGATCCATACCGCCACTCTGGTGATGCAGCTCGCTGAATCCGGTCTGCTGGACCTGGACGCGCCGGTGGTGGAGGTCCTGCCGGAGTTCGCCACGGCCGACCCCGAGGCCACCAAGCGCATCACGAGCCGCCAGCTGCTGAGTCACACCGGTGGGTTGACCTGCGACTTCACACATGACACCGGTCGGGGTGACGACTGCCTGGCCAAGTACGTGGAGGCCGCCGCAGGTGTGGCGCTCGACTGCCCACCCGGCACGGCCATTTCGTACAGCAGCGTCGGGTACAACGTGCTCGGCCGCATCGTTGAGGTGCTCACCGGCCTGACCTGGGACGAGGCACTGCAGCAGCGGCTCTGCGCCCCGCTCGGCCTCACCGCTACCGTCACTCTTCCCGAGGACGTGCTGCGCTTCCGCGCCGCGATGGGCCACCTCGGAGAGCCGGGCGAGGCACCGGAGCCGGCCCCGGCGTGGAACATGCTGCCGCGCTCGGCCGGCCCCTACGGCGGTGTGCTGTGCGCCACCGCTGCCGACATCGCACGACTGGCCCGGATGCACCTCGACGGCGGTACTGCTCCGAACGGCACCCGGCTACTGAGCGCCGAGGGTGTCGTGGCGATGCAGCGCCGTGTGGTCGACTCGCCCGACAAGTGGACGGTGAACGCGGACGGTTGGGGCCTTGGCTGGACGCTCTACGACTGGAACGGTATTCCTGGCTTCGGCCACGACGGCGCCACCATCGGCCAGTACGGATTTCTGCGCGTCGTTCCCGAGGCGGGAGTCGCCATTGTCCTGCTGACCAATGGCGGCGGCTCACGCCTCCTCTACGCGGACCTCCTGCGCGAACTGCTCGCCGAACTCGCCGGGGTACGGATGCCGGACCCCTTCGCTCCGGCCGCCCAGCCACCTGCTGCGGACATCACACCGTTCACCGGGACCTACCGGCGCGAGGGCGTCGCCATCTCTGTCACTGAACGGGACGGACGGGGGCATCTGGTGTACGAGTTCGTCGACGGCATGGCGGGCCTGTCTCCGGCGATGGAGATGGAACTGGTACCGGTTTCGGAGGCAGCGTTCGCCGGGGCGGGCACGGGTCCCTTTGCCGAGGACTGGATGCCCGTGGTGTTCTCCGCGCTCCAGGACGGCACCGGCGTCTGCTACATCGGAATGCGTGCTGCCCCCAGGATCGGGTGAGCCGGTGCTGCCGGGGGCAGGATGGCGGCCTGACGCTCAGAGGGGGCCAGCCTGGCGAACAACAACCGGGCAAGTCCCGGTTCCCTACGTTGGTCTGCGGAAGGCGGAAGATCGTGCCTGTTCGACTGCGAAGATCTTGGGTCTCGGGGTTGAAGTTGCCGTTGCGGCAGCTTCTACCGTCCTGACCAGGGCCGGAGACACCGGACCGGCGAAACACGTGCAGGAGTCGTGATGGACTGGCCGATCGCGGAGGTGGCCCGAATGTCGGGCGTGACCGCCCGGACACTGCGCCACTACGACGAGACCGGCTTGCTGACGCCGGCTCGGATCGGTGCCAACGGCCACCGCTACTACGAAGAGCGCCAGCTCTTGAGGCTGCAGCAGATCCTCGTGCTGCGGGCGCTGGGCGTCGGGCTGCCGGAGATCGACCGGATCCTGTCCGAGCAGGTCGACGAGGTGGATGCCCTGCGGGGCCACCACCGGCGCCTCCTCGCGGAGCGGGACCGGCTCGACGCCCTGGCCGGCACCGTCTCCCGCACGATCGCCGAACTGGAGCAGTCCAGGAAGGACGGCCATCCCATGACCATCAACCGACCGGAGAACCTGTTCGAGGGCGTGACGCCTTCCCAGTACGAGGAGAACATGCGCGACTTCCCCGAACTCGCCGAGGAGGTCGGACGGCGTGCTGCCACGATGAGCCAGGCCGACGCCGATGCCGTACACCGTGAGCGCACCGCGCAGATGATCCGGCTTGCCGAGCTCATGGCCGCGGGCCATCCGGCCGACGCCGACCCGGTGCAGGCCGAGATCGACGCCCAGTACCGGGCACTGACCGAACTGCGCGGCGTCTCCACCGAGGACTACCGGGCCATCGGACGCTCCTGTGTGGACAACGACGTCTGGCGCACCGCCTACGAGGCGATCGCCCCGGGGCTGGCCGCGTACCAGCGCGACGCCATCGAGGCGTATGCCACCAATCGGCTGAACTGAGACACGGAGCAACCGCCATCAACGGGCCGCGTATGACCGGCTGGCCGCGAAATGAACCCGGCTCCACTCATCAGGCCCCTTGAAATCGATCATCTAGGCTGGCGCGGTGACTGATGAGCAGGAGCGGGTGCAGCCGTCGGGAGTGTGGGCCACGGCGGTGGGGGTGGCCAGGGTGCGGGCGCTGGAGACCGAGCGGGAGAACGCGCTGTTCCGCGACCCATTGGCACAGGCTTTCGCCGCCGCCGGCGGCCTGTGGCCCTCCTCGCCGCCGCCCGATGACGAGGCCGCGCGTCGCCGCCGGCTGGCCGTCTCGTTCTCCATCGTCATCAGGACGAAGTTCCTCGACGACCTGTTGCAGCAGGCCTCCGCGTCCGGTGTACGGCAGGTCGTGCTGCTCGGCGCCGGCATGGACAGCCGGGCCTTCCGGATTGACTGGCCCGAGGGCACCCGGCTGTTCGAGGTCGACACCGCCGCCCCGCTGGACTTCAAGGCTTCGGTGCTTCGCCGGGAGCAGGCCGTCGCGCGCTGCGAGCGGATCACCGTCGCGGTGGATCTGCGTGAGGACTGGCCAGGCGCGCTGGTTGCCGCAGGGCACGACCCGGCCGTGCCGACCGCGTGGATCGCCGAAGGACTGCTGATCTATCTGCCCGAGGATGCGGTGGAGCTGCTGCTGGCCCGGATCACCGCGCAGTCGGCGGCAGGCAGTCGGATGGGGCTGACATTGGGCTCGCGCGGTGTGATCGAGCGCTTCGGCGAGGACGCCGCGTCGGGATCGGCGGCGTCCATGTGGGTCTCGGAGATGCCCGACGACCCGGTGGGCTGGCTGGCCCGGCACGGCTGGGAGGCCCACAGCCACACCCTGCGCGAGCGCGCTGCCGCCTACGGCCGCCCGATCAGCACGCCGCCACAGCGCGAGGAGCGGCCCGGCGGACTGATCTCGGCGGTCCGCCAGTAGAGAGCGCCTCCCGGTTCCCCAAGCCTTGCCGCGTGCATGATCTACGGCGTGCCGGCTGACCTGCTCGCCGTCTCGGTCACCCGGTGAGGGCGAGGATGTGCAGGCGAACGATACCGGGCATGGCGTGGTGGGCGCCGTCGCCCTTGAGGCGGCAGTCGCGCAGGATCTTCCAGGTCCTCATGCGGGCAAAGGCCTGCTCGACGCGGGCGCGGGCGCGGGCTGTGCGGTGGGAGGCGTTGTGTTCCTCTTTCCAGGCCGGTAGTTCGCTCTGGCCTTTCTCTCGGCGATGTGGGATGACCAGGCCGGTGCCCTGGTAGCCGCCGTCCCGATGACGGTGGTCGTGCCGACGACGGCTTTCGCCCAGGACAGTTCCCGTGCCTTGCAGTCGTTGCGGTTGCCGGGTAGCGGTCGGCCGACGGCGACGACCATGCGGGTGCCGGCGTCGATGACGACCTGATGGTTGGTGGAGTACCGGTAGTGCTTCAACTGCTCGGCGATGGTGTGGTCGCGGGTGGGGACCAGGGTGCCGTCGACGATCAGCACGGTGTCCTTGCGGAACCGTTTGCGCTGTTGGAGCGCGAGCGAGGGGCCGCCGTGGTCGATGATGCGGTCGGCGGCCGACTTCGATACCCCGAACAGCGGTGCCAGCTGCCGCAGCGTGAGGTTGGTGCGCCAGTACGCGGCGCCCAGCAGAACCCGGTCCTCCCGCAACGCAATGATGAGCTTGCCGAAGTGACGTGGCCTCAGCCCGGAGAACGGAGCTGTCCAGGAGGGCTCCGACGCCGTGATCACACCAGAGACGACAAGATCATGTCACCCGCGACCGGCAGACTTCTTCCCGTTCCAGGGCCCGGTGTCCGACCCTCGACCTACGATGCCCGGATGCAGCCACACTTCACCGGCACCGCCCTGATCACCGACGATGTGCCGGCCCTCGCCGCCTTCTACGCCGCGGTCCTGGACGCAGATGTCGAAGGGAGCGACCCCTTCGCCCGGGTGACGGTCCCCGGTGCCGTCCTGTCGTTCTTCTCTGTACAGGGCATGGAGTCGATGGTGCCAGGATCGATGGCCGCCGCTGCGAGTGGAGGCTTCACCCTGGAGTTCCAGGTCACCGACGTGGACGCACGCCACGAACGGCTGTTGGCTCAGGACGTTGAGATCCTCAAGCCGCCGACAACCCAGCCGTGGGGACGGCGCTCAGTGTGGCTGCGTGACCCAGACGGCAACATCGTCAACCTCTACCAGGAGGCGTGACGACCGGTCCGCTACACCTCGCTTCACTCATTGCGGACAGCCCTTATGGGTGTCTCACGTGGCTGGTTTCGCGAGCTTCTTGTAGCAGGTCAGGGCGGCCAGGCCGAGGAAGGCGAGGAAGCGCGAGCCTTTCATCCGTATCGCCGGACTCGATGCCGGGCCGCGCGATGCGCGCGACGAGCCCGCGCTCGCGCAGCCAGGCCAGGTGTTCGGCGGGGAAGTACGCCTTGCCTACGCGGAGTTTGACGGGTCGGCGCCGCCGTGGTCCCCTGCGAGACCGGACGCCGGGTGTGCCGCGGATGAGCGGCTTGAGGGCGAGGCTGTCGTGCATGTTCGCGCCGGACACAGCGACGGCGAGCGGGATGCCCTGGGCATCGGACAGTAGTGCATCAGGAAACCAGACGCTTCGATAGATCAGCGCCCACGACCGGCGTCATGCCGCACGAACATCACGTCACGTGAGACAGCCTCTAAGCCTTGATTGGTGCGGCCGACCTGGCGGCCTCTTCGATCTTCGCGCAGTAGGCTGCACGGGCTTCCTCGTCGATCTGCTCCTCGTGTTCGGCGCGCACCCCGGTCCGGCCGTCGAGGCCCTCGCGCAGGATATCTGCGTGCCCGGCATGCCGGATGGACTCGCCGAGGACGTGGACCATGATGGCGAACAGGTTCGTGTTGGGATATGGCTCCCGCCACCACGGCACGTGGCCGGGGGCGTCGAGGGGAAGCTCGTTGATCGTCGCGTCCGAGTGTTCCCACGCGCGCCGGTAGAACCCGATGATCTGATCGCGGGTCTCGTCCTCGGTCGCCCACAGATCGCTGCCGTTGGAGTGGTCCTGCCACCGGGGCAGCGGTTGCGGGAAAGGGCGGTCGAAGACCTCGCCGAAGTACCTGGCCTCGACGTTGGCCACGTGTTTGACCAGGCCGAGGAGGTTGGTCCCGGTAGCTGTCAAAGGTCGGCGGGTGTCGTATTCGGACAAGCCGTCGAGTTTCCAGAGCAGCGCCTCGCGGTCCCGCCGCAGTCTCCCGTGCAGGTTGTCTTTCGCGAATTCATCGATCATGCGGCATGAGCCTGCCATGGGCTGCTCGTGGTCTCAAGATCCCGTCCGCGGTCCGCAACGACTGGCAGAGCCGAGGCCTGGCCATGACCGCCGCCCTGACCTGCTACAAGAAGCATTTCGTCCTGCCCACCCAGTACGTCTTCGTCTCCCCGGCGTTCGCCCACAATCTGCGCACGGCGCTGGCGAAACGGGCTCAGACCCGTGCGAAATTCCTTGAGGAGCCGGCCGAAACGAGTGATGAGGTCATCACCCGGCTGACGGCCGATCAGCAGCAGGAAGTGGCCCCGCTGGCGGAGCAGCGGACTTTGCGATGTTCGTGCCCGTCGACATGGACCTGATGCTCGATCAGCACAAGACCACCCCGCATGGCAGGGCCACGCGGTTCCCGGACGAACAGCGCGAACGCCCGCTGTCATGCTGCCTCCGGACGAGCATGGTCCCGAGGAGGCCCGCTACGTTCAGCAGGTCGGGCGGGTCTGTGCCGAGCGGTGGAAGGCCGACGCCGACACCCCGGAACTGATCGCGCAGCACCCCCAGTGAGGTTCATGCCGAGAACGCTAGGGAGTTCGTCACTTAACATCAAGTGCATGTAACTGACTGGACAAGTTACCCAGACGCAACACAGCGAGCGGAAGGGTGAGCGCGCTTCGCGAGATGCGCGACGACCGACAGCCGCGGCGGTTTCGCACGGTCCGCCGGCCCGCGTCGCGGCGTGCACCCGCAGACCAAATGCATGTGAGTAAATCCCTCATTGAGGAAATTGCATTTGTAGCAGGCGGCGGCTGCTCCTAGTGTCGAGACGTGCCTCAGGGTCGTACCTCACTGATGAAGGAAGCCCGATCTACCGCATCGGAACTCACGGACGAACCGGAAACTCGACTCCCGCTATGAGTTCATGCGCACGGCCCGTCTCGGCGGCGAATCCGGCACCCCGTCCGTCTACGCGAAGGAGAGTAAATAAGTTGTCCACGAAATGCACGGTGATCGTCGGCGGCGGCCTAGTGGGACTCACAGCCGCGGCCTCTCTCAAACACATCGGCCACGAGGTCATCGTGCTGGAACAGGCGCCGCGCATTCGAGCCGTCGGCGCCGGCATCGGCCTTTGGGACAATGCGTTGCGAGAGTTCGACCACCTCGGTATCGGCCCAGCGATCCGAGACATGGGCATCGAACAGAACACATGGTTCTTCAACCCTGCCGGCGATCCGGTCCGCGCTCCTGGCTACACCGACAGCGATCACCGCTTCCTCCTCGTGCCGCGCCCCGAGTTGAACAGCCTCCTGGCCGACACCATCGGTCGCGACCGAATCCGCCTCGACGCCCACGTGACCGGATATACCGAGACCGGATCGGACGTCGCCGTGCACCTTGCCAACGGCGAGACACTTCGCACGGATCTATTGATCGGTGCGGACGGCGTCCACTCACGTGTGCGCAAGCAGCTGGTGCCGGGGAGCGACGCCGTAACACACTCCGGCCATTACGCCTGGCGTGCGATCGTACCGATCGGCAACCAGAACTCAGAGTCCACGGTCCTCACCGTCGGCCACCACCGAACCCGTGGCGGGTACGCGAGGATCGCTCGTGACCAGACCATGTGGATGGTCAACCAGTTCGATGCCGGACCGCTCACCGGGACCAAGCGCGAACGGGCACTGGAACGCGCGCGGAATCTGGCCGAAGCGGGATGGAACAACGGCCTCCTGTCTCTGATCGCCCAAACTCCGGAGGAGTCGATCCTGGAGAACCAGGTCACGTTGGTCCCGGCATTGTCCCGTTGGGCCAGCGCGCGCGTCGCGCTGGTCGGCGACGCCGCGCACGGCCTGTCCCCCCACATCGCTTCCGGCGGCACTCTCGGCATCGAAGATGCCGGTGTCCTGCGCAGCAACCTGACAGCCGAGGCCGACCTGGAAAAGGCCCTCACTGGCTACGAACACGCCCGCAGCGCCCGCTTCGATACGGTCCGCGAACACTCCGCTGCCGTCGAACATGCCAGCGACGCAGTCGAATTCGCGCAACGCTACGCCGCGTTCAGTCGCTGGATGCTCACGACGGCACCCGCTACCTGACATCGACCGACGGGACATCCTGCTCACCGCCCAGGCCGGTCGTCACACCGACCCGAAGGGTGGACCAAAAGCTTGGGAGACCGAACATCCGCCACCCCCTCAGCGCCTCCAAGAATCAGGGAATCACCAGTGAACTTCCGTATCCATATGACACGAGGCGAGCAGTAGATGACGGACTGGGTAAATCTCACGGAGTCTTTGATAGCGTCGCCTGCGCTCTACGCCGTGCTCATCGCGGTGTCCTTACTCGACTCTTTCCTCCCGCTGATCCCGAGTGAACCCGTCGTTATCCTCGCGGGTATAGCCGGCGCAACCGGACAGGCGAACATCATGCTTGTCATCGCCGCCACGACGGTCGGCGCCTTTCTCGGCGACCTCGTTCCTTACTCCATCGGCCGAGGGATGGGGGAACGCGTATTGAAGCGCCTGCCGGTCGGCACCAAGCGCAGGAAGACGTATGACTGGCTCGAGCGCGAACTTGCACTACGCGGCGGCTTTGTACTCGTCTCCACGCGATTCATTCCGGTCGGAAGATATCTCGCCACGGGAACGGCGGGAGTTGTGAGGTACCCGCTGCGCAGGTTCATGCTGTACGTTGCGATTTCCACCCTCACATGGAGCGCCTATACCGCACTGTCGGGATACCTCGGCGGCGTATTCTTTCAGGAGAATACGCTCCTCTCTGTCGCCGTCGGTGTCGGACTAGCGTTCTCTGTGACCGGCGCGGTGGAATTCTCACGATATATTCGACGCCGCAAGAATCCTGTCGATCCGGATGATGTCGTCGCCGAATATCGTTGAGTCACGACTTTCACACTGAGCCTGAAGCGCCCCGCAGCGAGGTCCGCCTCGCGCCGTGCTCCCGTCAGCGCCTGCCGGCGGGAGCACGCCGACGACCAAGCGGCTTCGCCACCGCACTACTGGGTCATCTACACCGCCGCTCGGTACAGACCTTCTCGCTTCACGAGAGCCCCCCTCAGCCCGAGAGGTGGCCTGAACGGTCAAAGGCCCTTTGCTGCAGGCTCAAGAATGGCTACGCACTCCACGTGCGAGGTCATCGGGAAGGTGTGCAGTTTGACCGTCCCGGGAAACTTGCAGGTCAAAGATGGTTTCGAGGGCGAAATCCAGCCCCTCGGAGAGTCTCGTGCGCCCACACCGGGGTGCGGCCCACCGGCGGTGGGGCTGTCACCCTCGCCGCTCCCTTTCGCTGCCCTGGCCATGACCGAGGCGACCGGCAGCGCACCGCGCCTGGCATCCAACGTGCGGGCAGTGGATCAGCACGGCACACTCTTCGATACCGTGAGGGTATGAGCCATCCGCACCCAGAACTCAAAGCCGCCCCGCCCCTGCCTGACGGAGGACTGAGGGTCACCGCCCTGGGTGGCTTGGGCGAAATCGGCCGGAACATGACCGTCTTCGAGCATGCCGGCAAGCTGCTCATCGTGGACTGCGGTGTGCTGTTCCCGGAAGAGAACCAGCCCGGCGTGGACGTGATCCTTCCCGACTTCACCTCTATCCGGGACCGCCTCGACGACATCGTCGCCGTCGTCCTCACCCACGGCCACGAAGACCACATCGGCGCCGTGCCCTATCTGCTGCGGGAGCGGTCCGACATCCCCCTCGTCGGCTCCAAGCTCACCCTCGCCTTCATCGAGGCCAAGCTCAAGGAGCACGGGATCAGGCCCCGCACGGTCCGCGTGCGCGAGGGCGACCGACGCGGCTTCGGCCCCTTCGACTGCGAGTTCGTAGCAGTCAACCACTCCATCCCGGACAGCCTCGCGGTGGCCCTGCGCACCGGAGCCGGGATGGTGCTGCACACCGGTGACTTCAAGATGGACCAGTTCCCCCTGGACGACCGCATCACCGATCTGCGCGCCTTCGCCCGCCTCGGTGAGGAGGGCGTGGACCTGTTCCTCACCGACTCCACCAACGCCGAGGTCCCCGGCTTCACCACCTCCGAACGCGAACTGAACCCCGCGATCGAACAGGTGATGCGCACCGCACCGCGGCGGGTCATCGTCTCCAGCTTCGCGAGCCACGTGCACCGCATCCAGCAAGTCCTGGACGCCGCCCACCAGCACGGCCGCAAGGTGGCCTTCGTGGGCCGCTCCATGGTTCGCAACATGGGCATCGCCCGCGATCTGGGCTACCTCAAGGTGCCGTCCAACCTGATCGTGAACACCAAGGAGCTGGAGAAGCTCCCTGACCACAAGATCACTCTGGTGTGCACCGGATCCCAGGGCGAACCGATGGCCGCCCTGTCCCGGATGGCCAACCGCGACCACCAGATCCGCATCGGCAAGGGCGACACCGTCCTGCTCGCCAGCTCCCTCATCCCCGGCAACGAGAACGCCATCTACCGGGTGATCAACGGTCTGACCCGGTGGGGCGCCAACGTCGTCCACAAGGGCAACGCCAAGGTGCACGTCTCCGGCCACGCCAGCGCCGGCGAACTCGTCTACTGCTACAACATCGTCCGGCCCCGCAACGTCATGCCCGTGCACGGCGAGTTCCGTCACCTGAGGGCCAACGCCGACCTCGCCATCCGCACCGGCGTCGACCCCGACCGGGTCGTCATCGCCGAGGACGGTGTCGTCGTCGACCTCGTCGACGGCCGCGCCTCCATCACCGGCAAAGTGCCCGCGGGCAACGTCTACGTGGACGGCATGGAAGTCGGCGGCGCCACCGAAGCGTCCCTCAAGGACCGGGTCACCCTCGCCCAGGAGGGCGTCATCACGGTCGTGGCGATCGTCGATGCCGACACCGGCGGGCTGGCCGAGGCCCCTGACTTCCTGGCCCGCGGCTTCGTCCACGACGAGACCACGTTCGAGCCGGTGATCCCCATCATCGAAAAGACGTTGGCCACCGCCGCCGAGGAAGGCGTCGGCGACGCCCACCAGCTCGAACAGCTCATCGCCCGCGCCGTGGCCAACTGGGCCTTCCGCACCCACCGCCGCAGGCCGCTGATCATCCCCGTCATCATCGACGCCTGACCGGGCCGCCACCCACGCCGACAAAAGGTTTCCCGCATCCACGAACAATGGAAAGGTGAACGGATGGGCCTGCGCCTGGAGGAGATCGACTGGCAGCCGACACCGATCGGCGACATCAGTCTGCGCCGACGCCGCCACCCGGTATCGGGAGACGACGTATACGAGGTGAAACTCGGCGACGAGTTCCTGATGTCCAGCCTCTTCACCACCGGCGAGATCGCCCTCACCGAACTGGCCCTGGCGGAACTGCCGGACACCGAACTGGACGTAGCCGTGGGCGGACTCGGACTCGGCTACACCGCCCAGGCTGCCCTGGACGACCCCCGGGTGCGCTCGCTGACCGTGATCGACGCGCTCGCCGAAGTCATCGACTGGCACCAACGGCACCTGGTGCCCCTCGGAGCCCGGCTCACGTCCGACGACCGCTGCCGCCTGGTCCACGGCGACTTCTTCGGGTTGGTGACCGACCCCCGCGGTCTGGACATCGAGGAGCCGGGCCGTCGCTTCCACGCCATCCTGCTGGACGTCGACCATTCACCGCGCCATGTGCTCCACCCGCGCCACGCGGCGCTCTACCAGCCCGACGGGCTCCGCGCTCTCGCCGCTCACCTCCACCCCGGCGGGGTGTTCGCCCTGTGGTCCAACGACCCGCCTGACGACCAATTCACCTCCGCGCTCACCGAAGTCTTCGCACAAGCAGCGGCCCATGTCGTCGACTTCGACAACCCCCTGCAAGGCGGCACCTCGGCCAACACCGTCTACCTGGCCGACAAGGCACCGAACTCGCCGTAGGGAGAACTCGGCAGGCGATGCGGCTGCCGCTCGGACAGGGCAGAACATGGCTCGGTCGGTGACCAGGTCCTCTGCGAGCAGGGCCTCGGTCGCCGCGTTCTGATCGTCGTCGCCGTCGTGTCGTTCGCCCTGCCCCAGGGCCGAGAGGAACCCGGGGGCGGGGATCGTCGCCGTCTGCGCGAACTGGGTCAGGTCCGAGGCCCTCCTCCCCTGGGCGAAGGGCCGTCCAGAGGCGAGGAGGAGCAACTGGGAGCTGCGCACGCGCCGCGCCTCAGGATCCGCGAGAAGCGAGGAGCGTCGCAGGAGTCGGCCGTACAATGCGTCAACGGGTTGGCTGAGAGCCATACTTGACCATGCAGGGGATCATCACGCGGCGGCTTGGCCGGGGAAAGGGGGCAGTCCCGTGAGTGGCGGCAGCCGGACAGTGAGGAAGGCCGAAGTACGGCTCAAGTGGGATCCGAGTCACTGGGAGCAGCCACCGCACCACCTCGACATCATCGCCACGACGTACTCGACGGATGCCCCCTACGGGCGGCCTGTGTACGTCGTCCATTTCGACTGCCGATCACCGGACGGCACCATCAACATGAGCCGGCACAGCCAGACCGGGCAGGGCTTCGGTTACGTCGAAGTGATGACCTTGGAGCTCGATCGACTCGCTCCCTCCTTCGCACGGGTGGTCGTAGGCGTGGCCATCCACCAGGACAGCGGCCTCAAGACCTTCGGCGACCTGTCGAACGCCGGAGTGCTGGTTGTCGAGGGGTACCAGGAGCTCCTGAAGGACGACTTCGCCCAGGTCTCCGGATCCACTGCGGCGACGGTGGCCGAGTTCACCCGGGATCCTTCCGGAGCCTGGAAGTTCCATGAGATGGTCCGAGGGTTCGACAGCGACCCCGTGATCTTCACAACGGAGATGGGCAGCGCCCCACAGTTCTGACTGACGGAACAGCGCAGGAATGGGGCTCGGCCAGGCCGACGTACCGATGGCTCATCGGCCACGCGAGGCACCCACCGGCTTCCGCCCACTGACCACTCCGGCAGACGGTAAAGCCCGGCGTCCCGAAGAAGCCGGGATGCCGGGCCTTACCTCAGCGCGCGCGTCAGGCGGGGCGGATGTTCTCCGCCTGCGGGCCCTTCTGGCCCTGCGTGACGTCGAACTCGACCTTCTGGCCCTCCTGCAGCTCGCGGAAACCCTGGCTGGCGATGTTCGAGTAGTGGGCGAAGACGTCGGGGCCGCCGCCCTCCTGCTCGATGAAGCCGAAGCCCTTCTCGCTGTTGAACCACTTCACAGTGCCCTTGGCCATGACTGTCTCCTTCGAGGGAAACCGGACACGCACCCTGCGTGCCACGGAGGTGATCGCCCTGGTCCGGAGAGGCGCTGAACAGCAAGAACGCCCGTGAAGGCGATCACGGGCGAACGGAACTTCGGAACCACGACTGCTGATCACCACGCTATAACGGCAACGCGGCTACCGCTACCGATAACGCGCCAGCATCGGCGCCCGGTCTGTCGGTGTAAGCCCGGCACCTGGCTTCCCCCTCAGACAGTCGTACGGCCGCGGTCCCCCGCAGACCGGAAGCGACACGTTGACATGCTGCGCTCCGCCTACCGAGACGTCGCTGCGATCGATCGCTGCGATCGATGGCGATCAGATCGCCGCATGGCCGGCGCTCGGCGAAGGCGCCTTGCCTTCTCGCGCAGACAGGCCGCGGCACCTGAAACGAATGCCCTCGTTTGCAGGGGACGTGCTCGACCCAGTCCAGTCGGATGGCGATCCTTTTCGTCGAGGACGGCCCGGCCTGGCCCGCAACCCGTTCCACGCCGTCCTGGGCCGTCGGCGGCAGCCGGTCTCCAGCCATCGGCCGGAGACCGCTACCGGGCCCCTACGGCAGCGGAAGGGGCTGCCGCCACCCCGCGCCGCCGTGACCGGCCGGAGCGGCAGCGCACCCGATCGAAAAAATGTACGTTCCATGTTTCCCGGTCTCCGAAAGCGCTCTAACCTCATGTACAGATGGCGGGCGGATGGCCGGCCAGTCGACCACCGCCGCCTGTACGAGCGGAGGCGGAGATGAAAGCGTCGATACGACGGTCCGCGATCTTCGCGAGCGCGGCCGCTCTTGTGATAGCCGTCTGCGGTACGACGGGCACCGCCCAGGCCGAGCCAGGCGATGGTGAGCTCCAGTTCGGCTACGTCCTGCCGGAGACGGGACAGCTGGCCTACCTCGGCCCGCCGCAGATCGAGTCGCTGAAGTTCGCGATACAGAAGATCAACGACGCCGGCGGGGTACTGGGCAAGTCCGTGCCGAGCGTGGTCTCCAGTGACGAGGCGGGCCAGGAGGCCGTTGCCGCACAGTCGGCGGACCGGGTCCTGGCGGCGGGCGTGGACGCGATCGTCGGCGCCGCGGCTTCCGGCATGTCACTGGCGTTCATCGACCGGGTGACCGGTGCGGGCGTCGTGCAGTGCTCGGGGTCGAACACCGCGCCGACCTTCACCGACTACGAGGACGACGGCTTCTACTTCCGTACCGTCCCGAGCGACGCGTTGCAGGGGCCCATCCTGGCCGATGTCGTCCGCGATGACGGTCACGACCGGGTCGCACTGGTCGCACGGGCGGACGACTACGGGCGCGGCCTGATGGAGGCCACCCGCAAGACGCTGGAGGAGCGCGGTGCGACGGTGACACTGGCCGAGACCTACGACCCGGAGGCGAGCAACTTCGACCAGGTCGTCCAGCAGATGGAGAACTCCGGGCCGGAAGCCGCCGTGGTGATCGCCTTCGAGGAGGGCACCCAGATCCTGCAGGGCATGATCGAGTCCGGACTCGGGCCCGACCGGATCGGCGTCTACGGCGCCGACGGACTGCGCAGCGAGGAACTGCCCTCGCTGGTCGCCCCGGGTCAGCCCGAGAGGCTCTCCGGGATGAAGGGGACCGCGCCGGCCTCGGCGTCGAACGAGCAGTACGTGAAGGATCTCCAGGAATTCGCGCCGGATCTGAAGGAGTTGCAGTTCGCGCCGCAGGTGTTCGACTGCGTGACGACGATCGCGCTCGCCGCGGAGAAGGCGGAGTCCGACGATCCTGGCGAGTACGTGAAGGAGATGAACGGGATCACCAAGGACGGCGAGAAGTGCAACTCGTTCGCCGCCTGCAAGGAGCTGCTCGCCGACGGCAGGGACATCGACTACGACGGTGTGAGCGGCCCGCTCGACTTCACCGACAAGGGCGAACCCGGCCAGGCGTCGATCGAGGTGTACGGCTACGACGACGAGGGAAAGTTGCAGACCCTTCGTACCGAGACCAGCAGGGCCGAGGAGTGACCGGGAGGACCTACGGGATTCAACGGACGCGGGCGAGTGTGCCGAGGTAGAGCTCGATCACCTTCTCGTCGTGCAGCAGGGCCGCACCCGTGCCGGTGTACGCGTTGCGGCCCTGGTCGAGGACGTAGCCGCGGTCGCAGAGCTGCAGGCACCTGCGGGCGTTCTGCTCGACCATGAGCACGGCGACGCCCGCGCTGTTGATCATTCTGCACCGGTCGAAGACGTGGTCCTGGTGGAGGGGTGACAGGCCGGCCGACGGCTCGTCGAGCAGCAGCAGCTGGGGCTCCATCATCAGCGCGCGGGCCATCGCGAGCATCTGGCGTTCACCGCCGGACATCGCGCCGGCCTTCTGCTTGCGGCGGTCGGCCAGCAGGGGGAAGAGTTCCTCGACCGCCGTAACCCGCCGCGCGTGGTCCTTGGGCCTCAGATACACGCCCATCCGCAGGTTCTCCTCGACGGTCAACGCGGGGAACACGTTCTGCAGCTGCGGCACGTAGCCCACGCCCCGCCGGACCAACTCGTGCGCGGGCCGGCCGGTCACGTCCTCGCCGCGCAGCCGCACCTTCCCACCGCGCACCCGCAGCAGCCCGAAGACGGCCTTGACCAGCGTCGACTTTCCGGCGCCGTTCGGGCCGATCACGCCGACCACCTCGCCCGGCCGCACCTCGACGCTGCATCCGCGCAGCACATCGACACCCGGGACATAACCGGCGACGATGTCGTCGGCCGCCAGCACCGGTGCCTGCTTCTCGGCGGACATCGCTATTCCTCCTCGCCCTCTTCCTCGGTCGCCTCCGGCTCGTCGTGCCGCTTGCCCAGGTAGGCGTCCACGACGGCGGCGTTCCGGCCGATCGTGTGCGGTGGGCCCTCGGCCACCAGGCGGCCGTCGGCCATGACGGCCACCCAATCGCTGATGCCCATGACAACGTCCATGTCGTGCTCGACGAAGCACACCGTCAGCCCCTCGTCACGCAACTGCGTGATGTGTCCCAGCAGCGACTGGGCCAGCGCCGGGTTGACCCCGGCCATCGGTTCGTCGAGCAGGAGCATGACCGGCCGGGTCATGAGCGCGCGGGCCAGTTCCAGCAGTTTGCGCTGACCGCCGGAGAGCGTGCCTGCATGGTCGTCGCGCAGGGGCCCGAGCCGGAACCGGTCCAGCAGTTCGTCGGCGCGGTGCTCGAACGCCCGCTCCTGCCCGCGCCACAGCGGTCGCAGCAGCGCGGGCAGGACCCTTTCGCCGCGTTGTCCGGGCGCGGCCAGCAGCAGGTTCTCCAGCACCGTGAGCCGGGCGAGCGCTCTGGAGAGCTGGAACGTACGGACCAGTCCCCGCCGCGCCACCCGGTGCGCCGGGGAGCCGGTGAGCGGCTGCCCTTCGAACGACCACCGGCCGCCGTCGGCCCCGTCGAACCCGCTCACCACGTTGAACAGCGTGGTCTTGCCCGCGCCGTTGGGACCGATGAGCGCGGTGATGGCCCCGCGCTGCACCTCCAGGTGCTCGACCCGCACCGCCACGAGGCCGCCGAAGGTGCGGGTCACCTGGTCCAGGATCAGCAGGGGATCGGGCTTGCGCACCCCTGGTTCGGGATCGATCGCGGAGAGCCGGTCCGGCTGGGGCACGACAGGGTCAGCGTCCACTGAGCAGCATCTCCTTCCGGCTGCCGAGGATGCCCTGCGGCCGGAACGCGACCAGCAGGATGAGAGCGACCCCGACCAGGGCGAAGCGCACCGCGCCCACCTCCGAGGTGCTGATGAGGTCCGGCGAGATGTACTCGGCGTCGATGGCCTGGCGGAGCGCGCTGTCGAGGAAGCTGAGGACGAACCAGAACAGGATCGAGCCGACGACCGGCCCGAGGATCCGCCCGGCCCCTCCGAGGACGAGCAGCGTGTACAGGAAGAACGTGACGCCCGGGTCGTAGTTGTCCGGGTTGACGGACTGCACCTGGATGGCCTGCATCATGCCCGCGGCCGCCCCGATGACGCCGCCGAGCGTGAGGCTCTGCATCTTGTACGCGTAGACGTTCTTGCCGAGGCTGCGCGCGGCGACCTCGTCCTCACGGATCGACCGGATGACTCGACCCCACGGGCTGTGGATCAGCAGGGCGAGCAGGCCTCCGACCACGAGCACCAGCGCCCACCCGGTGATCATCACCCAGAGGTCGCGGGAGCTGAACCTCACGAGCCACACGCCGTAGGTGCCGGGTTCGATGGGGTTGAGTCCGTAGAAGTCGTTCGCGAACCGCTGCAACCCGAACACCCCGCCGGTGACCGGCTCGGCCCAGCTGGATCGGTAGAAGAGCCGTAGCGTCTCCCCCGCCGCGATCGTGGTGATCGCGAGGTAGTCGGCGCGCAGCCGCAGGGTGGGCAGGCCGAGCAGTAGGGCCAGCACGACCGCGCAGGCGATTCCGCCCAGGACGCCGAGCCACATCGGGCCGTCGTACGTCGACACCGTGATGGCGAGCCCGTAACCGCCGACCAGCATGAAGCCGACCTGGCCGAAGTTCAGCAGTCCCGTGTAACCGAAGTGCAGGTTCAACCCCATCGCGGCGAGGGCGTAGACGGCGGCGATGGGGCCGATTCCCGAGCGCAGGGCGTCGGAGACGATGGCCGAGAAGTCCATGGCACACCCCTCACCCGACGCGTTCGGCCCGGCCGAGGATGCCCTGCGGCCGGAAGAGAAGGACGAGGATGAGGACGAGCAGCGCCCACGCGTACTGCAGGTCCACCGGGAACCACAGGGTGGACATCTGGGCGACGACGCCGATGACGAGGCTGCCGACCATCGCGCCGTAGGCGGAGCCGAGGCCGCCCAGGATGATCCCCGCGAACATGAGCAGCAGGAGCTTGAAGCCCATGTCCCACGTGACGATCTCGACGAGACCGAAGAAGACCCCGCCGAGCGCGGCCAGCCCGCCGCCGAGCATCCACACGAACAGCACCACCCGCTGCACGTCGATGCCCGACGCCTCCGCGAGGTCACGGTTGGCGGAGACGGCCCGGACAGCCGTGCCGATCCGCGTCTTCTGCAGGAGCGCGGCCGTGCCGAGCAGCACGAGCACGGAGAGCAGGGTGACCGTGAGGTCCCGTGGGGTGATGCCGGCCGGGCCCACGTCGATGGCGCTCTGGATGTCGTACTGCGCGTAGGAGGCGGGCCGGGTTCCGTACAGCACGAGTACGACGTGGCGCAGCAGCAGCGAGAGCCCGATGGTGACGATGAACATGTTGATCAGCCCGGTTCCCCGGGCCCGCAGCGGGCGCCAGATACCACGCTCCACCGCCCCGCCCAACAGGGCGCCGAACGCCACCGCGGCCAGGGCGGCGGGGATCAGGTGCCAGCCCGGACCGGCCGCCGAGACGTTGAGGAAGAACGCGAAGGTGGCGCCGATGGTGACGAACTCACCGTGTGCGAAATTGATCAGGTGGATGGTGCCGAAGATCAGCGAGAGCCCGACCGATGTGATCGCGATGATCACCCCGAACTGGATGCCGTCGATCAGCGCCTGCAGAGCCCGCGCGGCGAAGGTGGGGCCGCGCGGGACTTCCTCGCCCTGTGCCCGCGCGGAGATCACGGGCACCATTACGAGGACCAGGGCGAGGACCGGTACGAGCATCCGCTGACGACGCATGGCGATTCCGGTACGTCACGAACATCCCTTATGGGCTCAGTGTATGTACAGGTCGGGCGGCGGTGACACGGGCATTGGGCCACAGATGTACCCACAGGAAGCAGGGGATGCGGGATGGGTGACAGCGGCAACCTCGCCGGCGCCTACAGCGACGACAGCGTGCTCTTCCGGGTGCTCCGACACCTCGGCTGGGACAGCCTGGCCAACATCGGCTACTTCACGCTGCCCACCTTTCCGTTCGCGGTCCTGGCGGGGCCGGTGTTCTTTCAGCGTCGTCTTGCTCGCCGGTCCCTGGCGTTGCTGGACGCTCGACCCGGACAGCTCGTCCTGGATGCCGGGTGCGGTCGCGGTGACACCACGGCGCGGCTGGGCGCCGCCGGATGCCGGGCGCTGGGGGTGGACATCCAGCCCTCCCAGATCGACCAGGCCCGTCGCCGCTTCGGTAGCCGCTCCGGCGCGCGCTTCGCCGTCGCCGACGCAACCGCTCTGCCACGGCGGGCAGCGGACATCCCACTGGCGGATGGTTCCTTCGATCGAGTGCACTGCCTGGAAGCCGCCTTCCACTTCGGCCATAAGGGCCGGAGATCATTCCTGAGCGAAAGCTTCCGACTGCTCGGCCCCGGGGGGCGGCTCGTCCTCGTGGACGTCACGTCCCGTACGGATCAGCCGATCGGAACCCTCGATCCGAACGGCCTCGTACGCGACACCTGGCGCTTCGACGACATCGAACCGTACGAGCGTTACCCGCTGATGGCATCCGCCGCCGGCTTCACCACGCGCCGGAGCCTCGACTGGACCACCCCCGTACTCCACCGGGCAGCCCAGCTCTCCGCCCTGTTCGCCGGCGCCGCGTCCACCCGGGTCGGCCGAAAGGCTCTGTGCGTGCGGTGGCCCGGCCTGGGAGGACTAGACGCCCGCGAGTGGGACGAGGTCATCGACGTCGTCCGAGCTCACCAGGCCATCGGGCGCGTCACGCGCTACACGGCGTACGTCTTCGCCAAGTGATGCCGTGTTCCCTCCTCGCGCCCTGCAGACACACTTCAGGAGGCACCATGACCGTCTCCTCACGCGGCGGCACCCGCTCTCGTATGTCCTCTCCGTCCCGTCACCTCACGGCATGTGCCGCTCGCCTCAGGACACCTTCGCCGGACATGGCTGCTGGCCTGGCGGCGCCCAGCCATGTGAGGAGGGTGAGCCGGGTGCGGGCTGAAGCCAGCGCGGCTGACTCCCCTTGCCGCATGCGGCCGGCCCGATGAGCCATCTCCCTGCTCAACCGTATAGATACAGCTGAATCAGCTAGTTCTGGAGGGGGCCAAGGTGCACGGGAAGCGTCCAAGAAATGCAGCGTTTGTGGGTGTGAGCCTTTCAGGTGGCGACGGGCCGCCGCCGGGCCAGGCCGCGGTATGGGAGGAAGCGCGGAGTGGCTTCGTCCGGTTCGGTCTCGTGTGCGCTGAGGACGTAGAGGCGATGCCCGTCCTCGCTGATGTGGAAGTGCTCAGCGATTAGCCCGGATGGTGCGGCGGCGGCGCTCCGGGTGGCCAGCGTGTCGGCGATCGTTTCTGGTCACAGCACTAGCGGCGACGGTCCGGTAGCCGCCGTCGGGTTCCTCGGCGCCGAAGACGAGGGCCTCGGTGATCTCGGGGAGGCGTTCGACGACGTCGTGGATGTCGGCGCTGCAGGCGTACGCCGTTGCGGTTGAGCGTGCTGTCGGAGCGGCCGTGGACGATCACCGAGCCGGTGACCGTGATCCAGTCGCCGTGCCGCCAGGTGCCGGGGCAGGAGGAGAAGTAGGCGTCGCGGTAGCGGGTGCCGTCGGGGTCGTTCCAGAAGTACAGCGGCATCGACGGCATGGGGCGGGTGACGACCAGTTCGCCGACCTGATCCACCACCGGCAAGCCCTCGGTGTCGTACGCGGCCAGTGCCACGCCAGGTGGGGTGCGGACAACTCACCTGCCCGGACCGGGGTGTTGGGAGCGCTGCCCGCGAAGCCGGAAACCATGTCCGTGCCTCCGCTGGTCGAAGCCAGCAGCACGCGGTCGCCCACTCTGTCGCGGCCACAAGTTCAGGGCCCACTGCGAAGGCGCTGAAGTCCGCATTGAAACGCGGAGATTCCGTTGACGGAACTGGGCTTGCGGTCGAACTGCCAGGTCTCGCCCGGGAAGTCGGATAGCCGGACAGGGGGACGTGCGACGAGGTATCGGAGAGCGATCAGCTGGCTTGATCTCATCGCTCGCCCGCTTCGGCGTCTCCTCACAGACAACTTACAGGCACCCCTCCCCCGTCCTCAGTGACGCGCGAGGCGCCCGGGACCGACGGGACGTCTGCGCAGGGGGTTGAGGAGAGGATCATTGATCCGTGCCCGGCGAATATGTGTGACCGCCGTAGCGGTGCTGGCGGCCCTGGCGGGCTCGCCCGGACTGGCACAGGCTGAACAGCCGTACGAAGCGAAGCTGTTGAGCGCGACGGACGACAACCCACTTCCGCAGGGGTGGCGGATCGACGGGGAGAGCGGGGCGCGTGAGCTGGTCTGGCGTGCGCCGAAGGCCGTGCCCATGGGGGATGCGCGGGTCGAGTTCCGTACCGGGGACCGGCTGCTCGGGGTGCCGAAGCCGGCGAGGGACGGGCGGACCTTCCGGCTCGCCCTCGACGGGACGCGGTCCGAGCAGCTGACGTACCTTCAAGTGACGGCCGCGGGGCGCCGGCTGGACGCGGCGGCCGACGACACGCACAGGTCCGGCTCGCGCGTGGCACGGCTGCCCGCGCAGGCGCCCGCGAACGGCGTTGATCCGGGCAAGCCCGGCTCGTACCGCACGGTCACCGGGGGGTACGACCTCGACCCGGTGCGCCTGCCCGGGTTCGACACCCCGGTGGAGATGACCGCCGAGGTGGTGGCGCCGAAGGGTGCCACTGGCAGCCGGCCGCTCGCGCTGTTCCTGCACGGCCGCCACGACACCTGCTACAAGCCGGGCTCCGAGGACGACGTGACCGGCGACTGGCCCTGCGCGGACGGCTACAAGCCGATCCCGAGCTACCGGGGTTATCTGCGCGACCACCAACTGCTGGCCTCTCAGGGCTATGTGACGGTGTCGATCGCGGCGAACGGCATCAACGCCCAGGACTCGGAGGCCGAGGACGCCGGCGCGCAGGCGCGTTCCTCTCTCGTACGGCAGCACCTCGCCCGCTGGGCCGAATGGACCGCCCATCGCTCCACCGCCCCCGGCCGTTGTACGCGAGGCGGCGAAGGCTGACCTCTTCCATGTCCTGCTCGTCGGCCACTCGCGCGGAGGCGAGGGCGTCAACCGGGCCGCCATTGACAGCCTCTACCCGCCGCCGGCCGCCGAGGACGGCTACCGGGGCCCGGTGCGCTGGAAGGTGCGCGGGACGGTGCTCATCGGACCGACGATCTTCGGCCGGAATCCAGTGGCCGACGTGCCGTCCGTGACGCTGCTGCCGGGCTGCGACGGCGACGTGTCGGACCTGCAGGGCGAGGACTTCGTCGACGGGACGCGAGGGATCAGCCGAGGCACGGCACTGCACAGCGCGGTCTACATGGTCGGCGCCAACCACAACTACTTCAACAGCGAGTGGACCCCGGGCCAGGCTGTCGCGCCGGCCAGGGACGACTTCAGGACCGACCCGGAGCAGCCGGACCCGGTGTGCACACCGGGTGCCGCGACCCGGCTGACCGCCGCCCAGCAGCACAAGGCGGGCGCCACCTACATCGCCGCGGCGGCCCGGCTCTTCCTCGCCGGGGACGATCGGGTGCGTCCGCTGCTCGACGGTTCCGGCAAGCGGGCCCCGTCCGCGGACCCGGCCAGGGTGCTGACCCACGCGGTCGGCGGCCGCCGCAGCGGTGGTTTCCTGCCGGACGGCGGGGCGAAGGTGACCGGCGCCCGGCTGTGTTCGGCGATCGACCCGGATCCGGCCGTGGCTTGTCTGGACCCGGAGACCCCTGGATCGTCACCGCACTTCGCGGAGTGGGAGACAGGCCGGGAGACCGGCCCCAGCGCGGTGGACCTGAAGTGGTCCGCGCCGGGCACGGCCGCGCATGTCACCCCTGCCGGGCGGACTCCAGCAGCCGCTTCGTCAACTGCTGCAGCAGCCCGCCCTCACCGGTCAGCTGCAGACCCTCGGCCTGGGCCCGGCCCACCAGCTCGTCGATCAACTGGTCGTCCACAGCCTTTGCCCGCACAGCCTCCACAGCCTCGGATCCGAACACGTTCTCACTGGTCATCGATGCATCTTCCATGATCGGGAGTTACACCGAACGTCTTACAGTCCCCACGCCGACGGAGTTGAGCGGCCTTTCCTGCGCCGGCTGCTGTTGTGGGGCCGAGCCAGCGTGATTGCACGCGCCGGCGCCGTCGAAGTGCCGCTGCGTCAGCGAGTGGAGCAGGTTGGCGGCTGACGCACGGGACGCAGTGAGGGCCCTGCCGGCGCGCGCCGGCAGGGCCCTCACTGTTCTGTTCGGCTTGCGCCTGTCCCGTCGGTCAGACGGGCAGGGGGGTGCCGAGCATTGCGGAAGCCCGCTGCAACGGGCTTTCGATGGGCGCGGGTTCGGCCTCCGGGAGGGCGCGACAGGTGAAACCGAGGCGGGACATGGCCCGGAGGACTTCACCGGCGCTGAAATCGCGGCGGTCCTGGCGGGTGATGACCTGGCCGACCTGCTTGACGGGGTAGTGGCGTCGTCCGATGATCACGAACTCGTCTGTGACCGGTTCGGGCTTGACGCCCTTCATCGATTCCAGGACGCCGCTCTTGGTCAGGTCGAAGGGGAAGCGGGCGATGACACAGCGCATGATGCCTCACAGGGAGAAGTAGGGACGGGGCCGACCGGCGTGTAGCGGTTCAACGGGTGAGGGCGAGGACGCCCAGAGCGTTGCCGTGGTCGTCGACCACGGGCAGGGCCCCGAGCCGACGGCGGCGCATCGCGCGCTCGGCTTCGGCCCTTGTGGCCAGCGGCGAGACGAAGGGCCCGATGACGTCGGCGATGTCACGCAGACGGATCCGGTCCGTGTATCGGGAGTTGTCACGAACGGCCGTGAGCCTGGCCCGGGTGACCAGGCCGGTGCACTGGCCGTCCTCGTCACAGACGACCAGATGCCCGGTGCAGGCGGCGGCCATCACGGACAGGGCCACCTCCACGGTCATGTCCTCCCAGACCTGCGGTCCGGCCGCGTCCATGGCGTCGGCCACCGTGCCGTGCTCGGGGTGGGCGCTCGCCGGGCGGGTCTGCATGTGGACCAGCGTCAAAGGGTGCCTCCTGTGGAGTGGGTCGGCTGCCTGATCACGAAGGTCCTATGCGGCCGCACCGGCCGTGGACTGCCGTACGGATGCGCGGCGGGCCGCCGAAGCGGAGCGGCGTCGGCCGCGTGAGGTGGCGCTGCGCTTGGGGCGTTCGACCACCGGTGTGGTGATGACGACCGGGATGCCGGAGGGGGCCTGGGCGCCGGTGATGCGGTGCAGGGCCTCTTCGCCGACACGGACCCGGGTGGTCTGCGGGACGATGCCGGCCGCTGCCATGAGGCGGGTCATACTGCGGCGCTGGTTCGGGGTGACCAGGGTGACGACGCTGCCGGACTCGCCGGCACGTGCCGTACGGCCGCCGCGGTGGAGGTAGTCCTTGGGGTCGGTCGGCGGGTCGACGTTGACGACGAGGTCGAGGTTGTCGACGTGGATGCCGCGCGCCGCGACGTTGGTCGCCACCAGCACGTTGACGTGCCCGGTCTTGAACTGCGTCAGCGTGCGGGTGCGCTGCGGCTGCGACTTCCCGCCGTGCAGGGCGGCGGCCCGCACCCCGCTGTTCAGGAGGTGCTCGGTGAGGCGGTCGACGGCGTGCTTGGTGTCGAGGAACATGATCACTCGGCCGTCGCGTGCGGCGATCTCGGTGGTGGCCGTGTGCTTGTCGGCGCCGTGGACATGGAGTACGTGGTGCTCCATCGTCGTGACGGCGCCGGCCGAGGGGTCGACGGAGTGCACGACGGGGTCGCTGAGGTAGCGGCGCACGAGCAGGTCGACGTTGCGGTCGAGGGTGGCGGAGAACAGCATGCGCTGACCCTCGGGGCGGACCTGGTCGAGCAGGGCGGTGACCTGCGGCATGAAGCCCATGTCGGCCATCTGGTCGGCCTCGTCGAGGACGGTGATGGCGACGTGGTTCAACCGGCAGTCGCCGCGGTCGATGAGGTCCTTGAGGCGTCCGGGTGTGGCGACGACGACCTCGGCGCCACCGCGCAGCGCGCTCACCTGCCTGCCGATCGGCATCCCGCCCACCACCGTGGCCAGCCGCAGCTTCAGGGAGCGGGCGTAGGGGGCGAGTGCGTCGGTGACCTGCTGTGCCAGTTCACGCGTCGGTACGAGGATCAGCCCCAGCGGCTGCCCGGCCTCGGCGCGTTGACCGGCCGTACGGGCCAGCAGCGCCAGCCCGAAGGCGAGGGTCTTGCCGGAGCCGGTGCGCCCACGGCCGAGGACGTCCCTGCCGGCGAGGGAGTTCGGCAGGGTCGCGGCCTGGATCGGGAACGGTACGGTCACGCCCTGGGTGCCGAGCGCGGCCAGCAGTTCCCCGGGCATGTCGAGATCGGCGAAACCCTCCACTGCGGGAAGCGCGGGGGTGATCGTCCTGGGGAGGGCGAACTCTCCTTGGATCGCGGCGGGTCGGGGGCCGTAACCGCCGGAACGGCTCGGCTCACCGGACCGGCGCGGGGCGGGCGAACCGAATCGGCCGCCACTCCTTCCGGAGTCGGCACTGCCGTTACGGGTGCGGGCGAAGCGGTCGTTCGTGCGTGTGCGGTTCATGCGGAACCTTCCTCGATGCGGCTCATATCAAGGAATTCCCGCAGCGATGAGCGGCACGGAGAATTGCAAGAAAGGGCCGGTGGAACGCGAAAGCGTATCTGGCCGACGAAAATCCGTGCGGGCTCAGGCGCTGAAACGAGTGGCGCATGTGGACGCAATATTCGGGGTGTCCACTGCGATGCAGCTATGTGCAAGGGATGTGTCTGCGCCCTTGCTGGAGGATCCGTGCACTGAGCGTGCGGATTCCTGTTCGTCGCCCCGCAGGTGAAACCACTGCGGGAATGCGAGCAGCTGGGGCCCGCACCCCTAAGGATGCGGGCCCCAGCTACAAAGTGCGCGCCAGTGTCAGGCGAGAACGATGTTCTCGGCCGTCGGGCCCTTCTGGCCCTGCGCGATGTCGAAGGTCACCTTCTGGCCCTCGAGCAGCTCACGGAAGCCCTGGGCGGAAATGTTCGAGTAGTGGGCGAACACGTCGGGGCCGCCACCGTCCTGCTCGATGAAGCCGAAGCCCTTTTCCGCGTTGAACCACTTCACGGTACCAGCAGCCATGTCATATCTCCTTCGGGGCAGTGCATCGGCATCCGCACTGCGCGGACGCCATGTCGCCGCGATGATCACCCCGCCCGGAAAAAGACCGGAAATACAAAAGCGCTTCCAGCGGCACAGAGTCCGGCCGGAGAGCACTTAGAGTTTCGGGAACCACAACTGCAACTGAGATCGACAGTAGCACGGTGCGGCGGCCGGCGTGCGGTGAACATTGCCACTCCACCTTTTGCGGCAGGAAATCTGCCTGCATGTTCCGCTGAAATCTCAGCTCGCGGGCACAGCTATTGATTCACCCGGAGCGCAACGTTCGGCCCTGTCCGCTGCTCCCGAGGCTGCGGGCCTGCCGTCTGACCGTCGCGATCCGGCATCACATGGCTCACCACCTGCAACAGCGCTGGAGGGTGAACTACCAGCTCTGGGGGGCTACTTCCTTGAGCCCGGCACTCCGCGACACGAGCGGACCGGGCGGTCGGACACCCTCATGGGAGCCTGACAGGTCTGCGGCAGGGCAGGTGCATCCGACGGGATTCCTTGAAGCAGCGAATGCGTCACGGAGCGATGGACAAGCAGCCTGTGGGGCTTCCTGCTTCCCGCCAAACACGAGCAGGGAGAGGCCCTGGCCATGCTGCTGCGGCAGTGCGACGGGGCAGCCGCTGCCCATGGGCGCTCGCACCATGCGATGACCAGCGGCCCCTCCCTTGCCCTACGAAACGGCTGAAGCGGCACCCTGGTGTGTCCAACTGCTGACGCACCGTCTGAACAGCCCTACGCTCTTCACCCGCGCAGGACCCAGCCCAACTCATCGGCACGGCTGCCGGGCTGGGTCCTGCCGAGTCTCAGCTAAGCCGTTTGGACTCAGCCGCCGCTCTTGCGTCGGAACGACCGCTGGCTCGCAGCCGGGCCGTGCGCGCCGCGGACCTTTGACGTGTCGGTGGTCGCAGCGAGATCGGCGGCGTCCGCCTGCTTAGCGCGCTTGCGCGCCAGGGCCTCCCGAAACTTGCGCTTCAGGTCGTACTGGCCGTTGTCGTCGGGCGCGAGAGCAGGGCTCTCGGCGTCAGCCGACTCCGAACCTTCTTGTGAGGGAGACTCTTCGGCCATGGCGACCTCCTGGGCTCGGGCACTGGAGAGGACAGCTTGTCATGTGTGCACCCGCCTGACCGACCACAACGGGTGGGGCAGCACCGTCATGACCGGGCGAAGATCTTGCGCTCCAGCTTGCCGAGGGGCTTGAGCGCCGTCTCACTCGCGCGCTGCCTGCTTGCCTTGGCAAGGTCCACTCGTCGCCTCCGGGCCTCGGCGTATCTGCGGAGGCGGCACTGTTCGCCCTGAGACTCCGGGCGGGCTGTGGACGCAGCCACGGCAGCGCCCGCCCGGTACATCCGTACACGCGGCTCCGCCGATTTCTCCGCCGCCGTCCGGGAGTTCGCCCCGGGCGGCGGGCCGCGCCGCACCTGAGTACCGCCTGATCAGCGGATCGGCGCACCGGGGCCCAGCGGCAGCCCCAGGGCGTACCAGACCGCGAACAGGGCGATCCAGGCGGCCATCATCGCCATCGCGGCCGGAAGCGTGAACGACACCAGAGTGCCGATGCCCGCCTTCTTCTGGTACGTCTGGAGGTAGCCGACGGTGAGGACGAACGTCGCGCTCATCGGGGCGATGGGCGCCGCGCAGGCACGAACTCGGCGGCGCGCCGCCGCAGCAGTTCCAGCAGCCCGGCCCACATCCGCTCCGGGTGTGGAGCAGGCTTCGGGCCAGTTCGCCCCGGCTGAAGTGTGGCGCCGCAGTAAAGCCGGATCTACTGCGACCGCCGTCCGTGGCGAGACTTTCGGATCCCTCACGGAATGTGTGCTGGTGCGGGCAGAACTCCAAAGAAACAGACACAACCAGAGGGGCCTAGGAGTCCGCCAGCCACGCCAGCAAGCGGCCCTGCGACCAGCAGCGGCCAATGGCCTCGGCGCGCAGAGCCGACTGGTTGAACACCGCCAGGCCGATGATGCTGTGGCCGGAGGCGCGACGGTCGCCAAGTGTGGGTATCGCCGGCGCGACTCCGACCCCCTCCGCTGACACCCACGCCACCGCCCGGCCGGCCGCCGCCTCGTCGAGGCGGTGCAAGAAGCGCAGGCGGCGCTCGAGCGAGAAGTGCGAAAGCGCCCACGTCGTGGTGACGACAGGCAGGGCGTCCGCGGGCACACGGGCGAAGGCGTCGGGCAACACCTCGACGGCGTCACCTTGCAGGAGCAGCGGAGGTGCCGTCGCCGCCAATGCCATCTCCGCCTCGAGCCTTGCGACCCTGTCCGGCTGATCCGGCTGATCCGGCTGATCCGGCCACAGGCATGCGCGCAACCAGCGGGCGTCATCCGCGTCGGTCACGTCGACCGGATCGAGGTCGACGCCGACCCGGGCGACGACCTCGGGCATCGCCCGCGTCGGGACGGGCCGACCTCCCACGATCGAAGACGACAACTGCACGGGAGAGGACGCGTCGCCCAGCGATTGCCCGTTGTCGTACGTGATGCCAACACGATCGGCATTGAGATTGAACCCAGCCGAACAGCCCACGTCGATCAGCCCAACCGCATGCGCGCCTACCCGGCGTGCCGCCTCGGCGATGGCCGGGTACAGCACGGCGCAGCGTCCGGTCTCGTTGGCGCGTGTCTGCCGGCGCACGGCGATGGACACGACCGAGTCGGTCATGCGCAGCAGTGTGTCGATCGCCGCTTCGGCGGCAGCGTCACCGTCCGCAGCGGCATAGGCCGCGGCAAGCGCCGGGGCGCGTCCGGCGAGGGCGAGGTCGTGTAGCGCTGCGAGGATCACCGTGGGGTGCCGCTTACGCGCCGGCGCCGCCTCGATGGCGCGCAGCGCCTCGTCGGACTCACTCAGGGCGACGGCGACGCGCTCGTACAGCGGCGACGTTTCGGCGGCGTCGACTTCACCGAAGTGTCGGTACACCTGAGAGAGTGTGCGGGCCCTACCCCCGGGTACGGCGCTTCCTGCGGTCGGCCTCGGCATCCGACGATCCTAGCCAGTGGAACGAAGCCCCGGACCTCTTACCTGACACAAGAGTGCTGAGAAGATCCTCGACCGACTCGCCGGCTACTGCCGCTCCCTCGACCCGGAATGAACACTCCCATCCTGGCGCTCGAGAACTTCCGTGATCGCAGGAGCCCCCTCGCATCGCTCCTGAACCCGAGGCGATCACTGTGACGCCGAGCCCGAAGCCCTCCGTACGGACCCGGCCGCCCAGGTGTACATAGCGCCAGCCGGTCCTCGAACGGGGGGCCGCCCAAGAAATCATTCGGCATGATCCCTGCGGATGCCGTGCCCGTCGATCAGGATGGTGTCGCCGTCGAGGGGCTCCGGGATGGCGGTGTTGTCGAGGGCTCTGCCTTCGAACCACTCGCGCCATGTCTTGCGTTGGGCGTCGCTGGTGGCCTTGATCTCGGCCACGACCGATGGCAGGGCGACCGCCTTGGCCTGCGGGAAGCGGCTGCGCAGCGATTCCAGGCCCAAGTAGTGGGCGGCGTGGGCGTGGGTGATGAAGGTGGTGGTGAGGGTGCGGCCGGGCGCCTCGATCCGGTGGGCCACCTCGGCCACGTTCCTCTGAAGGGTACTGGGCGTCCACCAGGACGGCCTGGGTCGGCCCGGACAGCAGCGTCGACGTGGTGGGCGAGAACCAGCCCTCGATCGCGTCGGGCAGCTTCTGCAGCGGGCTGGTGTACACGTCTCCGGACAGGGGGCGTTCATACGATCTCTCCGGCTTGGATTACCTCGGTCAGCGAGGGAATGCGGCTGAGGCTGTGGACGCCGTAGAAGTCGGCGTCCAGGAGGCGGCGTGCGGTGTCGGCGTCCTGCGGCAGCTCCAGAGCGGCGGTCAGGATGCGGGCGTGCATCCATCCGCCCGCGAGCAGGCCCCACTGGATGAGGTAGGGGACGCCGCCGGCGAGCATGTCGCGGGGGTTGTCCTTGGACTGCCACAGGAGGGCGGCGGTCGCCTCGCGGGAGGAGGCCACTGCGACGTCGAGGCGCTCGGCGGTGCGCCGGGCGCCGAACTGTGCGGAGGCCGGGGCAGCCGGCCCGAATGCCGCAGCGCCGCAAGCCAGCATGACCGCGGTCGTGATGCCGAGTGCCGTGCGGACAGGGTGTTTTCGCATCGCTCCTCATGTCGGAGCGGCTCACTTCTCCTCCAGGGGCCTGCGGGAGGGCATCGCAAGGCGCCGGACCGCCACTCGCACTTGTCCGCACTCGGGCGATTCGGTAACGCAGCGAGGCGTCATAGTCGGCGGCGCGAGCCCGGCAAGATCGGCACGCCTGCTTCGGGCCTCGGACCCGCCCGATTCATCCGGGAGTCCACCGCTGGTCGGACCCACCGTCGTAGGCCCACAGGACCAGTCGGGTGCCGTAGGCGGTTCCGGCGTCATACGCGTCCAGGCGCGCAGGCCGGACCGAGTACTGGTGATCGTGCCGTTTACGTCGACTGCCCACTGCTGGTCCGAGCCGCCGTGGCAGTCCCCCGAGCGGTCCCGCAGCTGCGCCTGCGTCCCGTCGGTCTGCGAGTTGTTCAGCACGTCCACGCAAAGGGTCGCGACGTGGAAGAGCGCAACCTGCGCAACTCGTCCGGCGGCAACGTCGGCCGCAACCCTTCCTCGGCGAACTTCCTCGCCTGGTGGGACGCCGACCCGGTGCGCGAACTGCTGAACGGCGCCCAGATCGACAAGTACGGCACCGGCGGCGACACCCGGCTGCTCACCGGCAGCGGCGTGGCTTCCAGCAACGGCACCAAGTCCACCCCGGTGCTCTCGGGCGACCTCTTCGGCGACTGGCGCGAGGAAGTCATCTGGCGCCAGTCCGGCAACAACGCCCTGCGCATCTACGCCACGTCCACCCCCACGACCACCAAACTGCACACCCTGGCCCACGACGCCCAGTACCGCACCGCCCTGGCCTGGCAGAACACCGCCTACAACCAGCCGCCCCACCCCAGCTACTTCCTCGGCGCCGGCATGACCCGCCTCCGCAGCCTCACATCTACGTGCGCTGACGGCACCCCGCCGGCACACGGGAAGGAACAACATCTCGAGGCCGGCCGGGGACAGCCCCCGGCCGGCCTCGAAACCCCCGGGCCAACGACATCAGCCGTCCTGCTCGGCCCCGATGAGTACGAAGGCCATCGTGGCCGGTTCGTCGCTGCGGTTGCGCCAAGCGTGCCGGGTGCCGTTCTGGATCACGATGTCCCCGGCCGAGAGCCGTGTGCAGTGGCCGTTGTCGAGTTCGAGGACGATGTCGCCCCGCAGCACGATTCCGTAGTCCACGGTCGGCGTGGTGTGCATGCCGTCCGGTTCCATGAGGTCCGCGATGCCGGGTGAGTCGGCCCGCTGCTCCTGGTCGAAGGCGACCGGGTCGAACGCCGGGTCGGCCATCGCGGTGTCCGGTGGGAAGGTCAGGACGACGAACCGGGTGCCGCCCGGCGCCGGAAGCAGGCTCGTGACCTTCGGCGTGGGGTCCTCCCCGGCCCGGCTGGCGGGTTCGCCCGGTTCGGTGGCCCAGGGCAGGCGGGACACCCAGCCCGGCAGGCTGGTGAACTCCCGGCTACGCGGGACGGGTCCGTCGCTGACGACGACCGACTTGCCGTCCTCGTCGTGGCCGGTGACGACTCTTCGCATGTGTCTCTCCTCGGTCGGGCCTGCTGACGGGACCCGTCGCATCCAGGGGTCAGTGGGGTCGGCCGCCGGCGGGCTCGTCGAGGGCCTTCAGCGCGGTCTCCCAGGCGTCCAGGACCTCCGCCACCGTCGCGACGGGCGTCCGTAGCAGGGTCGAGGCGACGGCGCGGACGAACAGCCGGTGCCGGTCGTCAGTGAGGTACTCCACCGGGGACTTGCCGTCGACACGCGCGAGCAGAAGGGCGGGCAGCAGCGAGGCCGCCCGGCCTTCCAGGGTGGTCAGGGGTTCCCAGTCGACGCGCCCGAGGTATGCCTCGGCGAGTGCGTGTACGGACCGCAGCAGATCCGTGCGCCGCCCGGCCACCACCAGGCTCTTGAGCAGCAGGTGATTGACACAGAAGGCCAGGTCGAAGGCCGGGTCTCCGTACCAGGCGCACTCGGCGTCCAGGAGCACGGGCCCCGACGGGCCGACGAGGATGTTCTTGGGGCTGACGTCGCCATGGACCAGGGCCAGGTGCGTCATGGCCGTGCGGTCGGCGAGTCCCTGGAGGATGTCGCCCAGTTCGGGGTGTGCCGCGGCGGTGGCGAGCAGGTACGGCTCGATGCGCAGCGCGTGGAAGTTGTCGTCGGTGGCGAACTCGGCGGCGAGGCCGGCGTCACCCGCGCTCGCCGCGTGCAGGGTCGCGAGCAGGTCACCGACGGCCGCCGCGGTCGCCAACCGTACGTCGCCGGAGAGCAGTTGGGTCTTCCACACGGGGTGGTGCTCGGCAGACAGGTACGCCATCGCGAAGAGGCCGGCTTCGGGGTCGTGGGCCAGCAGTTCGGGGACGCTGTCCGGCCGGTGCCGGGAGGCGAATTGCATCCACGCCCATTCGTACGCGTTGCGCGAGACCGGCGCCTGCCAGTCCGCCGCGACCCTGAGCCTGGCCAGGGCACGTTTGACGCACACGGAACGTCCCGGCAGGTCGACCCGCCACAGATCGGACGAGACTCCGCCCGCCAGTGGGGACCAGTGGGCGCTTTCGCCTGGTTCCGCGAGTTGATGGGCGAGCAGGAAGCCGGTCAGTGCGGGGTCGGGGTTCAGCTGTGCGGCGGCGGGGCTCATCGCCGTTCCCCTGACCCTGTGCGCAGACCGCGGGGGTGGTTGCACGCGTGGGCCGGCGCCTCGCCCGCGAGGATGCGCACGACTTCCTCGGCCGCACGTCGGCGCAATTCCGTGACCGAGGCGTCGGAGGAGAAGGCCACGTGCGGGGTGAGCAAAGCGCCCGGCTGGTTCAGGAGTTCGGCGGGGACGTGTGGTTCGCTCTCCAGGACGTCGAAGGCGGCCCCGTCCAGCTGCCCGCAGTCCAGCGCCTTGACGACCGCGCCGGTGTCCACCAGGCCTCCTCGGCTGACGTTGACCAGCAGGCCGCCCGGCTTCATCAGGGCCAGCTGTTCGGTGCCGATGATGTGGTACGTACCGGGCGTGAGCGGCACGTGGAGGATCACCACATCGCTGCGGCGCAGCAGCTCCTCCAGGTCCGCCATCTCCACTCCGGCCGCGCCTTTCGGCGCATGCGGGTCGTGAGCCAGGATCCGGCAGCCGAATGCGCCGAGCTTGTGTGCGGTGGCCCGTCCGATGCGCCCGTATCCGACGATGCCGCAGGTCAGGGTGGACAGTCGGCGCAGTCTGGCGCTCGCGGGGTTCCAGCGGCCGGCCCTGACGGCCCGGTCGAACGCCGTCAGTCCGCGGGTCCAGGCCAGCACCATACCGACGGCATGGTCGGAGACCTCCTCGACGCAGTAGTCCGGGACGTTGGTGACCCACACACCCCGCTCGGTGGCGGTGTCCACGGCGATGTTGTCGAGGCCGACGCCGAGTCTGGCCACGATCCCCAACGCGGGAGAGGCCTCGATGGCGGCGGCGGAGACGGGTGCCCAGCAGGTGAGGATCCCAGCGGGCCGGTGCTCGGTGACCAGATCCTCGATCGCCTCGGCGGAGGCGGGCTCCGCGGGACCGGTGACGAGGGTGTGGCCCGCCTCCTCGATGACCGCTCGCTCGACGGAGTCGTCGGGCCAGGCGTGGTCGGTGAGCAGCACGGTGCCAGGGCGGCTCGGTGGTTTCATGGCAGGTCGTCCTCGCAGGTTCGTGCGGCGGGTGGGGACGGCCGGGCGTCCCGCCCGGTCATCCGGTCAGCAAGTTTGTTCGTCGCCCGGAGGGCGGCCGACGGCTCTGTCCGATGAGACCGCCGGCCACCGCGGGTGGCACGGAGAGGGTCACTGGGTCGGTTCGGGTGCCGACGCTCGCCGACTTGTGGTCGGCGAAGGCGGCGCGGTACGCCCCTGGATCGGGTAGCGAACATGCCGGGGCACGTCGAATCACTCTGTCACAGCCACATGATGCTAACGATAGCATTGGCCTCCTTCACCTCGTCAAGACTTCACTTCGGTGCCGGTAGTGATCGTCGACCCCGCGCAGCAGGGTCACCCGAAGCCGAAGGGGGCGTCACCACGGGGGATGCGAAAAGTCTTAGAAACAATTCTGGTTCGCGTCTTGACTAGCCGGGGACTTCCCCCCATGGTTTCTGCCATCGCCGACCCTGCGGCCGTCAGAATCCCGCACAAGGTCGAGCCGTCGAAGACTCCATGGCCACGGACGTCCCCGACAGACGATTCACGGCTGAATTCCGTATGCGGTGTCCGACCGCGCCTCAGCCCACCGTCGCCTCTTTCCGCCGGCCGGCGGCACATCGATGCCCCCGGCCGTATCGCGGCCGCTTTTCAGCTCATCGCTCTCGTCATCGCCGTACAGCCCGCATTAGCGATGAATCCGCCGCGGCCTGCCGTGGCCCATCCCTCCTCAGGAGCCGCAATGACTCACGCAGCGCAAGTAGACGCCAGCGCGATACCCGTCGATGACATCCGGAAAGACATTCGCCCGCCCATTTCCCGGGCCATGATCGCGATCGGCTTCCTGCTGATCGTCCTCTCCTACACGGTCAACGCGATGGACCGCCAGGTCTTTCCCCCGCTGCTGCCCGACATCCGTGCGGACTACGGCTTCTCGCTGGAGCAGGGCGGGCTTCTGGCGACGAACTTCACCCTCGGTATGGCCCTGGCCGGACTGCCCGCCGGCTATCTCCTGGACCGCTTCCGGCGCAAGACCGTGCTGCTGGCGAGCATCGTGATCTACTCCCTGGGCACGATGGCCACGCCGCTGGCGACCGGTCTTGCCGACATGACGGTGTACCGCGTCGTCTCGGGCTTCGGCGAGGGCATGCAGTCCGCGGCCATCTTCGCCGCGATGGGCGCCTTCTTCGCCCACCGGCGAGGCCTCGCCTTCGGTGTCATCGGCGCGGGCTACTCGATCGGCGTCTTCATCGCCCCGCTCATCGGCGTACGGCTCATGAACCTGCACGGCACCTGGCACTCGCCCTTCTACCTCTTCGGCACGGCCGGGCTGCTGATCGCCGCCGCATCCCTGTTCTTCGTGAAGGCCGCGCTGACCGAGCGCTCCGTCGAAGAGACCGTCTCGACCAGGTCGTACGAGTACATGCCGGTCTCCGCCTACAACCGCAACAGCATCGCGCTGGCAGTCCACTCTGTCGTCAGCGGGGTGGCCATCTACGGGTTCCTGGGCCTTTACCCGACGTATCTCATCACCTCGCTGCACTACACGACCGAGCAGGCGGCGCTGGCGATGAGCCTGCTCGGCTTCGGAGGCATGACGGCCGTCCTGGGTGGCTGGCTCGGCGACCGGATCAACCAGCGCAACCTGCTGATCGTGAGCATGCTCGCCGTCTCGGCCATCGCCCTGTGCATCTACGAGACCCAGGCCGGCATCGGCATGCAGTGCGTGTTCGCCTTCCTCATGGGCGCCTTCGGGCTGGGCTTCATCTACCCGAACACCAACAGTGCGATGCAGCGGGCCGTCCGCCCGGAGCAGATCGGACGCGCGTCCGGCCTCTTCGTCACCAGTTACTACGGAACGGCGGCTTTCTCGGGCCTGCTCTTCGCCGCACTGGTGGACTCCTTCGGCTGGAGCCGGGCCGGGTTGCTGCAGGTGACGGTGCTGCCGCTGGTGGGCGTCGCCGCCCTGGCCTTCGTGCGGCCCTCGCGGTTCAACAACGTGGTCCGCTAGCGAACGCGTCAGACCCCTTCACGCCCGGGGCCCGCCACCTCAAGAAGGTGGCGGGCCCCGGGATGTGCGGTCACCCTTCGGACGGCCGAGGTCAGCGGCTCTCGGCCACGACCGCGTTGCGCAGGACACCGATGCCCTCGATCTCGACCTCGACCTCGTCCCCGGGACGGATCGGCCCGACGCCGGACGGCGTGCCGGTCATGATCACGTCTCCGGGCAGCAGGGTCAGGTAGCGGCTGAGGTAGCTGACGATGTCGGGCACCGCGAGCAGCAGGTCGGCCGTGCTCGCCGACTGCGTCACGGTGCCGTTCACCCGGGTCGTCAGGGACAGTTCCGAGGGGTCGAGCCCGGTGGCGATCACCGGACCGAGCGGCGCGAAGGTGTCCTGGCCCTTCCCGATCATCAACGTTCCGAATGCGCTTTCCTTGCGCTGGATTATGCGATCGCTGACGTCATTGCCACACGTATAGCCGAGGATGTATTCATGCGCCTCGGCAGGCTTCACATGGCGTGCCTCCTTTCCGATGACGACGACCAACTCGCCCTCGAAATGGATCAGTTCACCATCCGCCGGATAGACGATGGCGTCGCCCGGCCCGACGACCGCCGTACTCGGCTTCATGAAACACACGGGAACTTCCGGAACCTCACGCTCCGTCTCGTCGATGTGCGAGGTGTAGTTGTAGGCGAATCCGAAGATCCTGGGCCGCTCGACCGGCGCGAGAACGACCACGTCGCCGACGTCGTCGACGTGACCCGTGGGCGAGAGCCCGGCATAGGGGTCACCTTCGAATCTCGCGATCCTGGTGTCACCCGCTTCGAATTCTCCGTAGTGGCACACGCCGCCGACGGCATATCTGACGATCCGCACGGACACCTCCGCAACTGGGCAGCCACGAGCGGCTGCACGGCCCATCCAGCAATGCTAACGTTAGCACGACGGTAGTGATCGACACGGAGATGTCAGACCTCCGACCATCGGAGTGCCACGCTGAGCGCTATCGTTGGCATACGGAAGGTGACGGCACCGCACGAGTGAGTCGAGGGGGACCCTGTACGTGGTCACGACGAAGGACATCGCCGAACGCCTCGGGGTCTCCGTCTCGACGGTCGGCCGGGCGCTCGCCGACGACGCGCGGATCAGTGAGGAGACCAAGCTCCGGGTCCGGAAGACCGCTTCGGAGATGGGCTATGTCGGCAACCGCGCGGCGCGGATGATGCGGGGCGCCTCCAGCAACGTGGTCGCGCTGGTGATCCCGGACATCCGCAACAGTTTCTACTCGACCATCGCGCACGAACTGTCCAAGAACATGGAGGCCGAGGGCTACCAACTGATGCTCTCGGAGACCGACGACGACCGTCTGGTCGAGCTGCGCCACCTGCGGGAACTGTCCGCGAACCGGGTGGCCGGCGTCATCATCGTCCCCACCGCGCGCCCGCACAACGAGTCCGTCAAACTCCTGCGCACCCTGCCGCACCTGCAGCTGCTGCGTCGCCACCCCTCGCTGGGCTCCCAGTGGTTCGGCGTGGACGACCACGAGGCGTTGCGTCAGGCCACCGCTCACCTGGTGGCACTGGGCCACACCCGCATCGCGTATCTGGGCGGTCCCGAGGAACTGCCCACGGGCGCCGAGCGTCTGCGCGGCTTCCGCACCGCCCTGGAGGAGGCCGGCCTGCCGGACGACAGCTGGCGCGCGGAGCTGGGACCGCCGTCGTCCGTGGAGCATGGACGCCAGGCCGTACGCCGGCTGCTGCGGGGCCCGGCTGCGCCCACCGCACTGGTGCTGGGCTCGATCCAGCTCACCCTGGGCATGCTGGAGGAGTTGTCCCAGCAGGGCGTGAAGGTGCCGGGCGAACTGTCCGTGGTCGGGTTCGGGGACGAGCCCGGCTTCTCCTGGTGGGGCCCGGGGCTCACCACGATCGGCATGCCCATCCAGGAGATGGCGACCGGCTGCGCGCTGTGGCTGATGCGCCGGCTCAAGGCCAAGGCGGGCCATGACGGCCCGTACACATCGGTCTCCCCCGGATCCCTGATCCTGCGCGGCAGCACGGCCGCCCCCGGCGGTGGGACACCGCCCACGACCGGCTGAACCACGGGCGGACTCGCACGCCGACGTGAACGCGCCCGGAGCGTGATGCTCCGGGCGCGTTCACGTGGGGTGGGCGGCGGCTCAGTACGTTCCACTGCGCAGCCGGCGCATGACGCGGGCGGTGCGCACGAGTTCGTCGAGCATCTGCTCGGCCGCGACCTCGTGGATCTTGCCGGGCCGGAAGGCGCCTTCCTCCATGAGCTCGCCGACGAACGGGACACTCACGGTCGGACCGATCGGCAGCATCCGGAGATTCGCCACGACCTGCTTGCCCATCTGCACCGCCCGCGTACCCGCCGAGACGCCCCCGTAGCCGACGAACCCGGCCGGCTTGTGCTGCCATTCCACGACCAGGTAGTCCCAGGCGTTCTTCAGCGGGGCGGGGAAACTCCCGTTGTACTCCGGGGTGACGAAGACGAACGCGTCCGACGCTTCGACGATCCGGCTCCAGGCACGGGTGTGGCTCTTCGTGTACTGCCGCAGCACGGGAGGATGCGGCTCGTCGAGGAAGGGCAGAGCGAGTTCCCGCAGGTCGACGGTGTGCGACTCGAACTCGTCGCACTCCGCGGCCCGGGCGGTGAACCAGTCCGCCACGGACCTGCCCACACGTCCGGGACGCGTGCTGGCCACGACGGTGGTGAGGGTCATGGGCGCCATGGAGGGCTCAGGGGCCATGTCGTGCTCGCTTTCCTGTAGACCGCGATCCGGTCCGGCGGACCCGCGCCCGCCTGTGCTGTCCGTTGTCCAGGGGAGCGGGGTCCGTCGGAGTCCTCGCCGGATGACACCGGCTGTGCGAACGATAGCACTATCCTTCAAGTGACCCCCAGGACGCAGAGCGGGCGGCACTCTGCGCCATCCGACCACCGCCTGCTCTTGACATGACCGACGACCCTCCGCACGATTGCGCTATCGTTAGCACTCCAGGGAGTACGGACGACATGATGCCCCGGCCGCCGGCACCCTCTTCTGCTCCCGAGCAGGCACGACGGCGGGGCGTCGCACACCACGTCCGATCCTCCCGACTCCGAAAGGTTGCACCGCCATGACAGACGCGCGGATCGCCCAGCTCCACGGCCGCAGGGTGTGGGACTCACGCGGCCGGCCGACCGTCGAGGTCGAGGTCCGGCTGGAAGACGGCGCGATCGGGCGGGCCATCGCACCGGCCGGGGCGTCGACGGGCCAGGGGGAGGTTCTCGACCTGCGCGACGGTGGTTCCCGCTTCGGCGGACTGGACGTCCATCGCGCCGTCGGCTCCGTCAACGACGAGATCGCGCCCGCGCTCCTCGCCCTGGACGCGACCGACCAGGAAGTCGTCGACCGGCTCCTGGTCGATCTCGACGGGACACCCGACCGCAGCCGTCTGGGCGGCAACGCGATCGTCGCCACCTCCATGGCGATCCTGCACGCCATCGCGAAGTCGGCCGGCGTACCGCTGTGGCAGCACCTGTCGGGTGGGCGGCCGGTCCGTATCCCGCTACCGGAGATCCAGATCTTCGGCGGCGGCGCCCACGCGGACCGCCGTGTGGACGTGCAGGACTTCATGGTGGTCTGCCCCGCGGCCGGCAGTTTCTCGGAGGCCCTGGACTGGACAGCCGAGATCTACCTGGCCGCCGGCAGCCTCATGCGCCGGGCCGGCAAAGCGCAGGGCGTGGCCGACGAGGGCGGCTTCTGGCCGGCGTTCGACTCCAACGAGGAGGCCCTGGAGACGCTGACCCGGGCGATCGAGACCGCGGGATTCGCGCCCGCGGCCCAGGTCGGCATCTCGCTGGACGTCGCGGCCTCGCAGTTCGGCAGCGGCGGACGGTACACGCTGGCGCTGGACGACCGCACGCTGGACACGGCGGCGCTGGTCGACATGCTGGGCGGCTGGATCGAGCAGTACCCGATCCTGTCCGTCGAGGACCCGGTGGGTGAGGACGACCACGAGGGCATGGTGGAGTTCACCAGCCGCTACGGCCACCGCTGCCAGGTCATCGGCGACGACTACCTGGTCACCAACGCCAAGCGGGTGGAGGCGGCGGCCACCGACGGCGCGGCCAACGCCGTCCTCGTCAAGCCGAACCAGGCGGGCACGGTCACGGAGGCCTTCCAGGCCCTGCGCGCCGGAAAGGAAGCCGGCTTCGGCACCATCGTCTCGGCCCGGTCCGGCGAGAGCGAGGATGTCACCATCGCGCATCTGAGCGTCGGCTGGGACGCCGGCCAACTGAAGGTCGGCTCGTTCACACGCTCCGAGCGCATGGCCAAGTGGAACGAGGTCCTGCGCATCGAGGAGTCGCTCGGCGATTCCGCGGAATTCAGCGGCTGGTCCGCCTTCACATTCCCCGGATCCGGGCCGTCCGCGACATCTCGGTAAAAGGCATTCCCAGGATTAAAGTCATCGAAATAGAGCCGATCCGAGCACGGAGACCAGCATGCTGCCACCCGTCAATCTGCGCCCGAGTTTCAACATCACCCGCTCCAGTCATGTCCGGCTCACCGTGGCCGACCTCGCCGCGAGCCGCGACTTCTACGTGCGCGCGCTGGGACTCGTCGTCAGCGACGAGGACGACCGCACCTGCCATCTGCGCGGCCTGGCCGAGGCCTGCCACCACAGCCTCGTCCTGGAGCTGGACGAAGAGGGCGCGGGCGCATGCCGGAGGATCGGATTCCGCGTGTTCTTCGACGAGGACCTCGACCTCGCCTACGCCTGGTTCCGCGAGCGGGGGCTGCCCGCCGAATGGGTCGACGTCCCCCACCAGGGCCGTACGCTGCACGTCAGCGATCCCATCGGTACGCCGCTCGAACTGTGCGCGCACATGGAGACCCGGCCGCGGCTGCACATCGACTTCGAGCAGTACAGGGGCGCCCACGCGCAGCGACTGGACCATTTCCAGATCTTCGCCCCCGACACCTACGAGCTGTGCGCGTTCTACAGCGAACTCGGCTTCCGCAACTCGGAATACCTCGAGCACGGCGACAAGCTGCTGGGCGCGTTCATGTACCGCAAGGGCACCTGCCTGGACCTCGCGATCGTCGAGAACGCCGGCCCCGCCCTGCACCACTTCGCCTACACCGTCTCCGAGAGCCACGACATCTTCAGCGCCTGCGACTGGGCGGGGATCCTCGGCTACGGCGACGGTGTGGAGCGCGGTCCGGGACGGCACGGTCCGGGCGGGATGCTCTTCGCCTACCTCCGTGACCCCGACGGCCACCGGGTGGAGGTCTTCAACAGCCACTACCAGACCATCGACACCGAGATCGAGCCGGTGCGCTGGGACGCGGCCTCGCTGAGCACCAACGCCCGCTGGGGCCTGCCTGCCCTGAAGAAGTGGTACTTCGAGGCGTCGCCCTTCGTCGGCGTGCCGCAGATCCCCCCGGCTGAGCCGCCGAATCCGATGTCACTGGAGCGGTTCCTGCTCGAACAGCCCCTCCCCTGACCTTCCCCTCCACTCCGTCTTCAAGGAGACGTCATGGCACGAGTTCCCTACCTGCGCCGCGAAGACGCGGACGAGTCGCTGAAGCCGCTGTACGACCGGCTGGAGACCGAACGCAAGGTACCGACCGCGAACATCTTCCTCGCCCTCGCGGGCGCGCCCACCCAGCTGGACGCCTTCCTGACCTACGCCAACTCACTGCGGGCAGCGGACCTCAGTCCCCGCTTGCGGGAGCTCGCGATTCTGACCGTGGGTCACGCGACCCGGTCCGCCTACGAGGTCGCACACCACCAGTCCCACGGCCTCAAGGCCGGGCTCACCGAGAAACAGCTCGCCTCGGTCGCCGACTTCGAGTCGTCCGACCTGTTCGACGAAACGGAGAAGGCGGTCATGCGCCTCGCCCAGGAGTCCACGCTCCGGGTCGACGTCTCGGAGGAGACGTGGCGTGCCGCCGCCCAGCACCTGACGGATCAGCAGATGGTCGAACTGTCGTTGTCCATCGCCTGGTACAACTCCGGTGTCCGCATCATGGGACTTCTCGGCATCGACCTTGAGGACAATTACCAGACTCCTTTCCCGAATTCGTAGATCTCGGCACCGTACGGCCCACAATTCAGGAGTTTTTCAATGGCGAAAATGCTCGCTGCACGACTGCACGCGCTCGGTGAGCCGATGTCGGTGGACACGATCGACGTGCCCACGCCACGTCCGACCGACGTGCTGGTGCGAGTCAAGGCATGCGGAATCGTGCCGAACATGGCCAACGTGATCAACAACTGGCCAACCTGGTACCCGCACCAGCCCTTGCCCAAGCTGCCGGCGATCTTCGGCCTGGATCCCGCGGGCGTGGTCGAGGCGGTCGGCGAGGCGGTGCTCAACACCAAGCCGGGCGACCGCGTCTATGTCAGCCCCCTGCGGTCCTGCGGCAGCTGCCAGGTCTGCCGCGGCGGTGAGCTCAGCCGGTGCCGCTACTTCACCCTGAACGGCTACTTCAGCACCTCTCGCGACGGCCAGCGCATCTTCGACCTCTATCCCTACGGCGGCTTCTGCGAGTTCATGACCGCTCCGCAGTACTCGATCGTCAACATCCCCGACACCATGACGTTCGAGCAGGCCGGCAAACTCGGCTACATCGGCACCTCCTACGGTGCCCTCAAGCACGCCGCCGCCGGCCCCGGCCAGGTCGCGCTGATCGACGGGGTCACGGGCACGCTCGGCGTCGCCTCCACCCTCCTCGCCCTGGCCTCGGGTGTCTCCAAGGTGCTCGGGACCGGCCGCAACGAGGAACTCCTCAAGCGGGTCAAGGAGCTGGCGCCGGACCGGATCGAAGTCATGCGGCTGGGCGAGGGCTCCACCGGCGAGTGGGCCAAGTCCCGCACCGGCGGTGAGGGAGCGGACTTCGTCATCAGCGCACTCGGTGCCAAGGCCCCGGTGGAGACCATGCTCGACTCCATGCAGGGCGTCCGGCGGGGCGGCAAAGTCGTCAACGTCGGCGGCGTGGCCGACCGGCTGCCCGTGGACGTGAAGTGGCTCATGGACGAGCAGGTCCAGCTCATCGGCTCCAACTGGTTCACCACCGCGCAGGGCCAGGAGGTCGCCGACATGGTGGCGACCGGAGCCCTCGACCTGTCGTACCTGATCACCAAGCCGTTCCCGCTGGCGAAGGTCAACGAGGCGATCTCGGGGCGCGCGTCCGACCACGACGGCGGATTCGGCAACTACGTCGTGATCCCCTGAACCGCGGATCCCCATACTCACCCCGCGGCGGTCCTGTTCTGCCCTGACAGCGCCGCGGGGTGTCCATCCCAAAGGTCCGGCAGGACGGAGAAGCCGATGGAACTACGCTGGCTGGAGTCGTTCGTCATCGTCGCGGAGGAACTGCACTTCGCGCGGGCGGCGGATCGTCTGCACCTGGCCCCGTCTGCGCTCAGCGCCCAGGTCAGGGCCCTGGAGTCGCACCTGGGCGTGCGGCTCATCGACCGCGGACGGCGCACCCGTCCGGCCCTGACCAGCGCCGGACGGCTCTTCCTCGAAGAGGCACGGCTGACCCTCGCGCAAGCCGCCCGGGCCGAGGCGGTGGGCCGGCGTGCCGGACGCGGGGAGCTGGGGCATGCGCTGATCGCGTACGTCGCCTCGGCCGCGTTCTCCGGAGTGCTGACCGACGCCCTCACCCGCTGCGCGGCCCCCGGCACCGAACTGACGGTCCAGGTGCGCGAGTTGGAGACGCCCGCCCAGTTGGAGGCGTTGGCCTGCGGGGACATCGACGTCGGCTTCCTGCGCTGGCGGCCGGAGTACCCGCCCGAAGTGACGGCCACCTGCCTGCTCACCGAGGAAGTCGTCCTGGCACTGCCGGCCACCGCGCCGCTGGCGGCGTACGAGGCGATACCGGTCGCGAAGCTGCGCGACGAGAACTTCGTCGCGCCGCACTTCGACGAGGAGTACGGCTGCCGCGACCAGATCCTCGAAGTGGCGGACCGAGGGGGGTTCAGTCCGCGGTGCGCTCCCCCCGTGCGGGACTTCATCGCGGCTCTGACGCTGGTGGGCGGCGGTCTCGCGGTGGCCCTGGTCCCCGCTTCGCTGCGCCGGGTGCAGATTCCGGGCGTGGCGTACCGTCCGCTGGCCGACGTGGCGCTGACCACCCGGCTGGTCGGTGCCTACCGCAAGGGAGAGACCTCGCCCGCGGTGCGCGGCGTGATCCGTCGACTGCGGGAGGCCGCCGCCACGGCCACCGTCTGAAACACCGATCCGCGGCAGGCGTCCGGCATGAGCCCGACGCCTCGTCGCCATGGGGTCCGTCCAGGCTTCGACGACCATCGGACAGACGCACCTTTGTACGTGGATGACGCACTGTCCGAGCAGGTCAGAAGGGGTATGACCGGCCTACGCTCAACACGGCAGCACACACCGTGGCGGCGTCGGTCGACCGCCGCCCGACGGAGGAACAGGCGGAGCAGCACATGACAGCGATCAGGTACGTGGGTGTCGTCGGCGCTGGCCAGATGGGCCGGGGCATCACGGAGGTGTGCGCCCGGGCCGGACTGCACGTGACGTTGTGCGACGTGACCGAGGACCGGGCCCGGGCGGGACTGGCGGGCGTGGCGGACTCTCTGCTGAAAGCGGAGAAGCGCGGTGCCATCACAGCCGATGAACGTGCACATGCCCTGGCCGGCATCTCCGTCACGGACGACCTCTCCCGCCTGTCCGGGGCGGACCTGGTCATCGAGGCCGCCGTGGAGGACGAGCGGGCCAAGACGGCGCTGTTCCGGCAGTTGGCCGAGGTCGTGACCGACCCGGCGGCCGTACTGGCCAGCAACACCTCATCGATCCCCATCGCCCGGCTCGCCGCCGCGGCCGGACGTCCGGACACGGTGGTCGGCCTGCACTTCTTCAACCCGGTCCCGGTCATGCCGCTGGTCGAGATCATCCCCTCACTGCACACCTCGAAGACAACAGAGCTGCGCGTGCGGGCCTTCGCCGGTGAGATCCTGGGCAAGAAGACCATCGTCGCGCAGGACCGCGCCGGCTTCGTGGTGAACTCCCTGCTGATCCCCTACCTGTTGGCGGCCGTGCGCATGGTCGGCTCCGGCACGGCGACGGCGGAGGACATCGACACCGGGATGACCGCCGGGTGCGCGCACCCCATGGGGCCGCTGACCCTGGCCGACCTCATCGGACTGGACACGGTGGCGGCGATAGGCGAGGCGCTGTACGAGGAGTTTCGGGAACCGCTGTACGCCCCTCCCCCGCTGCTGCGCCGCATGGTCGAATCGGGCCTGCTGGGCCGCAAGTCGGGAGAGGGGTTCTTCCGCTACCGGTCCGCATGACGGCACGTCAGGAGCCGTCCCGCACTGGTTGCTTCACCACTGAAGCGCACACCGGCCGACGTCATCGGCGCGCCGTGCGCGCCTCCCGGGGACTCGTGCCGTACGCCGCCTTGAAGGCGTGGCTGAAGTGGGCCGGGTCGGCAAAGCCCCAGCGCCCGCCGACGGCACCGACCGGAAGGTGGTCCAGGGCCGGATCGGTGAGGTCGCGTCGGCAGCGGGCCAGACGCTGTTCCCGGATCCAACCCGAGACTGTGTACCCCCGCGCCGCCAGCAACTTGTACAGGTAGCGGCGGGAGATGTGGTGGGCGGCCGCGATACCCTCAGGGCTCAGTCCGGGGTCGGCGAGCCGCTGCTCCATGTAGAGCAGGACGCGCTCGGTGAGCAGGCCCGGGCCGGCCCCTTCGGTGGTCCGGTCCGCGTCGGCGTGCTCCGCGAGGAGGGTGCCGATCAGGTCGACCACGTTGTCGGCGAGCCGGGGCGTGCCGCTCAACTCCAGGTGCTCCATCTGCCGCGCCAGCCCGTGCAGGAGAGGCAGTACCACCTGACCGAGCCCGTCGTGACAGGGCACCGGAGTCGCCGTCACGCGCGCCAGATCGCGGTCCGCCAACGGCAGCATGGCCCGCGGGAACATCAGCACGAGACCGGTGTGGGACTGGTGGAGGTCGTAGGTGAAGGGGCGGCGAGTGTCGTAGATGACCAGTTCGCCCGGCTCCACCCGGGCCTGGCGGCCCTTCTGGGTCAGCACGCCCTGCCCGGTGAGCTGCACGGTGAGCTGGAAGAGGTCGGGTGCGTCGGAGGCGATGTGCCGGCGGGTGCGCGCGATGCTGTGCGGTGCGGCGGAGATGACCGACATCTGCACCTGGCCGACCTGTACCGCGTGCAGTGACGCGCTGAAATCGGCGCTGTCGCGCGGCAGGACCTCCAGGGGTACAAGGTTCCGGCTGACGGCGTCCCGCCAGCATTCCAGTCTGTCGGTGGCCGTGCCGTCGTTCGGCGTCGTGATCCGGGGCATGCGGCTCTCCTCCCGGCGCGTCCGGCCCTGAGGGACGGGCTCGGACGGCACTCCTGGCGAGGAATGGTAAGTCTCGCCGGTCGATCTGCGACCGGCTCCGGGCATGTGTTCTCAGCCACGCAACTTACCGGTGCTCCCGGACACAAGCAGGACCTGCGCCCGGCCCCCCATCATGCGAGCAGTGACCGGGCGCCTCGGGTCGACGATCCGTCGTCCTCGGGCGGGAAGAGCCGTTCTCCGTAAGCCGTTCAGGCGCCCGCATCAGCCCCACGCGGTTCTGATACGCCAGGACGCACGCATTCACAAGGATCGATCATGACGACATTGCTCGAGTCCACCTCATCCCACGGCCAAGAGACCGACCAGGGCGTGCTCGGCCGCGTCCGGGCCCACCTGCCAAAGATCGCGGCCTGTTCAGCCGAGGCCGAGGCCGCCCGGGCCGTTCCGGCGGAGATCATCACCGCTCTGCGCGAGGCCGGTGTCTTCCGGATGAGCCTGCCCAAGGCATGGGGCGGCCATCAGCTCGACCTGGTGGAGAGCGCTCGGGTGGTCCGGGAGCTCTCGCGGGCCGACGGCTCGACCGGCTGGACCGTTCAGGCGGCCTCGATGGCCTGGTTCTTCGTACGGTCCCTGCCCCGGGAGACGCTCGAGAAGGAGGTGTTCGGCGACGGCGCCGACCTGTTGCTCCGTGGGGCGATAGCCCCGAAGGGCAAGGCGACCGCGGTGCGGGGCGGCTACCGCGTCAGTGGGCGCTGGCCGCTGGCCAGTGGCTCGTTCACCCCGGACTGGATGCTCGCGGGCTTCGTGGTCGAGGGCGCACCCACCCTTCCGGATGGTCGCCCGGAGATGTGGGTCGCGCTGGTCCGCCCGGAGCAGGCCACGTTCCTCGACACCTGGGACGCGGTGGGCCTGCGTGCCACGCAGAGTACGAACTTCACGATGGACGACGTCTTCGTGCCCGAGCGCTTCACGGGGCCGCTGGTGGGCGACAACAACATCCCCGCTCCCTTCTACGGCCTGCCGTACACCGCCACCGGTGCCTCGCACGACGCCGTCATCATCGGCTGCCTGGAGGGTGCGCTCGGCGACCTCGCGGAACTCGCCGCCACCAAGCGGCCGGCGTTCAACCCCGGGGCGGTCATCGGCGCGGACCCGGTGTTCCAGGAGAAGTTCGCCGAGCTGCACCTGCGCACGGGGGCACTGAACGCCCTGGTGGAGCAGACCGGCCGCGTCGTCATGGACCGGGCACTCGCGGGTGAGGAGCCCACCCCGACGGAGTGGTTCGGCTACACCGGTGGCCACCAGCACATCCACCACGAGGGCACCCGCATCCTCAACGAGATCATGACGCTGTCGGGCAGCTCGGGACTCTACAGCTCCAACCCGATGCAGCGCCGCTGGCGCGACGTCCGCTGCGTCTCCCAGCACGTGGCGGGCAACAACGGCTCGCTGCGGCGGCTGGGCGCCGTGCTTTCCGGTCAGGAGGACGTCCGATGAGCCCGCTCGTCGCGACACCGACGGATCCCGCCGTGCTGCGCCAGGCGTTCGGCTGCTTCCCGTCCGGGGTGACAGCCCTGTGCGCACTTCGTTCGGGTACGCCGGTGGGCATGGCCGCAAGCACGTTCACCCCGGTCTCTCTTGAACCGCCTCTGGTGTCGGTCTGTGTCCAGGACACTTCGTCGACCTGGCCCAAGCTGCGCGGGCAGGGCCGCCTGGGCCTGAGCGTCCTGACCGAGGGACAGGACCTGGTCTGTCGTTCGCTGGCAGCCAAGAGCGGCGACCGGTTCGCGGACGTCGACTGGCAAGCCGGCGAGGACGACAGCGTGTACATCCATGGTGCCAACCTCTGGCTGGACTGCTCGATCCACTCCGAGCTCCCGGGCGGCGACCACACCATCGTGCTGCTGGAGATCCACGGTCTGAAGGCCGAACCCGACCGGGCGCCGCTGGTGTTCCACGGCAGCCGGTTCCGGCGCCTGGCCGGGTGATGAGCAGGTAGCGGCTGCGGAGGGTCCCCGCTCAGCGGGGTCGCCGTCGCCTTACGCCCCGCCGCGTCGGCCGCGAGCGTGCCGGGGGTCGACGTAGGGCCGAGAAGCCGGGTCAGCTGCCCAGGCGGCGGGCGGTCACTTCCTCGGCCAGCTGGGGAGCCACGGCGAACAGGTCGCCCACCACGCCGTAGTCGGCAAGGGCGAGGATCGGCGCCTCGGGGTCCTTGTTGACCGCGACGATCGTCTTGGAGGTCTGCATCCCGGCCAGGTGCTGGATGGCCCCGGAGATGCCCAGAGCGATGTACAACTGGGGAGAGACTGACGCGCCGGTCTGTCCCACCTGGAATCGGTGCGGGTAGTAGCCGGCGTCCACCGCGGCGCGTGAGGCGCCCACCGCACCGCCCAGGGCGTCGGCCAGTTCCTCGACCACCTTGAAGCCGTCCGCTCCTGCGACACCGCGTCCGCCGGACACGACGACGCTCGCCTCGGTGAGCTCGGGACGGTCACCCGCGAGCGCGAGGCGACGGGCCGTGATGCGGGCGGATGCCGCAGGGTCGACCGGCGGCAGGGCGAGTTCCCGCTCCGCCGCTTCCACAGGATGCTCCTCCGGCTCGACGGAGCCCGGCCGCACGGCGATCACCGGGAAGCCGTGTGTGACCTGTGAGCGCACGGTGCAGGAGCCGCCGAAGACGATCTGGGTGACCTCTCCGGAGGAGTCGAGGTCGACCGCGTCGATCAGCAGCCCGGCGTCCAGCCGCGCGGCGAGACGCCCGGCCACCTCCTTGCCGTCCGTCGTCGCGGAGACCAGGACGGCGGCAGGGGACGCTTCCCGGACCGCCAGCTCCAGGGCGTCGACGGCCGGTGTGACGAGGAACTCGTCCGCTTCGGCGGATTCGGCCGAGTAGACGCAGGTGGCGCCGTGGCGGGCGAGGGGGTCCTTGAGGCGAGCCGCCGTGCCGGGGCTCCCCACCACGACGGCGGCCGGATCACCCAACCATCGTGCGACAGCGAGGAGTTCGTAGGTGGACTTGTGGACGTGTTCCCCGTCGTGGTCGACGAGAACGAGGACGTCGGGCATGGGTGCCTGCTTCTTTGGTCGGGGCGGTTCAGAGAAGCCTTTGGGCGATCAGGTAGTCGACGAGCTGGCGTCCGGCCGAGCCGTCGTCCGTGACGCGGATTCCGGCTGCCCGCGCCGGACGCGGCACGGCCTCCACGACGCGGGTGCGGGTCACGAGGAAATCGGCGTCGTCCGCGTCCGGGAACAGGTCGTCGAGGTCGACCGTCTCGACCGGCTTCTTCTTGGCGGCCATGATCCCCTTGAAGGAGGGATAGCGCGGTTCGTTGATCTTCTCGGTGACGCTGACCAGCGCGGGCAGCGGCGCGTCGAGCGTCACCTCGCCGTTCTCGGTCTCGCGCTCCGCGCGCACCCGCCCCGCGTCCACGGTCAGCTCCCGAATGTGCGTCAGTTGCGGCACGCCGAGCAGGTCCGCGACGACGGCGGGGACCACGCCGGCCTGTCCGTCGGTCGTCGCGTTGCCTGCGAGGACCAGGTCGACGTCCGCTACCGTCCGCACGGCGGCTGCCAGCACCCTCGCGGTGGTCACGGCGTCGGAGCCCTGGAGCCTGTCGTCGCAGATGTGGATGCCGCGGTCGGCACCCATCGCCAGGACCTTGCGGATGGCGTCGAGCGCGGAGTCGGGCCCCATGGACACGACGGAGATCTCGGCACCCAGCGTCGCCTTGAGGACCAGGGCCTCCTCCGCGGCGCGCTCGTTGATCTCGTCAAGGACGAGATCGGCGCCCTCGCGGTCAAGGGTGTGATCGGCCTCGGACAGGGTGCGTTCGGCAGCGGTGTCCGGGACCTGCTTGACGAGTACGACGATGTTCACGGTCGTCTTCCTTCAGCCTTGGGTGGTCAGCGAAACGCCGGGTAGCCGGTGATCGCCTGACCGACGACCAGCGTGTGCATCTCGCCGGTGCCCTCGTAAGTGAGCACCGATTCCAGGTTGTTGGCGTGTCGCAGCGGTGAGTACTCCAGGGAGATGCCATTGGCCCCGAGGATGGTGCGGCACTCCCGCGCGATCGCGATCGCCTCCCGGACGTTGTTCAGCTTGCCGACACTGATCTGCTCGGGCCGGATGCGGTGCTGGTCCTTCAGCCGGCCCAGGTGCAGGGCGAGCAGCGCGGCACCGCCCAGGGACACGGTCATGTCGGCGAGCTTCTTCTGCGTGAGCTGGAAGGCACTGATCGGCTTGCCGAACTGCACCCGCGAGTCGGCGTAGCCGAGGGCCGCCTGCAGGCTGTCGCGGGCCGCGCCGACGGCGCCGAACAGGATGCCGAAGCGGGCCTCGTTCAGGCAGGACAGCGGTCCGCGCAGGCCCTGCGCGTGCGGCAGCCGTGCCGAGTCGGGCAGCCGTACGTCGTCGAAGTACAGCTCCGAGGTGATGGACGCGCGCAGCGACATCTTCTGCTTGATGTCCTGAGTGGTGAAGCCGGGGGTGCCGCGCGGCACGAGGAAGCCGCGGATGCCGTCCTCGGCCTGCGCCCACACGGTGGCCACATCGGCGATGCCGCCGTTGGTGATCCACATCTTGGAGCCGTTCAGGATCCAGTCGCCGCCGTCGCGCACGGCCCGGGTGCGCATTCCGGCGGGGTCGCTGCCGAAGTCGGGCTCGGTCAGGCCGAAGCAGCCGATCGCCTCACCGGCGGCGAGCCGGGGCAGCCACTCCTGCTTCTGCTCCTCCGAGCCCCACTTCCAGATGGAGAACATCGACAGCGAGCCCTGCACGGAGACGAAGCTGCGGAAGCCGGAGTCCGCCGCCTCCAGCTCCAGGCAGGCCAGCCCATAGGACACGGCATTGGTGCCGGCGCAGCCGTAGCCTTCGAGGTGCATGCCGAGTACGCCCAACTTGCCGAGTTCCGGGGCGAGTTCGCGAGCGAAGTGGGCGTTCTCGAACCACTCGCCGACGTGCGGGCGCACTCGGTCGTCGAGGAACTTGGCGACGGTGGCCTGGATCTCGCGTTCCTCGTCAGTGAGGACGGAAGCGATGTCGAGCAGGTCGAGGGGGTCCTTCAGCGGCTTGCCGCTCATGTCGGGCTCCTTGTTCGTCGGGGTCGGGAAATCAGGTGGTTGGTTCGGTCCCGGCCGGGGGGAGGATCTGCGTGCTGTGCCGGCCCAGGCCGGGCGGGGGCAGGCGGTACTGCGCGGGTGTGCGGCTCAGCGCGATCGGGTGCGCGACCTGGCGGGAGGGCCGGCCTTCCTCCCCGTCGGCGGGTGCGGCGGGGATGTCGACGATGCCGGGAAGGCCGAGCTTCTGCGCGTAGGCGAATGCCTCGTCGAGGGTGTTGACCGGTCCGGCGGGCACACCGGCGGCCAGCAGGACCGTCGACCAGTGGTCGGCGCCTTCGGCACTGAGCCGTTCGGTCAGGAGGTCCCGCAGTTCGGCACGGTGGGCGACCCGGTCGGCGTTGGTACGGAAGCGGTCGTCAAGCGCGAGCGCGGGATCACCCACGGCCTCGGCGAGCGCCGCGAACTGCCGGTCGTTGCCCACGGCGAGGGCGAGCGGACGGTCGGCGGTGGGGAGAGTCTCGTACGGGGCGATGCTCGGATGCGCGTTGCCCATGCGGCCCGGCACCACCCCCGCCACGGCGAACGCCGACGCCTGGTTGACCATCGCGGACAGCAGCGAGCCAAGCAGGTTCACCTCCACCCGCTGGCCCTCTCCGGTGGCATCGCGGTGCCGCAGGGCGGCGAGGATGCCGAGCGAGGCATGCAGGCCGGTGATCACATCCACCAGGGCCACGCCCGCCTTCACCGGCTCCCCGTCAGCGGTCCCGGTCACGCTCATCAGACCGCCGACGGCCTGCACCAGCAGGTCGTATCCGGGGATCGCAGCTCCCGCGCCGCTACCGAACCCGCTGATCGAGCAGTAGATCAACTCCGGGTGCCGGGCACGGAGTTGCTCGTGTCCCAGGCCCAGCCGCGCCATCGTGCCGGGGCGGAAGTTCTCCACCACCACGTCGCACTCGGCGACCAGTGCGCGGGCCTGCTCGCGGCCGGCTTCCGTGGTCAGGTCCAGGACGACCGACCTCTTGTTCCGGTTGACGCTCAGGAAGTAGGTCGACGTGCCGTCGTGATCCGCGGGAGGGTGCCAGGCCCGGGTCTCGTCCCCGATGCCCGGCCGCTCGACCTTGACGACGTCGGCGCCGAGATCGCCGAGGAGCATGGTGGCGTAGGGCCCGGCGAGGACGCGGGAGAAGTCGGCGATGCGCAGGCCGTCCAGCGCGCCTCGCCCTTTGTGTGGGGTGCTCACGCACCCTCCTCTCTGATCGTCCCGCCCGGATCCCGTCACCACCAGCGCTCCAACGCCGTTGCCAGGTAGGTGAGTTCGACGACGGGAAGGCCCTCGCCGAGGGGGTCGACCCCTCGTACGAGGGTCACCCGGGCACCCACCGCCACCACGACCGGCGCCGTCCCTGTGATCTGGCAGAGCAGGTTGAAGCCCTCGTCCATCGCGACGAACCACGTGTTGTGCTGAGCGTGGCCGTTGCGGCGTACGACGACTCCGGCACCCGCGCCGCGTTCCCGGCTGAAGGCCCTGGACCCGCAGGCACGGCAGCACGAGCGCCGGTAGGCCGGAGTGCCGCACCAGAGACAGCGCTGGAAGAAGAGTTCACGGCAGACCGCCGGCAGGCTCGGCGTGCCCGTCGGTGTCACGCCGGCGAGCACCGCTTCGGGGTCTTCCCCGAGCTCGGTGCGTTGGCAGGTTTCTGTCTGGAGCATCGCGGCCTCCTGCACGCAGCTCGGTGACCGGAAACAGGTGATCGGAATCCGATGTCCCCCTCACCTTGGCTCTGCCGCAGACCGCCGGTCAACGACCAGCTGACGCATCTTTGTGCGCGGAAAACGCTCCGTCCGCCGAGGTCGGAGCAGGTGCCCCGGCGCTACGCTCAGGGCGCGGCCGGTGTCTCCGTGGGCTGCGCGGGGATCCGGCGATGAATGTCCTCGAACAGGTCCCGCATCGCCATGTGGAAAATCTCGGCCTGGTGTTCGCCGACAAAGGAGGTGTGCCCGAAGGCTTCCAGGACGACCAGGCCGTGCAAGTGCCCCCACGCTCCGAGGAGGAGAGCGGTCGCTCTTCCTCTTCACCGGCAGTGTCGTGCAGCCGCTGCGCGCGCTGGCCCTCAACTGATCAGCCTGGCAGCCACCCTCGGCGTCATGACCTGGATCTTCACGGACGGCAACCTCTCCCTCCTCCTTCCTCGGCTTCACCGCGCAGCCGATGGAGATGACCATGGCCGTGCTGATGTTCTGCATCGCCTTCGAAGCTGAGCTTGGCGGTGCCGGGCGAAGAAGCTCACCGCGAGCAGGACGGCAGCCGCGCTGACGATGCGCTCGGTTGCAGATGTTCGGCCTCGGCAGCGGACTGGCCATCCTCATCGACGCCATCGCGGTAGGCGGCGTCCTCGTCCCCGCCGCGATGCGCCTGCTCGGTCGCTCGGCCTGGTACGCGCCCGGCTTCCTGCGTCGTGGCCGGCAAGGTCGTCCCCTCGGTGGCTGAATACCTGCAGATCCGTCGGCTCACCTTGGGCGACTACGCGCTGAGCCTGGTCCGGCTCGGCGCCTCACTCGAACTGCCCGAATTCGACCTGCCCCCCGAGTGCAGGTCAACGGGCGCGGGCTCGGTCTGCCGTGCACCTGCGCAGGAAGGCTGGGATGCTGGGCGTGGAAGCGCTGCCCGTGACGTGGCCCTGACCGACAGGGGTGATGAGCGCCGTGGCGGAAATCGATGAGGATGGTCATGGATCGGCGGTCCCCGTCGTTGCGGCACTGCCGCACACCGATCCGCTGGGCGATCCGTTTCTGCGCGCCCGGTTCGCCCTCCCCGCCAGGCCCCGCACCTACCTGCGGAGGCAGCGGCTCATCGACCACCTCGACCAGGCCCTCACGACACCGCTGACACTGCTCAACGGCCCGGCCGGAGCCGGCAAAACCCTGCTGGCCGCCGAGTGGGCCTGCGGGCTGAGCCCGCCGGTCGCCTGGCTCTCCTTCAACAGCGGAGACCGCCGCCCCGGCGTGTTCTGGGCCTACGTCCTGCAGGCCCTGCGCGCCTGTGGTGCCCCGGCATCCGAAGCCGTCGGGACACCTGCCAACGCCTCCCGGGTGGGCCGCAGGCTCCTGTCCACACTCGCCGCCGAGCTGAACGACCGCGACCGGCCGGTGGTCCTCGTACTCGACGAGTACGACCGAGTGACGGATACGAAAGTCGCGGAGCAGCTGGAGTTCGTCCTGCACCACGCCGGCCATGGACTGCACCTCGTCCTGGTCACCCGCACCGAACCACTGCTCCCGTTGCACCGCTACCGGGCAGTCGGCGAACTGACGGAGATCCGCTCAGCCGAACTGGCCTTCACCCCCGAAGAGGCCGCCGCACTGCTGGAACTGCACGGCGTGAACGTTCCCCTCCAGGCGGCGCGGAATCTGGTCGACCGCACCCGGGGCTGGGCCGCAGGTCTGGGCCTGTCCGCCCTGGCCGCCAGGGAGAGTTCCGACCCCGAGCTGTATCTGAAGGAGTTCGAAGCGGACCGCAGCACGGTCGCGGACTTCCTGCTGGCCGAGGTCCTCAAGGGGCAGACGCGGGAGACACAGGACCTCCTGCTGCGCGTGAGCGTCCTGGAGCGCTTCTGTCCCGATCTGGCCAATGCGCTGACCCACCGCATCGACGCCGAACCCATCCTCGCCGGCCTGCACCGCGAGAACGCGTTCGTCGAACGCCTCGGGCACTCGTGGTACCAGCTCCACCCGCTGTTCAGGGAGATACTGCGGGCACATCTGCGCGTTCGCCTGCCCGGGCTGGAGCCGGAACTGCACAGACGGGCCGCGCAGTGGCTGCGTCCTCACGGCTATCTGCCGGAGACACTCGCCCACAGCGCCGCCGCGGACGACTGGGATCTCGCCGCCGGTGCCCTCGTGGACGACCTCGCGATCGGACGGCTCTTCACCGGCCCCGACGCGCACGACCTGGCGCGGTTGTTCTCCCGCATGGCACCCGAAGCGACAAGCCCGGCAACCGACCTCGTGCGCGCCGCCCACGACCTGTCCCGCCACGACCTCGACCATGGCCTGGCAAGCCTGCGCCACGCCGAGGAGCAGCTTGCCGACGACGCCCGCGACCTGGCGGCCGCCCGGCTGAGCTGTGCGCTGCTGGAGGCCCTGGCCGCCCGGCTGGCCGGGTCTCCCCCACAGGTGGAGAGGGCAGCCGCATCGGCCGCCGAACTACGGCGGGACGTACCGGCTCACCTCCTGGACAAGCATCCCGAACTCACCGCCCTCCTGCTGACCCATGTGGGCTCGACACTCCTTTGGGCCGGGCGTTTCGAGGACGCGCGTGCCGTCCTGAGCACCGTGGCCGGCGCTCCCGGCGGGGCGTCCACCGAGGTGCCCCGGGAGGAGGCGATGGGACACCTGGCCCTGCTCGACTACCTCAACGGCTGGCCCGGCCGGGCGGAGCGTAAGGCGCTGGCGTCGGTGTCCGAGGCGGATCGGCCCGGCGATCGGGCCGAGCGCCCGCCCCAGCCGTCCGGCTCCGGAATCGGACGGCTGGTCCTGGCCGCCGTTGCGGTCGACCGCAACGAACTGGACCGGGCCCAGGCCCTCATCGACGAAACGGCCGATCTCCCCTTCAGAACGCGTGATCCGGTGATGGCGGCGGGGCGGGCCTTCGCCGCGGCTCGCCTCCTGATGGCCAGGGGGAAGATGCGAGCCGCAGTCGAGGCGGCGGATCCGGCCGTCCTCGCCGCCGTGGCCTCCCCGTGGGCGACAAGCCAGGAAGCGCTCGTCACCTCGGCCGCGCACCTGGCCCAGGGACGGCCGGACAGAGCAGCCGAGGTACTCCAGGCGGTCTCCGGCGACCAGCCCGTGTGCGCCGTGGAGGCCGCGTCGATCCAGCTCGCCGCACGACGTCCCGCGGCGGCCTTCGAGCTGCTCGACAGCATCCACGCCGGGGAACGGACCGGCCCTGCGGTGACAGTGCGGGCAGCCCTGGTGAGGGCTCGGGCCGCCGACGCGGCGGGAGACACGGCAACCGCCCGCAAGCTCTTGGCGCAGGCGCTCCTCGACGCCCGGCGTGAGCGGCTGCGGCGTCCGTTCCTGGACGCCGGAGCGTGGATCCGGCCCCTCATGGCCACGGCTGCGCTGCACGATCTGGCGGCAGGCTGGCTCACGTACGCTGTGCCGCTCCAGGGCGAGCGGCCCGCACCACAGTCGCCGCCCGCGCCGCTCGTCGCGGTGGATCTGAGCGTACGTGAGCACGACATCCTGGAGCGCGTGGCCCGGATGATGTCGACGGAGGAGATCGCCGCCGATCTCTGCCTGTCGGTGAACACGGTGAAGACGCACCTCAAAAGCGTCTACCGGAAGCTGGCAGTGAACCGGCGAGGCGAAGCGGTGCGCCGCGCACGCGGTCTTCGGATGCTGTGACCACGCGCCGGTGCGAGCGGCCGGCGCGCGCCCTGACCGCCGTGGGCGGGACATCACCGGGCACGGCCCACTCCCCGTGGCCTCGAGGGCGCCGCTCCTCCCCCGTCGTGGGTGAGGCGCGCGGCGCGAGGCGGGGCCGCGCCGGATGGTCCCCGGCTGGCCCTGACAACGCTGGTGGCGGCCACCGTATGGCTACTGGCCACCATCGACCCGGTCATCGACGACGCGCAGTTCGCCGGGGCCATGGCCCTGCTGGGCGTGGGGATCGGCCTGCTCGCCTCACAGCTGGGCAATGTCGTGCAGTCCGGCGTCGGCGAGGCGGAACGCAGTGAGGCGGGAGGCCTTCAGTTCACGGCCCAGAATCTGGGCTCCGCGCTGGGCACCGCGCTCATCGGATCTGCTCATCGGCGCGCTGGCCCACGCCTTCACCACACGAGTGGAGGACAACCCGCAGCTGTCCGAAGCGACCCGCGAGCAGGTCGGTATCGCCCTCCAGGCCGGTCTCACCTTCATCCCGACCGATGAGGTGCGCTCGGCGACCCAGCGCGCCGGGCTGCCGCCGTCCGAGGTGGACGCCGTCACGGACTCCTACGCCTCCGCGCAGCTGCAAGGCCTCAAGGCGGCGATCCTGGCCACCGGAGGCATCGCTCTGGCCGGTTTCCTGGTCACACCGCACCTGCCGACCGCCCGGCAGAGCCGGCCGCGGGAGCAGGGCACCGATGCTCCGGCCGGAGCGACCGGATCGACACGCTGAGTCGGCAGGGGGCATCCATGTCCAGTCGCAGGGCCACACCCGCCCCGGCCACCCGCGGCAAACGCCGGGCCGAGTGCCGGGGCAGCGCGGACTACACGGGCGGCGTCTACGGTTCCATGCTCGCGGCCTCCGTGGTGATCGGCGCCGGCTCCCTCGGTTCGTTCCCCCGGACCGAGCTGGTTGTGCTGCTGCTCCTCACCGGAGTGGTGTTCTGGATCGCACACGTGCACGCCCAGCTGTTCGGGGCACGCCTGGCACAACAAGCTCCGGACCGGCACCTCGTCATGCGCGTGTGCCGTGGCGAGTGGCCTGTCGTCAAGGCCGCCGTCCCACCGGCCGCCGCGGTGGCGGTCAGCCCGCTCCTGGGGCTGGACGCCCGAGGGGCCGGTTGGCTGGCTCTCTGTGTCGCCGTGGCCGGCCAGGTCGGCTGGTCCGTGGCTGCGGCCCGGCGCGCCGGTGCATCACCGCGGCTCATGGCCGTCACCGCGTCGGTCAACCTGTTGCTCGGCCTGCTCATCATCGCCTTCAAGATCGTGCTGAAGCACTGATGCCGGCGGCCGTCACCTGGCGGGTCACCTGCTCCGGGTGAGGTGCGAACCGGTACGGAGGCGGAGCATGACGGAAAGGGCGCCGTCCGCCTGTCCCGGGAAGCCGTGGGAGGACAAGTTCGTGCGCTACGAGATCCGCGTCGAGGGACACCTGTCGGAGACACTGGCCAAGGCGTTTCCGGAGCTGGGCCATGTGGTGATGGCCGGCCAGACGGTCCTGTTCGGCCCCGTCGTGGACGAAGCGCACCTGTACGGGCTGCTGGCACGCTGCCAGTCACTGGGACTGCGCGTCGTGGAGATGCGGCCGGTACCGGAGTGACGCGACCCCGGCCCGCACGACTAACGGCATTGGCCCAGCAGCGTCGACGAACTCGCCAGGCTGTCGGACATCCGTGACCGGGGCGCCATGCTCGTCAGCAACAACCCCTACGGACGGGCCGTCGACGCTGCTCACCCCGGGCGCAGGTGGCGGCTGGACTCGGGGCTCCTCGGCGTGGTGTGCGTGCGAGTGGACAACGCCGCTCAGGCGGCACGCATCGTGCGCGGTCCGCGCTCAGGTGGGCTGATCAGGCTGAGCGCCGCGGCCGTCGTCGTCGAAGCCGACACGGACGCCCTCCCGGTCGGTATCGACGGAGAGCACGTCGTTCTGCCGTCACCCGTGGTGTGTCGCAGCGCGCCCGGCGCACTCCGGGTCCGCGTGCCGCGCCGTCGCCCCCACCCGTCGCGGGTCTCCGGCGGGGCGGCCGGCTGGCCGGGCGTGGTGCGACTGGCGCTGGGCCTTGGACAGGCGAAGAGTCCTCGGCGTGCAGAGGGGGTCCAGCTCTACGCGGCCGGAGTCTCGGCCTGTTGGGCCTCGACAGCGATCGACCACGTTGGTGAGTGCGTTGGCGACCGTGTCATTGGCGGGGTCCCCAAGCAGGGGTGGTGGGGGGCCGGCCGGTGAGGTTGGTGATCAGTTCGGTGCACAGGTCGCGCAGTTTGATGTTGCGGTGCTGGGAGGCGGAGCGCAGGATGCCGAAGGCCTCGTCGGCGGTGCAGCCACGCTGTCCCATGACCACCCCGAGAGCCTGGTCGATGACGCCGCGCGACTGCATCGCCGTCTGCATCTGCTCGGCGAACGCCTGCGCGTCGGCGATGCGCTGAGCCAGAGCGATGGCGCCGGTGGCCTGCGCGGCCAGCGAGCGCAGGGCGCTGCGATCGGCGGCCTCGAACGCCTGGGGTGGGCCCGCGTAGAGGTTCAGGGCACCGGTGGTGTGGGTGCGGGCGGCGATCGGCAGGGAGAGGGAGGAGCGGATCCCGCAAGCCACCGCGTAGGCCGGGTAGTCGCCCCAGCGGGTCTCCCTGAGCATGTCCTCGACGGCGACCTCTTCACCGGTGCGGGCGGCCTGCAGACACGGACCGTCGTCCTGGCCGTACTGCTTCTCGTCCAGCTTCAGCGCCGCCGGGCCCGAGCTGGCCACGGTCAGAGGCCGCCGCTCTCGTTCGATCGTCACGCCGGCACCCTCGGCTTCGGTCAGAGCCAGCGCCGCGTCGGCCAGAGACTGCAAGAAATCCTCCAGCGACTGAGTTTCCAGCAGCCACTGCATGACCGAAGCACCGTCGTAGGCCTGTTCGGAAGTCACCGCGTCGTTCCTTCATGAGGCCGGTCGGCCCCGTCGTGGGCGTCGTACCGTGCCACCGGGGCGTCGGAGCCCATCCTCCGAAGTAAATCTCCAGCGCGGCCACCACCTCGACACCGGCACCTCAGTCGGCGTGGCATGGCCTCTGTCATCCACATTACAGACAGCGCACTGTGTGAGCCGAACACATGCACCTCTGTCAGAGCGCGTGCTGCGACCACCGGCCCGAACGGGCCCCGACGACCGCGACGCGTCGCGGCACTCCTGGAACACGACGATCCCATGCTTCGGGTGGGCCCTCACGGGAACTCGTCGACGCGAACGGCCTCTGACACGAGCGAGGTACCCGACATGTCCAACCCCCAGGAACCAGAACAGCGACGTAGCCAAAAGGGCGGCGGCACGCCACAGCAAAGCGGTGAGATCAAGGCCCGGGAGACCGAGGCGAAAGGCCGCGGTGACCACGGCACGGACAAGGGCGGCAAAGGTGGAGGGGAAGGCGGAGGGGTGCCGCCGGACCAGCAGCCCGAGCACCCGTGATCCGTTCTGACGGCCCCGTCGCTGCGTGAGCTCGTGATCCGAAGTCGGCATCCCGGAGGCAGGGAGAACGCCCTGGGCCGCTGACGCGAGGGAACGCAGCCAAGACCAACATCATCCCGGCGGTCTCCGGGTCCGGCGGTACATCCGCCATCGGCCCGGAGCCGTCACATGAGCACTGCGGGCCCGTACGCCGACCGTGGGGAGGTGTCTCGTGACACAGCGGGACAGCGCGGTCCGGCGCATGCTGACGGGGCTGCTGGGTGAGAGCCATCTGATGTCGTTCGAGCGCCTGCCGTCGCGGGTGGCCGAGTACGCCGCGGCGGTGGGCTTCTCCGACGCGCTCATCTACCTCGGAGATCTGCAACGCGACGCTCTGCGGCTGCTCACCGGCCGGGGGCTGGACGCCGCCGAGGGCGCCCCGGAAGGCAGGGCGCAGCTGTCGGTCGAGGGGACGGTCGCCGGTCGTGCCTACCAGTACGGGCTCATCGTGCCCGTCGCCGACGCGGAGGACGGGCTGCGGGGATGGTGGGTCCCACTCCTGGACGGCACCGAGCGCCTCGGGGTGATGTACCTGGCCTCCCCGACGAGGACGGGGAGGACGTCCGCCAGGACATGATGGCGCTCTCCTCCCTGGTGGCGATGCTGGTGGTCGGAAGCCGGGACACCAGTGACTCCTACGCCCGCCTGACCCGCCTGCAGCCCATGAACGTCGCCGCGGAGATGCAGTGGACGCTGATGCCGCCCCGTACCTACGCCGACCACCGGGTGATCATCGGCGCGGTGATGGAGCCCGCGTACGAGGTCAGCGGGGACGCGTACGACTACGCCACCGCCGCTGACGTGGTCCATCTGTCGATCTTCGACGCCATGGGGCACGACACCTCGGCCGGCCTCACCGCCAACCTCGCCATGGGCGCCTGCCGCAACCACCGCAGGCAGGGAACGGGCCTCGGCGATCTCGGCGACGCCATCGAGCGGGTGGTGCTCGAACAGTTCGGCCCGACCCGCTACGTCACCGGCATCCTCGCCGACCTCGACACCTCCACCGGCGTGCTGACCTGGGTCAACCGCGGCCACCATCCCCCCGTCGTGATCCGTGACGGCCGCTGGACCACCCTCCTGCACTGTCGGCCCGCACACCCCATGGGCACCGACCTGCATCTGCCCACAACGCTCTGCCGCGAGCAACTCCAGCCCGGTGACCGCCTGGTCCTCTACACCGACGGCATCACCGAAGCCCGTACCCCCGAAGGTGAGGAGTTCGGACTCACCCGCTTCATCGACTTCCTGGTCCGCCACCACAGCGACGGCCTCACCGTGCCCGAGACCCTCCGCCGCCTCATCCGCGCCCATCTCCGCCACCACGACAACCGGCTGCAGGACGACGCCACCATCCTGCTGTGCGAATGGCTCGGGCCCCGGGCCGGTCCGACCACGGGCGTGGCATCCCTCGCCGGAGTACCGCACCCCGCGGTCACCGGCTGACACGGCGCCCCGTGGTCAGTGGAGGCTCCGCGTCACAGGCTCGACAGGACCTGGGGCGAAAGGTTCTTGATCATGGTGTTGGTCCAGCGCATCTGCCGCAGCGTCTGCGGATGGCACGCGGAGACCAGAGCCAGGAGGTCGTCGTCCCTGGTGGCCTGCGCGGCTTGCGCGAGCATCTCCCAGTACAGGGAGTTCTGCGCGGCTGCCAGATGGAGATCCCGCAGATCGCGCAGGAGGAGCAGGGCGGGTTCCGGTCGGTGTCCCAGCGCCTGCGCTGCCTTCTCCCTCATCGCCGACAGCAGGCCCGGGGAGTGGTCCGTGGGTGGATTGCCGAGGTGCGGACCCCGGTCCTGGCCGGTGTCGGCCAGGCGCTGGGCGTGTTCGCGGGACCAGTGGGCGAGGTCGGTGGCGACGTGGTGGACCTCGTGGTCGGTGCGGTGACGTTCGGCCACCGTCGTCAGCTCCTTGGCCAGGTGCTGCTCGCCGTGGTGCAGGGCGCGGAGGACGAGGTCGACGCCGTTCACGCGGTGCCCTCCTTGCGGTGGTCCCGGCCGGCGTCGGCCGACTGCGCGGCGAGGGCGGACGGGCCGCCGGTCGTGGCGGGTACGGCATCGGTGCGGTTCGGAGCGGAGGCGGTGGTGGTGGGGGCCGGGGCGGTGTTGCCGTCGGCGTGCTCCACGCGGCGCAGCGCGGCCGCGGCGGTCTTGAACAGTGGTTGCTTGGAGACGGGATCCCAGTCGGTGACGGTCGTCTCGTTCGCGGCGCGGGCGGGCGTGTCGCCGTCCGGGGCGTGTCCGGCCTTGGTGTCCCAGTAGCCGTAGTGGAAGGGGACGAACAGCAGGCCCGGGCGGATGTCGGTGACGCGCAGCCGTCCTCGTACGGCACCGCGCGGCGTGGTCACCTCCACCAGGTCTCCCTCCTTCAGCCCGAGCCCGGCCGCGTCGGAACCGGCCGCCTCCACCCATACGTCGGGGGCCGCCGCGTTCAGTTGCGGCGCACGTCCGGTTTTCGTCCGGGTGTGGAAGTGGTAGAGGGTGCGGCCCGTGGTCAGCTGGAACGGGTACTCGTCGTCGGGTGCCTCGTGGGGCGGCAGGTACCCGGCCGCCTTGATCATGGCCTTGCCGTCGGGGTTGAGGGAGCGGTACTCGACGACCTCTTGTGTGGCGCCCGTGACCAGGTCCTTGCCGTAGCTCTCGCAGACGTCCGGGTGGGCCCGGTCGATGCCGTCGGTGTAGAGGCGTCCCGTGCCGTCCGGGGCCTCGGCGTTGCACGGCCACTGGATCCCGGTCCCACCGCGCAGCCTGTCGTAGGTGAGGCCGGTGTAGTCGCACGGCCGGCCGGCGCTGCACCGTTTCCACGCCTCGAACGCGGACTGGGGGTCGCGCCAGGTGATCAGCGGGCCGCCGTCCTTGTCGCGGAAGTCCATGCGGGCGGCGTAGTCGAGGAAGATGTCCAGGTCCGGCCTGGCCTCGCCGGGCGGGTCGACGGCCTTGTCGGACAGGTGGACCGTGCGGTCGGCGTTGGTGAACGTGCCTGTCTTCTCCCCCCACGTGGCGGCGGGCAGGACCACGTCGGCGAGCTGCGCGGTCTCGGTGAGGAACAGGTCCTGCACCACGACGAAGAGCCGCTCCTGGGAGAGGATCGAGCGGATGCGGGACAGCTCCGGCAGCGACACCGCGGGGTTGGTTCCGCTGATCCACAGCATGCGGATCGAGCCCTGTTCGGCGTAGCGGAACATCTGCATGGCGTGGGTGGGCGGGGCGTAGTGCGGGATCGTCTCGGGTTCGACGTTCCACACCTTGGCCAGGTCGGCGACGTGGCTGTCGTTCTGCCAGTTGCGGAACCCGGGCAGGTCGCCGTTGGCGCCGCATTCGCGGGTGTTCTGGGCGGTGGGCTGACCGTTCATCTGCAGGATGCCGGCGCCCGGCCGCCCGAGCATGCCGCGGATCAGGTGCAGGTTGTTGATCTGTACGGCGGCGGCGGTGGCCTGGTGGGACTGGTAGACCCCTTGCAGCACCGTGGACAGCAGCCGGTCGGCCGTGCCGAGGATCTCGGCGGCCTCGCCGATCCGGGCGGCCGGCACGTCGCAGATGCCGGCCGCCCAGTCGGGGGTGCAGTCCTTCACCCGGGACGCCAGTTCGTCGAAGCCGACCGTGTGGGCCTCGATGTAGTGATGGTCGACGCGATCGGTGCGGATGATCTCGTGGAGGAGCGCGTTGAGCAGGGCGACGTTCGTACCCACGCGCGGAGCCAGGTGCACGGCCGCCCTGCGGGCCACCTGGGTGGGACGCGGGTCGACGCACACCAGGCGGGGCGGGTCGGCGCCCTCCAGCCGGTCGAGGATCCGCATCCACTGCACGGGCTGGGTCTCGGCGATGTTGTGCCCGAACAGCGCGATCACGTCGGCGTGGTCGATGTCGTCGTAACTGCCCGGCTGACCGTCACAGCCGAAGGACTCCTTCAGCGCCTCGGCGGCGGTGGACGTGCACAGCCGAGTGTTGCCGTCCAGGTGGTTGGTGCCGATGCCCGCCCGGGCCAGCACCGCGAGCGTGTAGTACTCCTCCAGATACAGCTGCCCGGTGGTGTAGAAGCCGATCGATCCCGGACCGCGTTCATCCAGCAGCTCCCTCGAACGGCCGGTGATCCGCTCCATCGCGGTGTCCCAGTCGCACTCCACCAGCCGACCGTCCCGCCGGACCAGCGGCCTGGTCAACCGGTCCGCCGAGGCGTTCGCCTGCCAGCCGAAGAGATCCTTGGGCCCGAGCCGGCCATGGTTGACCCGGTCCAGCGCACGGCCCCGGACACCCACCATGCGCCCGTCCATCACCGCGATGTCCATCGCGTCCCCGTCCGAGTGCAGGATCGACGCGGCCTGCACCCATCGCTGCACGGCACGCTGATCGACGCCCTCCTCCAGGAAGGTGTCCACCCTGGTGGGCCACGGTTCGTGACGGCCATAGGGAGTGCGGCTGCCCCAAGGGCGCGCGATCCGGTCCACCGAAGCGTCCATGTCTGCCTCCTGACGCCCCCGAACGACACCTGACGCGCCGCGTGTCATCGGTACCCCCTGTCACCGTCGCCTAACGCCCCCCTGCCCCACCGGGTGGGGCACCCTCCTGCCGCACGGCCAGGACCACGGCGCGTCCGCTGCGGGCGAAGCCAGGGCTGTGGCCCGCCCGATGTCCCCCGGAGGCCCGGGTGATCACGACCACGGCGTCACACATCCGCGCGGACAGTTTCCCCTCGGCACTCAGCTGTGATCCCCACCCTCCCCCGGGACACGCGCGCCGACTGCCTCGCCGTACTCGCCGCCGCCACCGGGCCTGAGCCCGATGAGATCACGCTCGTCGACGACCGGTTCAGGGGCCCGGCGGCTCGACGCCGCGGGCCCCTGAACCGCTCCTCCCCGCCTCAGCCGATCTGGATCTTGCCGTTCGCCTCGGCAGCCGGCGTGGCCGTGGGCTGCGCCGCGCCGCGGCCTTGTGTGATGCCCTTCAGCAGCTCGGCAAGGTCGACTCCCGTGGTGGAGCTGAGGAGTTCGACGCCCTGCGCCACATTGTCGGCGACCGTGCGCGAGAGCTGGCTCGCGCCGTCCGTGGAGATGACGGTCATCTTGTCCACGGCGCTCAGCGGCTCGGACGCCTTGGCCACCACCTGCGGCAGCACCTCCACCAGCATGTGCAGCACGGCGGCGTCGCCGTACTGGGCGAAGGCGTCGGCCTTCTTCCGCATCGCCTCGGCCTCGGCCGCACCCTTGGCGCCGATCGCCGTCGCTTCCGCCTCGCCCTCCAGCCGGACCGCTTCCGCGATGGCCGCGCGCCGGGCCTTCTCGGCCTCGCCCTCCTTGAGCCCTTCGATGGCCTGGGCGTCGGCCAGCGCACTACGACGCTGCTTCTCGCCCTCACCGGTCAGCCGGGCCCGCTCGGCCTCCGCCTGGGCGTCCGCAATGCCCGCGGACTTCTCCGCCTCGGCCTGCTTGACCCGCGCCACCCGCTTGGCCTCGGCCTCCTGTTCGGCGGCGTAGCGCTGGGCATCGGCGGGCTTGCGGACCTGGGTGTCGAGCTGACGGTCGGTCAGCGCGGCCTGCCGTTCGGCGACCTTCTCCTGCTGGGTGAGGATCTCCTGCTCCCGGGCCGCCTCCGCGAGCGGGCCGGCGGCGGCCGCACGGGCGGCGGCCTCGTCGGTCTCGGCCTTGATCTCGGCCTGCTTGAGGTAGAAGGTCCGCTGGGCGATCGCGATTTCCTCTTCGGCCTTCAGCCGGGCCTGCTCGGCGGCGCGCCGGGCGACCGCCTCGGCGATGTCGGCCTCCTGCTTGGCGCGGGCGGCTTCCGGTCGGCCGAGGTCCTCCAGGTAGGAGCCCTCGGTGGTGATGTCCTGGATCTGGAAGGCGTCCAGCACCAGGCCCTGCCCGGACAGGCTCGCCTCGGCCTCCTCAGCGACCTGCCCGGCGAAGGCGGCACGGTCGCGGATGATGTCCTCCACCGACATCCGGCCGACGATCGCGCGCAGTGCGCCCGACAGCACCTCCTGTGTGAAACCTACGATGCCGTCCTGCTGCATCAGAAATCGCTGTGCGGCGGCCCGGATGGCGTCCTCACTGCCGCCGACCTTCACGATCGCGACACCCTCCAGGTTGGCCTTCACTCCGCGCAGCGTGACCGCGCCGCGCACGGCGACGGGAATGTGCCGGGAGGACAGGTCGAGGGTGAACTTCTGCTGCACGAACGGCACGACGAAGACCCCGCCGCCGACCACGACCTTCTGACCGCTGTTGTCGGTGAAGACCCGTCCGGTCTCCGGATCGGTGGCCTTCTTGCCGCGCCGCCCGGTGACGATGAACGCCTCACTCGGACCGGCGACCTTGTACCGGCTGACGACGACCAGCGCGATCAGCACGAGGAGTACGACGACTCCTCCGACCGCGACAATGACAGAACTCATGGTGTTGTCCCCTCAGCCCTCCCTCAGGACGGCGTTCGGTAAGGGTGTGTGAATGTGAGCGGCGCGATGGCACAGCCGGTGCGCTGCCGGAAGGAGTGAGGGGCTTCGCCGGGTCAGCGCTCGACCGGGCGGACGGTGACCGCCGACTGCGACAGTGTCCGCTCGACCCAGACCTCGGCTCCCCGCGCCACGGCGACCGGGCTCTTCGCCGAGAGTTTCACCAGCTGCCCGGCACGGTGCACCAGCACCTCGCCGTAGCCACCGGCGGGGATCGCGGTCACCACCGAGCCGGGCACACCGACCAGATCGTCGTCACGCGGAGCATCTCCGGAGGACTCGTCCATCAGTGCCCTGCTCAGGCGGTAGGCGAACCAGCCGGTGAGGACACCGGCCGGTACCCCGATCAGCGTGGCCCCGACCGCGCCCAGCCCGGTGGTCTCCAGGACGATCGCCCCGGAGAAGCCGAGCATGGACACGAACCCGGCGATCACGGGCAGCGAGAGCAGCCCGTCGACGATGCCCTCCAGCACCGCGACCCCGTCGAACAGCCCCTCGATCACGCCGTCGAAGACGAATGACAGGGCAAGGAGGACGACCCCCGCAATGCCGAGCCCCAGAAACCAGGCCACCCGCGCACACCGCCTCTCCTTGCCCTCCCCCGTTGTCGCGGGCATCGTCACACGCGGACGCCGACGGGAGCATTGCCTGGTTCCGGCAATCTTTACGCGGTTTTGATGCCGTGCCCTGAACAGTCGGGCGGTCAGCCATCCTGGGCTCCACCGACGCTCCATGACGCCCTGTCAGGAAGTCTGGTCGGCGATCGTCACGGGAGCAGGCGCGGCAGGTCTGGGCGCGTCACCCCGGCTCGGCCACGGAGGCAGGCGTACGCGAGGCCGCCGCGATGACGCTGGTCCATGACGACGAGACCAACATCCGCGTAGCGCCGGCCGCCCCCCGCATCAACCCCCGGTTGCGCCTGGTCGTCGGGCTGTACAAGCGTCTCCCGCATCGCCGCCCCGTGCCAAGGAACCAGCAGCTCGCTACCGCTGGCGCCGTGCGTGCGGCCGTGACCTGTGCTAGGCGAGCACTCGGATGATCATTCCGCCGCGTGGCCGGGTGGGGATGCGGTTCAGGGGGATGGTCAGGTCCTGCGGCGGAGCCTCGTAGCTCAGGTCGGCCAGGCGCTGGGAGAGCGTCTCCAGGATGCCCACGGCCATGGCCTCGCCGGGGCAGCGGTGTCCGGTTCGTGGGTCCGCGCCGCCCTGGGGGATCAGTTCGTCCCGGCCGGGCGGGTGGTCGAGGAAGCGTTCGGGGCGGAAGGTGTACGGGTCCTTCCACAGGCGTTCGTCGTGGTTCTGGCCGTAGACGTCCAGCAGGACGAGGCCGCCGGCCGGGACGTGGCGGCTGTGCCAGGTCAGGTCGGTGACGGCCTGACCGCCCAGGAACGGGGCGAAGGGGTAGAACCGGCGGACCTCATGGGCGAACGCCGTGGCGAACCCCGCCTCCCCCGACCGGAGCCGCTCCTTGTGTTCGGGCCAACGGTGCAGGGCGTGCGCCGCGAAGGCCACGAACCAGCTCAGTGCCGTGGTGGGGCGGATGACGTTGAGCAGCTCCACCGCCGCGATGCGGGGTGTCAAGGCGGCGCCGGAGGCGTCGCGGTGGTGGCAGACGCGGTCCAGCACGGAATCCGCCGGGGCCTGGACCGTCCCGGACCTCACGTCGGTGACGAGGTCGGCGAACCGCCGTTCCTGGCGGGTGCGGGCCCGCCTGGCCCGCCAGTGCCGGGGGCCCGCGGTGGCGAAACCGTCCACCATGGCCAGCAGGTCCCGCGCCAGCGGTTCCTCCTCGTCCTCGGTCAGAGGGACGCCGGCCCAGCGGCAGACCCCGCGCGTGATCACGCGTGCGGTGGCGTCGAAGAGCACCACGTCCGGCTGCGCCCGCCAGCTCGGTACGGCCTCGTCCCAGGCGGCGGTGATGTGCTCGGCCGAGCCCGTCACCGCGTCGGTCTCCAGCAGCGGCAGGAAGAAGGACTTGCGATGCCGGTGGGCGTCGCCGTCGAGGGTGTGGACCGCGCCGTGGCCGAAGAGGGTACTCAGGACCGGGCCGGGGAGCGCACCGTGGCGCCGGACGTGATCCTCGTCGTAGAAGAAGCGGACCGCCTCGGGGCCCCGCAGCACGAGTGCCCGCCGACCGACGACGCGGAGGCTCAGCGAAGTGTCGCCCTCGGCGCGCATCAGGTCGGGGAGCCAGGCGTAGCCCTCGGTCAGCAGGGCCAGGGACTCGGGAACCAGTCGGTGGGGACTCATGCGCCTGGAGTGCCCAGGACGGCCTGCGCGACACCGGCACGCTTCAGCGGCCGGAAGGCCGTCACGGCGTCACTCCTGCCGCCCGGAGTCCTCACCGGCCCCGGAGCCCGGTTCGGCCATCCGCCGGTGGGCCGCCGCCTTGACCCCGTCGGGCAACACCTTCCCGGCCAATCCCTGTGCCTTGGCCTTCAGCGATCCGGTCACGGCCTTCTTCTCGCCCTTCACGATCGCCTTGAACGCCTGCTCGGCCACCTGCACGGGGTCGTCCTTCTCCATGGCGCCGATCCGGGTGTCGTCCGCCATGCCCGCTCGGTGGAAGAAGTCCGTGTCCGTCGGGCCCGGCATGAACGAGGTAACCGTGACGCCGCTGTCCTTCTCCTCTTCCGCCAGCGCCTGGGCGAAGGACTGCACGAACGCCTTGGACGCGTTGTAGACGGGCTGGAAGGAACCGGGCATCGTCGAGGCGACGGACGAGGTGAAAGCGATCCGGCCCGCACCGCGCGCCACCATGGCCCGCAGCAGTGGCTTGGCCAGCCGCACGGTCGCGGTGACGTTGAGATCGATGACCTCCTGATCATCGGCGAGGTCGGTGTCGACGAAGGCGCCGCCCCGGCCCACTCCCGCGTTGAGGGCGGCGACGTCGACCGTCAGACCGTCGAGCGCGTCCAGCAGCCGGTACCGTCCCTCGGGGGTCCGGAGATCGGCGCGCACCGCGCGGACCTCCGCGCCCGTCTCCCGCAAGGCCCGCGCGGCTGACTCCAGCCGTTCGTCCTCGGCGTTCACCACGAGGTCGTAACCGTGCAGCGCGAACTGCCGGGCCAGCTCGTGGCCGATTCCGCTTGACGCGCCGGTGACCAAGGCGAGTGGGCGTGTGTCCTTCATAGCGGCCGAGTAACCGCCGAGCCCCGCGCCAACCCCCGACGGGAGGCCACCGTAGCTGTCACTCGCACCGTCGCCTCCACGGCTCGGGCAGGACCTGCCGGCGGCGTCTGGCCGCCTGGAACGAGACCGACGTCTGTGACGGGCAGGACATCCCGCTCGCGGTGTCGCCGACCGGCGGGAACCGGCGGCCCCAAGCTGGCATCATGCGCACCGAGGACCAAGCGGAGCACGGGAGTTGGGGGATCCATGACGGGGCCGTCGGGTGTGGTCGAGCGTCTCTACTTCGGGCGGGAGGATGCCGAGCGGGACATGTCCGACGGCCTGCTGCGCGAGGGATTCCTGCGGACCGCGGCCTACGACGCGGCCGTGTCCGGCCGCAAGATGCTCATCATCGGCCGTAAGGGCTCCGGCAAGAGCGCCATCTGCATGCATCTGACCGCCGACGGTGTCCACCCCGGCGGCACCGCCCTGATCACCCCCGACGACGCGGCGGGCGACGAGATCCGCCGATTCGAGCTGCAGGGGCTCACCCATGACACGGCCAAGTCGCTGATCTGGCGTTACGTCTTCGCCGTCCAGGCCGCGCGGCACATCGTCGCCCACGCCAAGCAGGTTCACGGGCTGCGGCGACTGCCCCGCCCGGTCAAGGCACTGCGGCGATTCCTCCGCGCGAACGGCGAGTCCGCGGACGAGCCCGGCCTCTACGACCGGCTGCTCCACGGCGTGACCGGACTGCAGACGTCTCTGTCCCTGGAAGCCTTCGGCGTCAAGGCCGCGGTGGATGTGGGCGGTGGCCCGCCGGTCTCCGAAGGTGCCCGCGCCGCACGTCAGCTGGAGGTCGTCGAGCGGGGCGTGGCGGAGGCCTTCACCCATCTCGACTGCGCCGGCTCGCACGCCCCGCTCCTGCTGCTCGTGGACCAGCTGGAGCAGATCTGGTCGAGCGACGCGGAGAGCAACGCCATGGTCATCGGGCTGCTGCTGGCGGCGAAGCACGTCTCGGGCGCGTACGGCAAGGCGCTGCGCTGTCTGCTCTTCCTGCGCTCGGACATATACGACACCCTCAGCTTCAGCGAGGGCGACAAGTTCCACAGCGAGGAGCTGCGCATCCAGTGGACCACCACCGGCCTGCGCGACCTCGCTCTGGCCCGGGCCCGCGCGTCGGCCGGCGCCGAGGTGACCGGCGACCGGCTGTGGCGGGAGGTCTTCCCGCCGGCCGTGGGTGGCGAGGACACCGCTGAATTCCTCTTCGGCCGCGCCCTGCCCCGCCCGCGCGACGCGATCCAGTACCTCAACGTGTGCCGGGACACCGCCGTCGAGCGGGGGCACGAGAGCATCCACGAGAGCGATGTCCTGCTCGCCACCCGGCAGTTCTCGGAGTGGAAGCTGCAGGACCTGGCCAAGGAGTACCTGGTCACCCATCCCTTCCTGGCCCACCTGTTCGTGATGTTCCAGAACACCGGCTACGTGGTGATGCGCGGTGCGCTGGAGGCCCGCTTCGACGCCGTCGCCGAGACGCTCCACCGCCAGTATCCGGCGTACGCCGAGGGCCTCACCGCGCCCGGCGTGGTCGACACGCTGTACGGGGTGGGCCTCCTGGGGGTGCGGCGCGGCAACGACGTGGTCTACACGGGCGGGGCCCATGTGCCCGTGCAGCCGCACGAGACGGAGTTCCACATCCATCCGTGCTTCCGGCCCGCGCTGGGTGCCACCCACGCCATCGACCTGCACCGGTACGAGCCGCGGGCCCTCACCGACCTGCTGCTCCGGAGCAGCTCGAACGCGTCGGCGGGGGTCGGCCCTCCGGTGCGCCGTGACTTCACGCTGCTGGAAGAGCTGGAGCGGTCCTGCGGCAGCATCCAGCGGCAGGTGGGGCGGGCGGTGGGGCTGCCCGCCGAGACCCGCGCGCAGCTCTCGCAGCAGGTCGTCCGGGTGATGAGCGACGCTTCCCAGGCGCTGTTGCGGCTGCGGGAGGGCGAGGCCGTCGATGCCCATGGGCATGTGCTGGCCGCCGCGCAGTACTTCACCACGGTCGCCGCGCAGTTGCTGGCCAGCGGGGTGGACGACGGCAGCGGCGGCAGCGTGGTGCGCAGGATCGAGGACGAGGCCCGGCGGCTGACCCGTACGGCAGGCGGCAGTCACACGGGAGGCGGGGGTTCCTCCAACTCCTGATTCTCGCCTACTTGTTGCCGGGCCCTGCCACCCGTCTCCCCGCGCTGCTACGGTCCGTTCATGGCCGTCATGATGTGTTCCCGGAGGGGCTGTGATCGCCTGCTGTCGGTGTCGCGCGTTCCGGGGGGCAACCCGGTCGCCAGGAGCGACCCGGAGCACTGGGCCGTGGTCTTCTGGCACTGTGCGGACTGCCGCGCCTACTTCTGCGACCGGTGCGTGACCCGGCGTGCGCTGCCCAGGCCGGTCTGCGTCAGCTGCGCGGGCGTCCTCGCCAAGCCCGATATCGACGACTTGCTGAACTGAGCACCCGCGCCGGCCCCCGCCGCGGTGCGGGCAGCGGACGCGGACCCTGCCACGCCGCGGCCGTCCGCGCCAGCTCCGCCCGAACGCCGTCCGCCCGCAGCCACCCGTATCCGGCACGGGCGAGGTGACGCAGCAGCGCGTCGGAGTCGGCCTGGGACCACACCGGCTTTCCGTGCCGGGCCAGCCGGGGGTCGTACGACACCACCTGGAGGCCGGGCGGCACGGGCCGCCCGAACGGCGTGTGCGCGGCGAGGAACGCCTCCAGGTGCGGGCGGGCGCCCTCGTCCCAGCCCGCCGGCTCCCTGGCCTCCAGCTCCCAGTCGAGCTCCCACCGGCGCAGGGTCCGGTCCGTCCCGGTGGAGACCGCGTAACGCCCGTCGGCACTCAGGTGGACCGACAGCACCCAGCGCCGGTGCCCGCCCAGGGTGCGCAGGCAGCGTCCGGCCCGCAGATCCAGCAGCCTCACGGTCGTGTCCCAGTTGGCGGCCAGCGCGAAGCGGCCGTCCGCGCTCAGGGACACCGACGTCATCGGCTCAGCGTGCCCGTCGCTCCCGACGTACTCGTCGAAGACGTGCAGACGCCGCCCGCCCGCCACGTCCCACAGCACCACCCGCCCGTCGCCGTTGGCGGTCACCGCGTGCCGTCCGTCCGTGGTGAGCTGGGCCGAGTACAGGATGCCCGGGGGCGGCGGCTCGATGTCGGCCTTGCGGGCCAAATCCACGAAGGTCCGCGCGCGGTGGCCGGAGTCGAGCTCCCACATCCGCGCCCTGCCGCCCTTGCCGGAGGAGAGAACGAACCGCCCGTCGGCGCTGGGGCACACGGAGTACACCCCTTGCCCCGCGTAGTCGTAGGCCCACAGCATCCGTCCGGTCTCCCGCTCCCACCAGCGCACGGACCCGTCCTCCCCGCCGGAGAAGGCGAAGCGCCCGTCGCCGCTGAAGCTCACCGAGCGGACCTTCGCGCCGTGCCCTTCGAGGACTCTCAGGCAGCGCCCGGTGCGAACTTCCCAGACGCGGACCGTCCCATCCCGCCCGCCCGACAGGGCGTAGCGTTCGTCGGCGCTGAGGGAGACGGCCTCGACCGCTCCGTCGTGCCCGTCGAAGGTACGCACGCACCGGCCGCCGTCCTCGAAGTCCCACAGCCGCAGGGTGTCGAGGTCCGCGCACAGGGCGCGCCGGCCGTCGGCGGTGGCGTGGGCCTGCCGACCGGACGTGGGCAGCTCGACGGTCCCGGCGGGCCAGGCGCCCCGCACCCCCGTCCGCACGGTGACCAGCGAGAGCCGGTGCCAGGCCGCCAGGGCACGGGTGTCCCGCTCGTGCCCCGGCAGGGCGCGTGCCTCGGCCACCAGGGCGAGCGCGTCCGCGTACCGCTGCCGGCCCGCGGCCGACTCGGCTTCGTCCAGCAGCGCGGCGACCCGGTCGTCGTGGCGGGTGAGTTCGGTGTGAGAGCGGGGGCGGCAGATCTGGAAGGGTGCGGTGTACGCGTCAGGGGTGGGCAGTTGCCACAGCCGTACCCTCTCGTCGCCCCCGGTCAGCACTCGCCGCCCGTCCGCGCTCAGGCTCACCGAGGTCACCTGGGCGAAGTGCGCGTCGTAGGTGCGCAGACAGCGCCCGGTGGTGGGCTCCCACCAGCGCAGCGTGCCGCCGATGGCCCCTGACACCGCGAATCGCCCGTCAATGCTCAGCTCGGCCGTGCAGGGAGGCCGGGCGTCCGCCTGCAAGATGCGCAGGGACCGGCCGGTCGCCAGGTCCCACCACACCAGGGCCCGGTCGCCCCCGCCGGTCAGCGCGCGCCGCCGGTCGTGACTCAGTGCGGCCGGCCAGATCGTGTCACCGTCCAGGGTTTGCACGCGGCGGTCGTTCGCCAGGTCCCAGAGCACGGTCTGACCGCCCACGAACAGGGCGAGCCGCCCGTCGGCGCTCAGGCAGGCGGCGTTGACCCCGCGGCCCCCACCCGGACCTTCCGGGGAGTGGACGACGCGCAGGCAGCGGCCGGTGGCCACCTCCCACCAGCGCAGGGTGCCATCCCAGCCGCCGGTCAGGGCGGTACTCCCGTCGGAGGCGAGGCAGACGGCGCGGACCGAGCCGGTGTGCCCGGAGAGCCTGTGCAGGCAGCGGCCGGTTCCGGTGTCCCACAGTCGTACGTCGCCGTCATACCCGCCCGTCAGGGCGAGACGGCCGTCCGGGCTCAGACACACCGCGTGCACGGCGGCCCGATGTCCCTTGAGAGCGCGCGGGCGGCCGGAGGCCGTGTCCCACAGCCGTACGTTCCCGGCGTCGTCCCCGGACAGCGCGCGGCTGCCGTCCTCGCTGAGACTCACCGCGTGCACGAAGGCCCGATGCCCGGTGAAGGTGGCGAGCAGGCGCCCTCCGACGGCGTGTTCGCGCTCCAGGTGCGCGAGTGCGTCGCGCAGGGCCGTGCCGGCGTCCGCGTCCGCGGTCGCCTCCGCGGTCGCGGCCGCCGCGCGCAGGAGAGGCAGGGCGGACTCGTGATCGCCGCGTTCGAGGTGCACGTGGGCGAGGAGGTGGTCGGCGGGCGAGGGTCCTCCCGCGCTCGCCCTGGCCGACTCCAGCTGGTCCACCAGCGCGTCGTCCGCGAGTCCGCCGGACCGCCACCTCATCAGCCCGAGGTTGTACGTGGCCTGCGGGTGCTGCGGGTCGGCGGCGTGCGCCTCGGCGAGAGCGGCTTCCGCCTCCCGCGTCCGGCCGAGGTCGAGCAGCGACATCGCCCGGTTGTTCAGCCCGTCGGCCCGGTGCTCGGCGGCGTTCTCCGCCCGGCGTGGATACGGCCGGGCGACCTCCCCCGCGTACACCTCGGCCAACTCCCCTGCCACCGCCGCCAGGTCACCGGGCCGCTCCTCGGCCCGCTCGCGCAGACAGCGTTCCAGCAGGTCCGCGAGCGCGGCCGGCATCGAGGCCACCGGGGCGTCGGGCGGCGGGCCCAGCCGGTACGCGGCGAGCGCCGCCCCCGCGGCGGACCCCACTCCCCACGTCACCGCCCCGGTGAACATCTCCAGCACGCTGACCGCGAAGCTCCACACATCGGTGCGACGGCTCAGGGACACGCCCCGCACCTGCTCGGGTGAGGCGTACGCGGGCGTCAACCCGCCGTGCGTGACCAGCAGCGTGGCCTCGGCGGCCGCCCGGCCGGAGGACGGCGGCCGGATACCGAAGAGCCGGGCCCGTGCGAGCCCGAAGTCGGTGATCTTGGCGGTGCCCTGCCGGTCGAGCAGCACGTTGCCCGGCTTGACATCCTGGTGCACCACCCCGCTGAGGTGGGCGTGCGCCAGCCCGCGCGCCATCTGGATCGCGATGTCCAGGATCCGGCCCAGCACCTCGTCGCGTGCGCCCCGGTAGAGCCGGCCCTCGTCGATCGACTCGCGCAGGCTTCCGCCGTTCACGTACTCGGCGAAGACCCGCGGCACCCCGTCAATCGTGCGCACATAGTGACATCCGCACAGGTGCGGATGGAGTTCCAGCCCCACCCACGTCTCCGCCTCACGGACGAACCGTTGCCTGTCCGCCTCGTCCCGGAAGAGCTCCGGACGTGGGCTCTTGACGGCGAGATCGGTGTCCCACCCCAGGTGCCGCACCCGGTGAACGAGCCCCATGCCTCCCTGGCCGAGGGCACCGGTCACCTCGTACACCCCGAGGACCCGGTCACCGACCCGCCAGTCCCGCCACTCCCCCGCCTCTGCCGCCGCCCCCTGCCGCATGAACTCAGGGTAATGCGCGCGGCACGGCTCTGCGCCTACCGGAGGCCGAAGTGCGGGTCGGTGCGGGTCAGTTGACTGCTGGCTGCCCAGAGGCGGGCGGCGACGGCCCGGTCGGCCATGTGAGAGGGAACGGGCTCACGCCGTGGTGTGCCACGCAGGCCGAAGACCCTCGGCCCCCGCAGCTGCCCTCAGCCATCGACATACCGCCGACAGATCACGGTCACCGCCGACAGCCTTCCGACACGGCAAGTACCTGGCCGTCGTGCCGGCCGCGCGTCTCGCGGGAGTCTGGAGCCGTGGAAATTCCGTTGCCGGAATGCGGCATCTTCGATCGAATGCCTCCATGACCCATGACGGCCCGGCGGACCATGTGGAGCAGAACCGACGCTTTTGGGACGACGAGGCGGCCGCGTGGCACGGGCCGCTCGCCCGTGATCACTGGGCGCAGGTGGAACCGTCCTGGGGCTTGTGGGCCACCCCTGAATCGCAGGTCTCTGTCCTTCCCGACGGCATCGACGGGATGCGCGCCATCGAACTGGGCTGCGGTACTGCCTACGTTTCCGCTTGGCTGGCCGGAGCAGGTGCCCACCCGGTCGGGATCGACCTGTCGGAGAAGCAGCTCGCCACTGCTCGCGCGATGCAGGCGGAGTTCGGCATCGACTTCCCTCTTGTCCTGGGCAATGCCGAGAAGGTGCCCTACGAGGACAACACGTTCGACCTGGCGATCAGCGAATACGGCGCCTCGCTGTGGTGCGACCCCTACCAGTGGGTCCCGGAGGCAGCCCGGCTTCTCGTTCCCGGAGGCCACCTGGTGTTCTCGCGCTACTCACCGCTGTTCGCGCTGTGCGTACCGTCCGAGGGTCCGGTGTCCACCACCCTGTCCCGTGGGCAATTCGGTCTGACTCGGCTGCACTGGGGGAATCACGTGCAGTTCATCCTGCCGCACGGTGAGATGCTCCGTTTGCTGCGGGCCTGCGGCTTCGTCGTCGAAGACCTGATCGAGATTCAGGCACCCCAGCATGCGCGGGACTACGAAGAAGTCTCCGCCGACTGGGCCCAGCAATGGCCCAGCGATGAGATCTGGAAAGCTCGGCTGGCAGGCTGACAGCTCCGCAGGCGCTGAGTATGTGCGGTTGACCAGGTGCTCCGCCCACTGCACCACCGCCGAGGGACTGGCGCGCCCTGCGCTGCTGGCGATGGTCGCCCTCCTGACCGCCGGCAGCCTCGCCTACGTGCTGCCGCTGCGCCTGCGGCGTCGTGCCGATGAGCGCGCCCGCACGCGCGACGCGTAGGGCACGGGGCCAGACCGCAGCGCAGAGCACCGTTGCGGCGGTACCGACACAGGCCACCCGGTCCAGCCGCCCACGTTGATCAGCAGATTCTTCGGCATGACCGCTGGGCTGGGCAGGCCGAGGACGCTCAGTGGACCGGCAGCTCGACCGGGGACTCCCATGTCCTCAGCCTCAGCCTGGAATCCGGTTCCCTGCCCCCTTACTTGTTACTTGGCACGTGCTGGTTTCTTGCCTTTCTGGTTCTTTCGGGCATGACCCGGCGGTTGGTCAGGGGCCTTTGCTCTGTCTTTCGCGGCTGCGTCGGCCGCGGCCTGCTCGGACGTGTGGGGAGTGGACGCGGTGTGGGTGGTGGGCCTTGAGCTGCCAGAGGGCGGATGAACGTTGCGCATCGGGACGGCATGACTCGGCGGCTGAGCGGAGACAGAGGGGCTGCGCGAAGGCGGCGTCGCCGACGCGGAAGGCGTGTCATCGTTGTGAGCGGCCGATTCGGGAGGCATGGAGGGGGCGACCGGATCAGGGGCGGACGGGGCCGCTTCGTCTGCGCCGTCATGGTGTGAAAAGCCGTCGGTGACCACCAGGCCGGCGGCGAGAAGGGCGGCCAGCGCGGCCGCGGCCCCACGCGTTCGGAAGCGGCCGGGCGTGGAAGCGGAGGGAGACCCTCCCTCGGGGAGACCTGTTGAGGCGCTCGAGCTTCCGGGCGTTTTGGCGGTGGGCGACGAGCTCCTGTGTGTGCGGTCGGCGTGATCCGCGGCTGTGGGAGGTATGGCGCTGAGCACTGGCCGGGTGACGGATGCGGCAGGGTTTGCCGTGCTCGTTCCGGAGAGACGGCTCAGGGCGTGGGCGCAGTCGCACGCCCTGGGGCGAGCTTCTTCTTCCAGGCTGGTCATGTCCCGAAGGAGGGTGGCGAAGCCGTCGGGCAGGAAGTCCGGAAGAGCGGGCCGGCGGTGTAGGCGTGCTATGGCGGACTCCAGAGGGCCGCCGTCGTATTCGAGTCGACCGGTGAGGCTTTCGAGGAGGACCAAGCCGAGGGCATAGATGTCGGCGGGCCGGCCGACGGGCCGGCCCAGCACCTGTTCGGGGGAGAGATAGGCCGCCGTGCCGGTCAGGGTGCCGGTAGCGGTGCGGGTGGTCGCATCCAGCAGCCGGGAGATGCCGAAGTCCGTCAGATGGGGGTGGTCGGAGGAGTCCAGGATGATATTGGACGGTTTGACATCCCGATGGACGATCCCCTCCTCATGGGCGTGAGACAGAGCCTCGGCCAATGCCGCGCCGAGCGCAGCCGCAACCTCGCACGACAGGGGACCCTGGGCGATGCGAGATTTGAGGGTACGCCCGTCGATGAGCTGCATGACCAGGAAGGCATCGCCGTCATGGTGTCCGGCGTCGAAGGCGGTCACCAGCCCCGGATGCTGCAACCGGGCCAGGATCACAGCCTCGCTCCGGAATGCCTCTTCCGTGTCGAAGCCGGTACCGGCGCGGAAGACCTTCACAGCAACCGGCCGCCGCAGCCGCAGATCGAACCCGCGGTACACGTCAGCCGAGCCACCCGAACCGATCAGCGCATCCAGACGGTAGCGGCCCCCCAGAATCTCGGCACAGCCCCGAAAAGCCCGGGCGCTCCGCACCTGGCGCAATCCCACCTCGATCTCCCCACTCCACACACTCGCACCGCTCGGACGGCCGTCGTAGACGGGCCGCCGAACGCAGGTACCCACCCATCCGCCGCTTGCACAACGGTGGGTGAACGGCACCGAACCGTTCAGGGCAGCAGCATCACTGGCCAGGTGTGTCAGTTTCCGTACCGGAGGGGGCGGTAGGCCTTGTACTCGCTGCCCGCGGACAGCCCGTAGGTGAGCGAGCGGTGGCTGGTGCCGTGCACGCTGCGCTGCTCATAGGCCGTGTAGGAACGGTGGGAGGAGTCGTTCCACCGTTCGAAGATGACGACGTGGCGGGTGTTGTTGTTGCCGATGGCGTCGACGGGCAGCGGACGCACGACTGGCCTGGTGGCCGGGCCCGGTGGCCGGCTGATGTGCTCTGGCACCTTCGCCTCTGGGACGGCCGGGTGGCGTGCAGGAGCGTGTCCTGGACGCGGTGCGGCTGCCACCGTCACCGGGTGGGAGCCGGAGGCGCAGCCGGCTCGGGCGTGCGGTGCTGCCAGGAGGCCGGCGGTTCAGGGAAGGGTCACCTGCCGGCGGCCTGGGAGAAGCGACGGACGGAGTGGCGGACGGCTTGGGCGGCTTGGGCCTTCGGTGGCCTCCTCCGGCGTGAATGGAGGAGGCCACCGGCAGCGTCACGTGGTCAGCGGTTGGTCCACAGGTTCCACTTCCAGGGCCACATGTTGCCCTCGGCGCACTGGTAGCGGTCCCAGTGACCGCGGTCGATGCCCTGCTGGCCGGCGGTCTGGCAGCCGCCCAGGGTCATGTACTTGCCGCGGTGGATGTCGAGGCCGTCGGCCGCCTGGACGGCGGACACCCGGTGGGATGCCGCGGCGGGTGCGGCGACAGCCGGTACTGCCGCGCCCAGGCTGCCCAGTCCGACCACGGTGATGGCTGCGAAGGCGGACAGTGCGGTGCGTACACGCATGGTGAAGATCCTTCCGTAGGGGTTCGGGGTGGTCCGTGCGAGATCCGTCAGCACGGCCACGAGTGCCGGCACGCTCACCCAGGGGGGTGATCCGCTCAGCCGGTATGCCGAGTTTGCGCAGGAAACGGCAGCCCTACAACCAGATCCCGGTTGCTTCACCGATGTCGGGATAAATACAGTCCTGACCTGCTGGGACATGCCCGTCCCGGGACATGGGACAGCCGGCGGGACACCGCTGACCCCTGGCGGAAAGGCTTTGATCGATGACCGGCCGACCATCGGAGTCCCGCGCACCGGCACGGAAGCTGGGAGACGCCCTGCGCGGCCTGCAGCAGCAATCCGGGCGCCCACTGCGCAGCCTGGAGGCTGAGGTCCGGATCAGCGACTCCTCCCTCTCCCGCTACTTCCGCGGCGAAACGGTGCCGACCTGGCCCGTGGTGCGGGACCTGTGCCGGGCGTTGGGCGCAGACCCTTCCGAGTACCGGGCCCTGTGGGAAGCAGCCAACCCCACCGGCCAGGAGACGTCAGCCGCCACCGGCAGCGTCGAAGCCGCCGGCCCCTCGCCCCTCCCCCGCTTCGCCATCTGGCGTCGGCTGCGCGGACCGTGGCCCCGGCGTCGGGTCGTCACAGCGGCCCTCACCGCTGTCGCCACGGGCGCGCTCGTGGCAGCCCTGCTGTTTCTGCTCCCCACGCGGAACGGTCCCGGCGCCACGCCCGCCCAGGGCGCCGCGGCCGGCGCAAGCTCAAGCGGCAGCGCCGGCGTCATCGTCCACAACGTCGAGAAGGCATGCCAGGAGCCCCGCACGCACACGTGCGCCCTGTCCCTGGCCTACAACCCCTACCGCCCCTACACGACGACCAACTCCGCCGGCCGCGTCTGGCACCGCGACCTCCTCCAAGCTCGCTGCACCATCGCCAACGGCGTCACCGTCACCGACGAGAACCACAAGCACACCAGCATCTGGATCCAGGTCACACATCACGGGCAGCTCCTCTGGCTGCCCGGAATCCGCGTCCGCCCCGACCATCTGACCCAGCTCACCACCGTCCTGCCCACCTGCGTCCCTTAGGCCTGGTCAGTCGCGAACTCGTACCACGAACCCGCGACCGCCTCGCCCCGCCCCGCCCCCCTCAGCGCCGACCGCCCCCCGCGTCACGACGACGGCCCCGGTGGCGAGCCCCGCGGCTGCCACCAGTGCTTTCCCTGGGGTCATGGGCGATCACGTCCTTCGGGCAGCAGCAGCGGACCCGGGCGGCAGCACGGTTTGAAACGCGTAACCTATGGGTTACGCTTCTGGTGTGGATGAACTGAGCGAGGTGGCCGACGCCATCGCCGATCCGGTGCGCCGGGAGATCCTGATGATGTTGCGCTTTGCCCCGCTCACGGCAGGCGACATCGCTGCCCGGTTCGCCATCAGCCGGCCCGCGGTCAGCCGCCATCTGCGCGTGCTGCGGGAGAGCGGCCTGGTCCGGGACCAGCAGATCGGACGCCATAGGCGCTACTCGCTCGTCCGCTCCCGGCTGGGTGATCTCGCCGCCTGGCTCATCCAGTTCGACACCCAGCGTGGCAGCTGGTCACAGCATCTGGCGGCGTTGGAGACCGAGGTCTACCGCACCCGACGGGACCGCAGTCGGGCTGAACCCGCCAACGATCGGCACACCGCGCGCCATCCCAAGGAGGACATGGCATGACGCTTGAGCCCACCGGACAACTCATCCCCACGCCAACGGGGTACGACCTTGTCCTCACCCGCATCTACCGCGCCCCCGCCGACGACGTCTGGGCGAGTGTCACCGAGCCGGAGCGCACCGCCCGCTGGTTCGGCCCGTGGCGCGGCCAGGCGGCGCCCGGCAGCACCGTCGAAGTGCAATTGGTGTTCGAGGAGTCGGCGCCCTGGTGCCCCCTCCGGATCGAAGCCTGCGAACCTCCGCGCCGACTCGCCGTCTCGATGGAGGACGAGGCCGGATCCTGGTCGATGGAGCTGCTGCTGGCCGAGACCGACGGCACCACCGAACTCCGGCTGGTCCAGCACCTTGCCTCCCCAGACCACCTCGGCGAGACCGGCCCGGGCTGGGAGTACTACCTGGACATGCTCACCGCCGCACGCACGGGCGGACCGCGGCCCGACTTCGAGGACTACTACCCCGCGCAGAAGGCGTACTTCGAGTCCCTGGCCTGAGCTTGGCATGTCCCCTCTGACCTCGAACGTACCTCTACGGCTTGTACACCCTGTGGACCCCGCACACTCACTGGCCGCTCTGCGGACTGTAGGGCTGCAGGAGTTGGTCCACCGGTGCGTGATCGTCGGTGAGGAGTTGGGCAGCGCCGGTCCAGGACATGAGGTCCTCGCCGGTGGTGATCTTCCAGCCGGTTCGCCGGGCGTCGAGCGCTCTTTGGATCGCGCGGAGGTCGACCGGCTGGTCGGAGGCGAGCACCACCAGATTGCCGCCGTCGGACGCGGCGGTCGGGCCCAGGCCGATGTCGGCGGGTTCACCGAGGAGGGCGACGTGCTCGAAGGTCTCGCCGAGGGTGGCCACTTCGGCGCGTGCGAAGTCCATACCACCGTGATCGATGAGGTTGGCAACGTACAGGCCCTCTTCGTTGAGCACCCGCCGAACATCCGTCATCGCTTCCACGGTGGTGAGGTGCCACGGCACGCTGACGCCCCCGAAGGCGTCCCCGACGACGAGGTCACGGCTGTCGCTGTCGAGTTGCCGCAGGCCGAGCCTGCCGTCCTCGACGCGTACGTCGATACCGGCTTCCGGGCGCAGACCGAGTTGGTCGTGGTTGATGCGCACGACCCCGCGATCGATCTCGGAGACGAGGCTTCGCGTTCCAGGTCGCGTGGCCGCAAGGTAACGGGGAAGGGTGAGTCCGCCGCCGCCCAGGTGGTGGGCGACAAGTGGTTCACGTTGCGGAAAGGCGGCATCGACCACCGACGCGATGGCGCGCACGTACTCGAACTTCAGATGCGTCGGTTCGTCGATGTCGACGTAGGAGTGCCGCAGGCCGTCCAGAACGAGGGTGCGCCCGTCGCCCCCGTCCGGGTCCGCAACGACCCGTGCGCAGTGGTACTTGGTCTCCACGTCGCAGCCGCCGGGCGCGACCGTGGCGGCGAGGCCGCCGGCCGCGACCACGAGTGTCAGGGCAGGGGTGCCGCGCCACCCGCGCGTTCGCCACTCGACCCACGCCGAGCCGACCACCAGCAGTGCTCCCAGGCCGAGCAGTATGCCGCTGACCGACAACCGCGATACAAGGACGAAGCCGGTGAGGACGGTGCCGACGATGGCGCCGACGGTGCCGATGCCTGAAAGCCGGCCGACCACCGTGCCGGTCTCCGCCAGGCTGGTGAGACGCAGCTTCGTCACGAACGGCGTCACCGCGGAGAGCAGCGCACCCGGCACCAGGATGGTCAGCGACGCGATGACCAAGAGCACCGCCGGTGCCCACTCCGCGGTGGTGCGCAACACGGCGGGGGTGAGCGCCACCACCGCTCCGGACACTCCCAGCGAAGGGCCGATGAGCCGCCGTGGATCGACCTGGTCCGCGATGTGCCCGCCCAGCCAGGAGCCGAAGGCGATCGCGGTGAGCGCGATGCCGATCACCATGGTGCTGGTCTCAAGGGTCAGGCCCAGGTAGGGAGCGAGCAGCCGCAAGGCGACGATCTCGACGACCAGAACCGCTGCTGAGGACCCGAACACCAGTATCGCGGCGGCACGTGGGCCCAGACCGTCACGGGGCGTGGTCTCAACGACAGGCGACGAAGGCAATCCGGTCACGGGCGACATTCTCGCATGCGGCTCATCGACCGAGCGGCTCCGTGTGAATCCCCCAACTCGCGAACGGGGGGCGGCTCGACGTGGCCGCAGGCCGGGGCGCCGGTGAGGGCCCCGGCTGTTACCGGGCCGGGCTCAGACGCGGTCGGCCGCGATCAGGACGTACTGGAAGGAGCCGTCCCGGTAGGACTCGATGAACGCCTTCTCGATCCCGGTGACCAGCGAGGACGTGGCCCTCAGCTCCCAGTAGGGCAGGGTGTCCGGGGTGAGGTCGACGATGGTCTGCGGCACGAGCCGGTTGTCGGCCATGGCGCGCAGATACTCGCGGCGGGAGTGGATGTTGCACTCGAAGTGGGCGTTGATCTGGGAGACCCACTTCGACGGCTGGCCGTAACGGGGGTTCCAGCAGCCGGTGATCGTCACGTACCGGCCGCCCACCCTCAGGAAGCGGGAGTGCTCGGCGAACAGGTCGTCGAGGTCGACGTACATGCTCGACTCGTTGTTCCACGAGGCGGCGACACTGCCCTTGTCGAAGGGCGTGTCGAGCATGTTGCACACGCGGGAGCGGACGTGGTCCTCGATACGCAGCTCTCGCGCGCGCTTGTTGCCGAAGTCGGCCTGGGCGGCGGACAGGGTGACGCCCTCGACGTTGCAGCCGAAGCGGCGGTGGGCCATGACCATGGACCCGCCGCGCCCGCAGCCGGCGTCGACGAGGGTGTCGTCGGGCCCGATGGGGCCGAGGTGGTCCAGAAGAACCTCCGCCTGTGCCGACTCCAGCCGGTGCAGCTCCGCGATGAGCTTCTTCTCGTACTCGCTGTGCGCCGGGTCGCCGAGCGCGGTGTGGTCCACGGCGCCGATGCCGTAGTGGTGGTGGTAGAGGCCGTCCACGTCACCGAGGCGGAGGTTGACCGGCCGTGCCTCGTTGTTCCAGTAGCGGGCGATGTCCCCCTGGTACGGCGTCGCCGGGGCCGGGATCTTCGCGGTGGCGGTGGAGGTCGTTTCAGTGGTCACAGAAGGGTCCGTTTCCTTACCAGAAGTCGGGCAGGCTGTAGCGGTAGGTGTTGGTGCGGTGCCAGTCGTGGTTTCCGTCGACCCAGACGGCCACGCCCCTGAGGAAGCGCAGCACGGTGGGCAGGGGGCAGGCCTCCGCGAGGTCGGCCGCGGCGGCCTCGAAGGCGTGCATGAGTTCGTTGTGGACCTCGACGGCCTTCAGATAGGCGTCGCGCTCGGGAAGCTGCTCGCGTTCCGCGATCACCACCGGCAGGTTCAGGTGGCGGCCCGGGCTGTTGAGTTCCTTGGTGTACGAGTAGAGGTCGTTGACGATGGTGGTCGCGTTGCCGGCGAGGGCGATGACCCGCTGCATGTCCGGCCGGGCGTGCAGGTCCGCGGGCAGTTCGTAGCCGCCGACGGTGTCGGTGATCGTGGGACAGGGGCGGAAGTTGTTGAACTGGCGCATCGCCAGGTACTCCCACACCTCCGGGACGTGACCGGTCTGTGCCCAGGCGGCCTCGGCGAGGTAGCCCAGGTGCAGCCGGGCCATGTCGTGCCGGTAGCGGTCGGTCTGGGAGGGCGTGGCCACGCCGACGAAGTAGTCCATCGCGCTGCGGTACGCCCGGCGCGGGGCGTCCGAACCGAGCGACTCCTGCCATGCCGGCGCGTACTCCGCGGTGGTGTGGAGAGGGTCGATCGCGGTGTGCGCGAGGAGGAGGCGCCCGCCGAGGCCGACGGGCGACCCGCCGTGGTCCTCGCAGTAGCAGTCGTCCACCGCGTTCTCCGCGACCATCAGCCGCGTGGCGAGCATCAGGTGGTCGATCGTCGGGGCGTCGGGGTGACAGGCCACCATGTAACGGCCGACGGAGAACCCGTCGAACTCCCCCTCCCAGTCCTCGGGATAGAGCTGGACCTCGTCCTCGGCCCAGCGCTTGATCCGGCGGCTCACCTCCTCGACGCGTACGGGGTCGGGCTCCGGGACGGGGTGGTGGTAGAGGCCGGGGACGGCTCGCCCGGCGGCGGGCGGCGGGACGGGGGCCGGTGGCCCCGGGTCCGGGAGCAGGGGTTCGTGCCGGCGGGCCAAGGAGAGCGAGGTCGTGCCCAGTCCGGTCGGTCCGCGCAGGATCCGCTGGAGGGCGGAGCCGGCCTCGGTGACGTCGGGCGTGTCCCGTCCTGCGGAGTCGGCCGCCGGGGGCCGCGGCGGGTCGGGGATCCTGACCGGCGGATGCAGTGCCGCCAGAAATTCGGAGGCCGTCGGCGTGACCGGAAGGTCGGGGATCAGCGGCGTGGGGGCGTCCGGTGCGGCTGTCGGCGGCGTCGGCCGCTGCCCGGGGTGGGATGTTCCGAGGGGCCCGGAGTCGGGCATCGGCGGCTCCTTGCTGCGGTGGGGTGGGCGCTCCGTCGTGCGCGGGGGTGGCAGGGCGTGGGCCTGCCGCGCGGATCAGGGCTTCAGCGCGGCCTGGGGGCGATCTGCACGTTCTCCATCACGCCGAGGGCGTCGGGCAGGAGCACCGCGGCGGAGTAGTAGGTGCTGACGAGGTAGGAGATGATCGCCTGTTCGTTGATGCCCGTGAACCGAACCGAGAGCCCCGGTTCGTACTCGTCCGGCAGCCCGGTCTGCCGCAGGCCGATGACGCCCTGGTTCTCCTCGCCGGTGCGCATCGCGATGATGGAGCTGGTCTGCTCCTTGCTGATCGGGATCTTGTTGCAGGGCAGGATGGGGACCCCGCGCCAGGCGGGCACGGATTGTCCACCGAGGTCGACATGGTCGGGGTAGAGACCGCAGGCGTTGAATCCGCGTCCGATGGCGGCGATGGTCCTGGGGTGGGCGAGGAACAGTTTGGTGCCGCGCCGACGGCAGAGCAGGTCGTCCATGTCGTCCGGGGTCGGTGGGCCGGAGCGGGGCTGGATGCGCTGCTTGAAGTCGGCGTTGTGCAGCAGCCCGAACTCACGGTTGTTGATCAGCTCGTGTTCCTGACGCTCCCGCAGGGCCTCGACGGTGAGCCTGAGTTGCTCCTCCGTCTGGTTCATCGGACCGTTGTAGAGGTCGGCGACCCGGGTGTGGATCCTCAGAGCGGTCTGTGCGACGGAGAGTTCGTACTCGCGCGGATTCTGTTCGTAGTCGACGAAGGTGCCTGGCAGTTCCGCCTCGCCGACGTGGCCGGCCGACAGGGCGATCTCGGCCTCGCCGTGCTTGTTCTGCCGCTGCCGCGTGCGGGAGCTGAACTTGTCGACGTGTGCCTGAAGGCTGGGCGCGGAGGCCTGGACGGCGGCGAAGTCGGCGCGGGAGAGGGTGAGGAGGGTGCCGGAGGTCTCGGCGGTGACCGTGCAGTCGTGGCGGGCGTCGGAGTCCAGCAGGGCGTGCTCACCGAAGTGGTCACCGTCCGCGAGTACCGCGATGGCGATCTCTCCGCCGTACTTGCCTTCCGCGGTCTGGCCGACCCGGCCGTGGGCGATCAGGTGGATCCGGTCCGCGGGGCTGCCGCGCTCGACGAGGACTTCGCCCGCCGCGAAGTCGCGCTGCGTGCAGCGGCCGGCCAGGGCGGTGAGGACGTCCACATCCTCGAATCCGCGCAGAAGTGCCAGCTCACCGAGTTCCCGGGGGATCACCCGGACCGTGGCGCCCTCCTGGACGAACTCGATGCGCCCGTCGCCGACGGTATGGCGCAGCCGCCGGTTGACCCGGTAGGCGCCGCCCTTGGCCTCGACCCAGGGCAGCATCCGCAGCAGCCAGCGGGAGGTGATCTCCTGCATCTGCGGGGCGGACTTGGTGGTGGTGGCGAGGTTGCGGGCGGCGGTTGTACTCAGGGACTGCTGCGCCGCGACGGGTGTGGTCTGAGCTTCCGGGATGCTGTCGACGGTCATCGGGGGGAGTTTCTCCTTGCACGACGGGACGTCCGGCGCACACGGGTGCGCCGACCGGGAGACAGGGAGGAGCGGGCAACGAGCGGGAGGGACCACAGGGATCCGATCCGTTCACCTGCAGAAAGCTAACCGCTGAGCGTGCCGCATCCACCGGGGAGACGAGATGCTTACCTCGAAGCAGTGACAATCAGTTGAATGCGGTTTATCGGCCAACGGGGTGAGATCGCCCCGTGCCGACCGTCACCAGGAACAGGGCTGCCCCCGGGGGGCGGAACCCCGCGGGGGCAGCGAACCGGCTTCCTCCGCCGTCAACCTGCCCGACCACGCAGCCGCCGGCCGGTCTGCCGGGACGTCAGGGATTCGCAGGCGTTTTCCGGAGCGTCGCATCGTGGCCGCCGCCGGAGGTCGCCACGGTCAGCAGAGCGAAGCCCAGGGCGAAACCGAGCATGGTGAACACGCCTCGGGGCCAGAAGATGTGACTGTCCCAGAACGACCAGCAGGCGGCCAGCAGAATCGCTCCACCCGGCAGCACCCGTATGCCGTGGCGGCGCCCGAGCAGCGCGCACGTGGCGAGTACGGCCACGGCCAGCCCGCATACACCCGCCCGGCCCAGTTCGTCACCGGTCGCGAACAGCCCCCCGGCCGCCCCGTGGACACCGTGGCCGACCACCACGCCGGCCGAGATCCCGGCCACGGCGTCGAGTCCGGCGTAGTACGCGGCGTAACAGAGTGAGCCGGCCCATGCGAGCACGGTCAGAGCGCCCTCGATGTCGCGGCGCGGCCTCCCCCACAGCGGGAGGACCAAGCCGAGTGCCAGGAAGGGAAAGACGGGCAACAGGGCGATGTGCAGTACGGCCCAGTGGTCCGCCGCAGCCGCGGTGAGGTGTCTCGGGTGCATCACACCCGCGGCGGCCAGCAGCAGGGGCGCGACGGTCACCAGTGCCATGGTGCGCAGGGCAGGGAGGGATGTCATCCGGTCACCGTAGGAGGCCTCCCGATGCCGGGAGGGCGCTGCCCAGGGGACGTAAGACACCCGTAAGACGGCAGGCCGTGGTCAGGGTCGCGCCTACCGGGTGGAGTCCTTCAGCGGCAGGGAAGCCGTGCGGTCAGCGCGGCGGTCGCGCGCCCCACAGGCGTGGCCATGATCCTGGCGACGCTGGTGCGGCCGGCGATACAGGAGTCGAGATGGTGCCACGCCGGTGGCAGGCGGGTGAGGGCTGTGTGGGCGAGGCCGGGGTTGCGGGTGAAGAGCTTCACCAGTGAGCGGCTGGCGCTCATTTCAACGCCGAGGACGCTGTCGATGTGCCGTTCGTACTGGTCGGCGGCGCGTGCCTTCGTCTCGTCGGCTGCGGTGACCAGGCGTGCGGCGGCATGCCCTGCGATGTCTCCGGAGCGCAGGGCGTAGGAGATGCCCTCGCGTGACCAGTGGTCGACGAGAGTCGCGGACATCGCCGCCAGACCCAACTGGATGGCGAAGATCACCGGCTGTACCGGGTCGAACCCGGTTGGTCGTGCCCTATCTCGGCGCACTGATGACGTAGTCGATCGCGGAGGCGACGTCCTCGGCCAAATGAGTGGGTCGGTAGGCGTTCTGGATCCACCGCTGCCCGTTCGACACCCACACGCTTCGAAGCCCGAGTGCGTTCGCGCCGCCGATGTCGGCATGAGCGGAATCGCCGATGACCCAGGCGCCGGTGAGTGGCACTCCGACGGCATCCGCCGCAGCGTAAAAGATCTCCGGCTCGGGCTTCTTGTGGCCGACCGTCTCGGAGATCACCCAGCCCTGGACGAGTTGATCTAGTCCGGTGTGGCGGATCTTGGCTTCCTGCTGGGCGGTGCGGCCGTTCGTGACGATCACGCAGGTCCAGCCGTCGGCCCGGGCCTTGTCCAGGGCCTCACGGGAGGGGGTCGTCAGCACGACGCGATGGGCGGCGCCATGGTCGAGCAGGGCGTGGACGGCCGTGGCGGACACCATGTCCCGGTATCGGTCGGTCATAGCCGCGGCGACATCGTGGCGGGCGGTGTAGCCGCCGGCGTCGATGGTCATCACCCACGTGAGGTCGGTGCCGGGCAGGCGGTGCTCGGCGAGGAATGTGGTGACAGCGTCGCGGAAGGCGGCGTCGCGGTCGACCAGGGTGTTGTCGAGGTCCAGCATCAGCAACGGCACGAGCGGCAGTGGATCACAGGCGGTGTTCTCGGGGCAGATTTTTCAGTTGCCGAGACTCCCGCCCCTGACTGATCCTGGGCTCCGGGTGAACAAGGGGACGAGATGGGACTGATGCTTTCCCCAGGAGACGATGACGGGGCGAGCCCGGACATCTCCTGGTCCTACTTCGGCTTCAGCTTGTTCCGGCAGTGGCTGGCCGAGGTCGAGGGATTCACGCTCGCCGAGATGGACGGCTTCGGCGGAGACCGGCCGTGGTGCAGCGTCTCGACCACGCTGACACCGTTGCTCGACCATCCAGACGACGAAGGTGACCTCACGCCCGCTCAATGCGTGGCCATGCTGCCTCGGCTGGAAGCAATTCTTGACCAGCAGCGACGCGATGACAGTGATCCCGTGCTCCTACGGCGCCTCGATGACCTCAGCCAACTGGTCACCGTCATGAGGTTCTGCTCGGGCAAGGACGTCGGGCTCATCTTCGGCTGACCACGGGACCGCAGTGGGCCTGCCGCCCGGGGTGACCAGCAGTTACGGGACAGCCCGCCGCCGGCGCCGGTACGCGGTAGTCATGCGGCCTGCCCCGGGGTTCTCGGGCGACGCTGGGTCATAGGTCGAACTCGAGGTGCTCGATGTCGGTGAAGCGGACCTCTTCCAGGTCGCCGGCGCGGCGGCCGCCGTCCTGGAAGTACACCTCTTTGAGTGCTTCGGCGGCGATCTGCTGGAGCTGCTGTTCGGTGGCTCCTTGCTCCTGGGCGTTGAAGAGGCGGGCGGCGTGGTGGGGCGGCAGCGCTACCGTCAGGTGCCGGAGCCGGTCCTCGTCCGTCGTGCCGATCGGGGCGGTGTAGCCGATCCGGGCGCGGGTGTCGATGATGATGCCGCTGGTGGTGGCTGCCTGCTGCCGTGCCTTGGCGCGGATCTGCGGCTGCCACCGCTTCTTCACCTCGGCCTCCAGGCGGGCGGCGAGATCGGGGCGGGGCTTTCTGATCTGGTTCTTTACGTAGCGCTCGACGGTGCGCTGGGAGATGCGCAGCATCTGGGCAACCGCCTTGGTGCCTTTGAGCTGCCTGACCAGGTAACGCATCTGCGCGGGCGCGCTCTTGGGCGCGGGGCGGGTGAATGCCTTGTGCACCGCGGCCTCCAGGCCGTTGCCGAACAGGCTCATCGCGCTCTACCTACTCTCCGGTGTCCTGGTCGGTGACGGTGCCGTCCTTGATGTACCGGGCGAGGTTGAGTTCGGGGGCGTTGAACTGTTCGCGTACGCCCTCGCCCCACAGCACGCTCTGGGTGCCCTCGTGCTTGACCAGCCCGGGGTTCACTCCGAGCTTGAAGCCGCCCGGCAGCGGCTTGCCGTCCCGGTAGGGCAGGAAGTCCAGTGGCGACGGCCCGTCGGATGCGTAGACGGCGCAGTCCGAGAGGACGGCCACCGGGTACTGCCCGGTGAAGGCGGCGTGCTTGACGATCTTGCGGTGCATGTTGACCCGGGTCCGGGAGATGACAGCGGCACGGATGTCCGGGCGCCAGGTGGGCCGAGCCAGGGCCCGCCACGGCTGCCCGGGCTTCCAGCCCTCGCCGCGCGGGCGCTCGCGCAGCTTGCCGATGCCGCCTTTCACGGTCGCCTTGATCGCGGACACCACGATCGCCAGCTGAGGGTCACGCTGCCGGTAGCCCTCCATCGCCGCGAGGAATTCGGCCGGCGGCAGGTCCGCGCCCACTCCGAGGTCGGCCATCGTGGCGAGGTAGGCGTCGCGCAGCCGGTTGTACCAGGCGTCCAGGTAGCGGCCGTTGTCGTGGCGGACGTATGCCTCGAGCGGGCGTACGTCGTAGCCGAGCTCCACCGCGTACGCCACGGTCGGCGTGGCGTACCAGGCGGGCCCTGTCGGGCGTTCGCCTTTCGGCGTGAACGGGCTGGGCAGCAGATCGCCGTCCAAGTCCGTCCATTCCTTTGCGAGCTTCACGCGGGAGAGGTCGACGTGGCTCAGGTCGACCAGCCAGGAGCCGGGCAATTTCGCATCGAAGACGGGGTTCTTGACGTGGGTCGGTGCGCCCAGACCGACGGTGAGGCCGTTGGCGCCGGCGGCGAAGGCCATGTTCACGTCGATGCCCACCAGGTGGCGGCGAAGGCATTCGGCGTCGGTGAGCGGGCGCGCCCAGTCGTACGCCTCTTCCACCAGGACCTCAGCCGGGGTGCGGTGGTGGAAGCGAGGCAGGTCCTTCAGGAGCGGGTGCCCGTCGGGGGCTTCGCACGGCGCGCAGTCCACCGGTTCCTTTCCCAGCGAGCCGGGGTTGTGCTCGGAGTGCCGTCGGCCGTCGGCATCGGGCTCGGAGGCGCGGGTCGGCGGGTGCAGTGCGGTCATCAGTTCCAGGCCGGTCACGGCGGTCGATCCGCGCGGCGTCATCACCCGGGCCGCGTAGGTGCCCAGCAGCCGGGCGAGGTCTGCCGGCGGCAGCTGCCCGGCGTTGGCCCAGTGCCGGGTGTCGAGCGCGTCCCACGACGGGATGCACAACTGCACGCAGGATCGCTCCGCGCCCTGCGCGGGGCGGTAGATCCGTGCCCATGGCCCGAGACCGCGCTTGGTCAGCTGCCAGTTGGCGCGGGTCAGCTGCTTGATGACCTTGTGGCCTTCCGGCAGCCGCCCGGCCAGGCGCTCCTGCTGGGTGAGCGTGACGGGCAGGCCGTAGCGCTCACACGCGACCCCGGTCAGCACGATCAGTGGGTCGGCGTCCTTGCCCGGCCCCGACAGCTTCGGCTGACCGAGCCTCCCCTGGTCAAGCGTCCACTCCACCAGCGCGGGAAGTGACTTGGCGGGCACGTCCAGGACCAGGCCGCCGACGCAGTACGCCAGCACCTGACCATCTGCGTCGACGTCGACGACCGCGAGCGGGCCGTGGTCGAACCGGGGATCGGCGCCGTCCGCGGTGGTGCCTGCGGGGGCGGCCTTGCGCGCGGTCGGGCGCCGCGACGTCGGCCCGACCGTGGCCGCCGCACGCGGTACAGCCCTAGGGCCGGCGGGGCGGCGTGCAGTGTTTCCGGGAGCATGGTCCGTGGCCGGGCCTGTGGGTGCGGTGCGGGTATCGGCCGGTTCCGGCAGCGATGGCACAGGAGCGGCCGGAACGGCAGGTGTCTCGGGGACCGCCGTTTCCTCAGCGGGTACCGGAGCGTTGGCGGGGTAGAGCTGGGCGAGCTGCTTGAGCAGACGGGCGTATGCGTCGCGCTCCGGCGGCCGCGGCTCGGTCTTGCCGGCCTCCCAGCCGCTGACCGTCGCGCGCCGCACCTGCAGTGCGGCGGCCACCTCGTCCAGCGTCAGGCCGTGCGCCTGGCGCAGCCGCTTGCGTTCCGCCGGGGGCGGCAGCGGGGAGCGGGACGCGATGAGCGCGTCGACCGCGTCGAACAGCTCGGACATGCAGCACCTCCTGCCTCGCAACCCTAACGTGGAGCGCACGTTTCGCGTACCAAGCGCGTACGGATGCCGTAAAGTCGGGGGCGGGCACGGCTCCTGCCGATCGGAAGGTCAGGACGAGACCGGTTTCCGGCGCGACGGCACCTCGCCTGCTTCGAGTACGGACGCCGCCGCAGCGATCAGTCTCCTGTTCGACGGGCCTTGGCCTGAGGAAGGCGGCGGGAGCTAGTCCCCACCTCGAGGATGTTGCCGCCGAAAGTGCACGTGGCGGGCCCGGAAGCCGCCATGGCGGCCTCTGTACCCCGCGCGATCATCAAGTGGGACATGCCGGTGCCGGAACCCGGCCGAGTGTCCCGTATGCATCCACCTAGGGGACTTTTCCGGTGATCTTCGCCCGCCTGCTGCACGCCTCACGTCCCGCACCGGGTACCTCGTCTGCGCACAAGACGGTGTCGTGAGGCAGGAGAAGCCAGGCCATGTACGCAGTGATTCGCCGGTACGAAGGGGTGACCGATCCGGCCGAGGCCGGGCGGCGGGTGAACGAGGAGTTCATTCCTCTGCTTCGCCAGGTCCAGGGATTCGTGGCCTACTACTGGGTCGACGCCGGGGGCGGGGTGATGGTGTCGACGGGTGTCTTCCAGGACCGGTACGGCGCCGAGGAGTCGACCGACAGGGCGAGGGACTTCGTACGAGACCGCCTCGCCGCTCTGCTCCCCCAGCCGCCCCAGGTCACGGCCGGCCAAATCGTGGCCGCGTCGTAGCGGACACGGCTCCGGCATCGCTGCTCGACCACATCACGATCGATTTCACGCCGCCTGGTCGATCTTCGTGCGCGCAAGACGCGGCGGCGATGTGTGCCCCGTACAGTTAAGTGAGGGGGCCCTCTCGTCCCCTCGCATCAATCCGTACGGGAGCACTCATGCACCACCCGTCCGGCAGCCCGGACGAGGACTCCGACGCACTGTTCGGGCTCGACGCCCTCGCCCCTCGAGCCGCCACTACCGACCGGCGCGCCTCCTTCCGCACCTCCGCCGCCGCCCGCCGGCTGCTGCCCGTGCGGGAGATCTACGCCGAGCCCGCCGCTGCCGCGTCCCCGCGCGGGAAGCAGATCAGCGCCCGGTTCCCCGACGCGCGGGTGACCATGGTGGAGTCCCACTGGCGCATCCCCGGGCTGCACGGCAACGAGGGCAATATCGAGCGCTGGGTGCGCATCAAGGGCGAGACACTGGTCCTCGGTGAGAAGAAGACCCTCACCACACGCCCCAACGGCCGGTCGGCGGACTGGATCGCCCCCGGCCCCTCCAACGGCTGCGCCATGGCCTGCGCCTACTGCTACGTGCCCCGGCGCAAGGGGTACGCCACCCCATCACCGTCTTCACCAACATCGACCGGATCATCGCCCACCTCGCCCGGCACGTGGCGCGGCAGGGCCGCAAGCCCGAGCCGAACCAGTGCGATGCACAGGCGTGGGTGTACGACATCGGGGAGAACGGCGACTGTTCGGTGGACGCACTGATCTGCGACAACACCGCGGATCTGGTGCACGCCTTCCGGCAGTGGCCCACCGCCAAGGCGTCCTTCGCCACCAAGTTCGTCAACCCCGACCTGCTGGCCCTCGACCCGCGTGGTCGCACCCGCATCCGGTTCTCGCTGATGCCGCCGGACGACGCCCGGCTGCTCGATGTGCGCACCTCGCCCGTCGCCGAGCGTATCGGCGCCGCGGCGGACTTTCTGGATGCGGGGTACGAGGTGCACTTCAACCTCTCGCCCGTGGTCGTCCGGCCCGGCTGGCAGGACGCCTGGGCCGAGCTGCTCATCCACCTCGACGACGTCCTGCCCTGGCGGGTGAAACAGCAGGCGGCGGCGGAGGTCATCATGCTCACCCACAACCGGGAGCTGCATGAGGTCAACCTCGGCTGGCATCCCCGTGCCGAGGAGACCATGTGGCGACCGGAACTCCAACAGGCCAAGCGCTCCGAGAACGGCGCCCTCAACCTCCGCTACCGCAACACGGTCAAGGGGGAGGCGGTGCAGACCCTGCGCGCCCTGATCGAGCGCCACGCGCCGTGGCTGCGCGTGCGCTATGCGTTCTGATTCGGTGGTGGAGGGCGGTCAGGGACCGTAGACCGCTCTCCACCATCCTCCGGGCAGCGCAAGGGCCGGTGAGGCACCACGCCCGCACCGGCCCGAGACCCGTACGGAAACCGCGCTCAGGTACGGGATCGAGGGTTGCGAGGGTCGGTTGGCCGGATCGGTGCGCGGCGGCGCACCGCTGGTTGGCTGCGCCAGGCGCGGTGGGCCGCGACGAGCGGGGCACGCTCGTCCGGCGCCGTGTCCCGCAGGATCATGCGCAGTGTGATCAGGTCACGGACGGTACGCACGAGGTCGGCCGGCGCGTGGCGGGGTCGTCGGACGAGGCGGATCAGAAGCCCCGCCACCAGGGTGATAACCGCCCGTCGAGTGTGCCCTCGGCCGACACCCTGGACCGGCTCGCAGCCGCCCTGCACATCTCCGGTGACGCGCTGGCCGTCCTCCCAGGCTGCGCCAGCAGGCCGATCGGCGCAGCCGCCACCTGGACGACTATTTGAACGCGGCCGTCGAGCCGCCCGGGAGCACCCCTACCCCCGGGGTCCTGTCGGCAATGATGCCTCCGCTGGCCTCCGTGTACCTGCGGCAGTGGGTCGACGCGAGAAGAGACCAGGCCGAAGGCCCGTCCCGTCTGCTGCCCGCGGACCGGGTGCTGATGGACTGCCAGATGTGCGTTGTGCTGGCCGGGCCCGGCGGAGGCAAGTCCAGTCTGCTGCGCACCCGTCTGGCCACGGGCGTCCAGCACTGTGCCACGCGCACGCCCGAAGCGGCCTCGCGTTCCCTGCGGAACCTCTTGCGTCCACGGCGGGGACTTCTGCCGGGATGGGCCACTCGCTACCGGGTTCCGCGCCAAGTCGACGTTTCCTACGCCGGGTTCCTCCTGGAGGTCGCACCGGCGGCAGACTCCGGAGCCATCGCCTCGATCCTTGCCCGGCTGGCCTCCCGCTCCAGTATGGACGGCTGCGCCCTCATCGCGGATCTCGCCTTGCTCAGCACCTCGCTTCCCGGGCATGCGGTCGCCATCGCCACCCAGCGGTTCCGGTCAGTGGCCGACGACCCTGCCGCGCCCCCGTCCCGTCGCGTCACATCGGCCGAAGCGCTCATCAGCCTCGTCGGCCCCCAAGGCACCGACCTGCTCCACAAGCTCGCGAGCGACTCAGCGCTCCAGAGCGGCGCGCGCACCTACGCGGCACAAGCACTCGTCGACCGCACTGACGACCGTTGTCCGCGCTGCTGGAAGCACTGGGTGCCGACCGCTCCCTCGATCCGCAGGCCCGCGTCTGGGCCGCGGAGAAACTCCTGGCCGCTGACAGAACTCGTGGAACCGCACTGCTGGATCACCTCGGCCGGGACACCCACCTCCCCGGAAAGACCCGCACGTGGGCGGCCGAGAAACTACGCGCACACGACGAGTCCGGCGGCATCGGCTTGCTGCGGCTCCTCGCCCTTGCCCCCGCCCTTGATTCAGACGCACCGCCTCCAGGCCGCGACGGTCCTGCTCGAAACAACCGGTCCCGACGCTGCCGACCCGCTCGAAACGCTCGCCCGTGATCCCCGACTCGACCCCGCTCACCGCGTCCGCGCGGCCCACGCCTATGTCCGCGTGCTGGGCTCCGGCGCGGTCGAACTCCTGGGAGCCCTGGCCCTCGACACCACCCTCGTCGGCTACGACAGGGTCTGGGCCGCGGGCACGCTGGCAGCTCTGGACGCTGAGAAGGGCTCAACGGTCCTCGAAGCACTCAGCCAGGACGGCGCTCTGCACGAAGACGACCGCAGGTGGGTGAACGACAGTCTCGCGCGCCTCGATGCCGAGCCAGCTACCCCACCGGCACTCTAGGCGACCTCGGGGCCCGGCACTCCAGGCAGCCTCGGGGCCCGCGTTGCGTGCCGGTGCTCCGCACCGTGGTCGAGTCGACGCACACGACAGTCCGGGCGGGCTCGGCACAACCTGGTGTCCGGCGGGGTGGGTAGATTGGTGGTCACCGACCCAGGAGATGCCCCCGTGCCCGGCCGCCCCAGCGTGTTGTTCGTGACCGATCTCGCCTACCAGGCCCGGGGGCGGCGCTACTGCGACGAGGACATCCTCCTGTCGTCGCGGCTGCGGAACGACTTCGACATCGCCTTGTGCCACCCGCTGGACGCCGCCGCTCTCATGGACGCCTTCGACGCGGTCGTGGTCCGCAACAGCGGCCCCGTGCTCCACTATCAGGAGGAGTACGACGCCTTCCGGAACCAGGCCGCAGTGCGCGGCACCCGGGTCTACAACCCGCTGTCCGGCCGGGCCGACATGGCCGGCAAGCAGTATCTGCTGGACCTGACGGCAGCCGGATACCCGGTCATCCCCACCGTCGACCGGCCCCAGGATTTCCGCTTGCTGCCCGCGAGCGACCAGTACGCGGTCAAGCCCAAAGCAGGCGCGGACTCCATCGGTCTCACGTTCGTCTCCCGGGACCAGCTGGACGGCCTCGCCCATGGCGACATCCTGGTCCAGCCCCGCGTCGACTTCCTCTACGAGGTGTCGTTCTACTACGTCGACGACGCCTTCCAGTACGCCCTGTACGCCCCTGACCCCGACCGGCGTTGGGTCCTTGAGCCCTACCGGCCCACGGAAGCCGACCTCGGCTTCGCCCGCCGCTTCATCGACTGGAACACCCTCGATCACGGAATCCAGCGCGTGGACGCATGCCGTACCCAGGAGGGCGACCTCCTCCTGGTCGAACTGGAAGACCTCAACCCCTACCTGTCCCTGGACCATGTCGACGACCCGACCCGCGACGCTTTCGTCACCAGCATGGTGACTTCCCTCCACCGGTTCCTGGGCGTCTCACCCCGAACCTGAACAGCCGGCCGCTTTTGACCGCACGACACGGGACACAGCTGCGGGGCCCCCTTGCCATGGTGCGCCTATGTCGTCGATCAAGCAGTTCCAAGTCACCTTCGGTCCTGATGCAGGACATCGAGGGCAACGAGTCTGGCTCCACTGAGCATCCTCCTCGCGGATCCGCTCGCTGGGCGTCAGCGGCCGAGTTCATAGGTGAGTTGCTTCACTTCCCGCAGGGTGATGGCGGTTTCGGTGGAGCGGGACTCCGTCCTGGCTCCGATCCTGTCGGTGAGGTGGCGACAGGCCGGTGCTCGCCTGCAGTTCGCTCCCCCGACGGCGCACCTTGAGCAGGCGCGTGGGCGGCTCGGCCGGGCGGAGTTGTCACGGGAGTCGGCCCAAGCCGGAACAACTGGCTCCATCGGTCCGTACCATCACTACACCGAGGCATATTGCGGCACAGGCGGCGTCCCACCGGGTCGCCGAGGCCCCGTCTCCCGACGGGCCCCATCCGCAGCACGCCTCCCACGCCGAGGAAAGGTCAGCGCCATGTCCGAGACAACAACCCCCGCCACCGAACTGGCATCGCAGTACATCACCCAGGTGACCGGCGACCTCGACGCGAACGTCAAGGAGCAGGAACGCGTCAGCGCGGAGATCGCCTCCCTTCAGGAACAGCTCGCCTCTCTGCAGCGCGACCACGGCGTGCTGGTGAGCATGCAGCAGGCACTCGGCATCACCGCGACGCAGGCCGAGTCCGCTTCCGACTCCGCGGCTGCCGTGGTGCCCTCTCCGCGGCGGAAGAAGGCCGGCGCCGCGGCCGGCGGGAAGCAGAAGGCGCAGAAGTCCACCGCCGCGCCGGCGAAGCGGGCGGGAAGGAAGGCGGCGGCCAAGACGGCAGGCACCGCCAAGGCGGCCGAGCCCACCCTCGTCGAGCTCATCCGCCGTCACCTCGCCGAACAGAAGGAACCGCGCTCCGCTGCGGAGATCTCCGCAGCGCTCGGCCAGGCCCACCCCCATCGCGACATCGCGGCCAAGGTCGTCCGGGTCACGCTCGAGGGACTCGTGGCCAAGAGCCAGGCCGAGCGCTCCAGGCAGGGCAGGTCCGTCTTCTACACCGCGCCCGCCGCTCAGGCGGCTGACGGTACCCAGGCCGAGGCACAGACCGAGGACACGAGCAGCAACTGACAGCGCAGGGCGGGATACGGCCGCGCTGCTGCGGGAGGAGGAACAGCTCCACCACCCGCCCGAGAGTCGGCCGGTCCACGGCACAGGGCCTCCTGGTGCTGCTCGGTCGGGATCGCCATCCCGACCGGCCAAGAGGCCCTGCCCTGACGCTGTCAGAAGTGGATCCATCCCGTGTCAGGCTGTGCCCTGAAGCCGCCAGATCTGGTTGGTCTTGGTGGCCGAGGGCACTTGGCCTGTGAGGCCCCCCTCCGCTGCCGTCGGGCTCGTTCCACAGGAGCCCTGGGTGGTGATTCCGTCCGCGCCCCACAGGTCGTGCGGAAGCAGCTCGAAGGTGCCGCCGGGGGGTGTGCGGGAGACGGCCGGTCAGCGGGCGTCTCGGTGGGCGTGTGCTTCGGCGAGGAGCAGATAGCTGCTGGCGGTCCAGGTGTAGGCGCGGTCGCGCAGGCCCGTTCCGGTGAGGGCGTCGAAGTTCTCCGCGAAGCCGTGGGTTTCGCACAGGGCGCGGAAGCGGGCGCTGATGTCGTCCGCGAGGCGCTCGTGGCCGGCGCGGCGCAGGCCGTCCTCGATGAGGACGGTGGCGGGGGCCCAGATGGGGCCGCGCCAGTAGCCGTCGGCGAGGTAGTGCGGTGAGGTGGGCAGTTCGGTGGCGAGGCCGTACGGCGTGAGGTGTGCCTTGATGTGGTCGGCCAGCGTGCTGCTGACGTGGCCGGGCAGGTGCTCGCCGAGCACGACGGGCATCAGGTCGAGGAGGCTGGAGCTGCTCCAGGTGTCCCCGGTGTCGGCTCCCCGGGCGACGAACCTGTCCGTGTCCCAGAGCTGGTCGAGCAGCGCCGCCTGCGTCTCCTCGGCCTTGTGTGTCCACCGGCGTGCCTCGTCAGGCTTGTCCAATGCGGTGGCCAGGTGGGCCAGTTCGCGGAGCTGGAGGACGAGGAAGGCGGCCAGGTCGGCGGTTTCGATCACCCGCTCGGGGTCGAAGGTGGTGGCGTTGTCCCAGCCGCTGTCGTTGCCGTGCTGGTAGTGGGGCAGGTCGGCGCCGGGTGCTCGCCGTGCGGTGAGCCAGAAGTCGGTCCAGCGTTCCAGCCGGTCGTAGGTCTCGGCGAGCTCGGCGGGGCCGGGAGGTGTGGGAAGGCGGCGGCGCAGGTGGCCGAAGGTCCAGCCGTGGATGGGGGGTTTGACGAAGTTGTGGAGGACTTCGGAGTGGGTGACGGAGTCGGGCAGGGCGCCGCTGTCGTCCTGGTGGTCGAAGGGCAGGGCGAACTGGTCGAGGGCCAGGTCGGGGCAGCCGGGTGCGAGGGCCAGGGCGTTGAAGCAGTGGTCCCAGCTCCAGACTTTGTCCATCCAGTGCTTGGACATCAGCACGGCGGGCCGGGTGACCAGCCCCGCGGGGCGTACGGTCGCCGACCAGACGACGTAGGCGGCGAGTTCGGCGGCGGGGGTGTCGGACGAGCGCCACGGAGCCACCTGGTCGACGAAGTCCGCGAACGAGGTCCGTGCGGACTCGACGATCGCGTCGAACGTCGCCGAGGACGTGTACGGCGGGCGGGCGGTGTCGAGTTCCTCGATCGCGATCTCCCAGTATCCGTCCGCCTCCGCGGCCATGGCGAGGCCACGGAGGCCACTGCCCAGGGTCTGGGTGCCGGGCGTCCCGGCGGCGGTGCCGGACAGCACGGTGACGCGGTAGCGGCGTCCGGTCTCGTAGGACGTGAACACGTGCGCGTCCGCGGCCGGGTCGCGGAAGAAGTACGTTCCGCTGAACGGGGTGAGGGTCTGCGCGGCCGCGTCGACGCTGATGCCCAGGCCACTCCCCCGCAGGCGTACGGTGTCGGGCGACTCGTAGGAGAGGTCGATGCGTCCGCCCGCGCTGATCCAGCTGAGCAGACCCGGTGTGGTCTCGACGCGGGCTTCGATCCGCTCGCCCGTCGCCGCGCCGAGGGGCACGAGGCGCAGGACGGCGTGCATGCCGTTCTGGTGCGAGACGAGGTGGAGGTCCTCGGCATAGGTCTTCTCCGCCACCACGGGTGAGATGTCGAACCAGGACCCACGGGTGCTGAACGGGATGTCGTGGACGGAGAAGGCCGGGCCGGATCGGACGGCGGTCATGAAGCTGACTCGTTTCTCGTGCAGGGGTCACGGGCCGGCCGGCACGCAGGCGGCTCGGTCGTGACGGGGAGGGCGGAAGGGGTCAGTCCTTGACGGCCCCGGCGGTCACACCGGCGGCGACGTAGCGCTGGGCCAGGACGAGGATGACCGCGGCGGGCAGTGAGGCCACGACGGCGGTGGCCATGATGGCGTTCCACTCCTGGTTGTTGTTGCCGATGTAGTGGTAGATGCCGAGGGTGATCGGCTCGTGGGCGCCACCGTTGACGAGGGTGCCGGCGAAGACGAAATCGGACCAGGACCACAGGAACGCGAACAGGGAGACCGTGACGACGGCGTTGCGGCTCATCGGCAGGACGACGGACCAGAAGGTCCGCAGGGCGCCCGCCCCGTCGGTCCTCGCGGCCTGGAGCAGTTCGCCGGGGATGCCGGACATGAACGCGGTGAAGATGAGGACGCCGAAGGGGACGGCCAGCGTGGAGTCGGCGACGATCAGGCCGGGGACGGACTGGAGCAGGCCGAGCTGGAGGTAGATGGCGTAGAAGCCCATCGCCATGATGATGCCGGGGATCATCTGTGCGGCCAGCAGCACGAAGTTCAGGACGTTGCCGCCGCGTGGGCGCAGCTTGGCCAGGGCGTAGCCGGCGGGAGCGGACAGGGCGACGGTCAGGACGACGGTTCCCAGGCCGATGACGAGGCTGGTGCCGAGATAGGGCAACTGCTCGTCGAGGACCGTACGGTAGCCGTCGAGCGTGCCGTGGGCGGGGACGAGGTCCGGTGGGCTCTTGCGCATGTCCCGGTCGGGGGTGAGGGACACGTTGAGCATCCAGTAGACCGGGAAGAGCATGAGCGCGGTCAGCAGCAGACCGAGGGCGGTCTTCCACCACGTACGTCCGGTGCGTCGGTTCATGACAGCGCCTGCTTTCGCTGGACCTTCAGGTAGACCAGGCCGAACACCAGGGCGGCGACGACCAGCAGGTTGCCGACGGCCGCGCCGGGTCCGAAGGCGGGCAGGAGATTGCCGAAGCCGAGCTGGTAGGACCAGGTGGCGAAGGTGGTCGACGAGTCGGCCGGGCCGCCCTTGGTCATGATCCAGATGATGTCGAAGACCTTGAGCGTGTAGATCAGGCCGAGGAGAAGGGTGATCGCGGACACCGGGCGCAGCAGCGGGAAGGTGATGCGCCAGAACCGCTGCCAGGCGTTCGCGCCGTCGAGGGCGGCGGCCTCGTACAGGCTCGCGGGGATGGACTGCAGGCCGCTGTAGAGAACGACCAGGTTGAAGGGGACGCCGATCCAGATGTTCGCGATGATCACCGAGGTCAGCGACCAGGACGGTGAGGTCAGCCAGTTCACCGGGGCGATGCCGAGGGCGTGCAGGGCGGCGTTGACGATGCCGGAGTCGCTGTTGAGCATCCACGACCAGGTGGACGCCGACACGATCAGCGGCAGCAGCCACGGCACCAGGAACAGGGCCCGCAGGGTCGCCGACAGCCGGAAGTGCTGGGTGAAGAAGACCGCGAGGGCGAGGCCGATGGCGTACTGGAAGACCAGGCAGACGACGGTGAAGACCGCGGTGTGGAGCAGGGCGGGGGCGAAGGTCGGGTCGTCGAAGACGGTCCGGTAGTTCTCGATGCCGGTGAAGGGCGCGTTGCCCTGGACGAAGGAGCGGACGGTGTAGTCGCGCAGGCTGAGGTCGAGGTTGCGGTAGAGCGGATAGGCGTAGAAGAGGACCAGGTAGAGGGTCACCGGGGCGAGGAATCCCCAGGCGGCCCACTGCGGGGAGGTCGGACGGCGCCGTGCGCGCGCGGGGGCCGGGGGCGGGGCGGCGGTGGCCGCCCCGGTCCGGACGTGCGCGGACGGGCGGTCCGGCGGATGGGTCGTCTGCTTCATCGGGCCCTCGTCACTTGACCGCGGCCTGCGCAGACGCGAGCGCGTCCTCGGGGGACTCGGCCCCGCTGAGGGCGGACTGGACGGCCTTCCACAACTGCTCGGAGATCTTCGGGTACGTGGTGCCCAGATCGTCACTGGTGCGCCCCTTGGCCCCCTTGACCGCCTCTACCCATGGCTTCAGCTCGGGGTTCGCCGCCACCTGCTTGTCCTGGACCTCGCCGGTGGGGGCCACGTAGGACAGGGTGGTGTCGGTGTCGTACAGGTTCTGGGTGCTGGTCAGGCAGGTCGCCAGCTTCTGGGAGGTGGCGTAGCGGCCGGTGTCGCCCTGGGTGGGGATGGTGACGAACTCGCCGCCGGTCGGGGCGGCGGCGCTGCCCCCGTCGGCGCCCGGCACCGGCAGGACGCCGTACTCGAAGCCGGCCTTCTTCGCGTTGGCGAGCTGCCACGTCCCGTTCTCGGCGAAGGCGTAGTCACCGCCGGCGAACTCCTGCCAGCTGGTCGTCTGCGTGTTGTTGATGACGGAGTTGGGGGCGTAGCCCTGCCCCAGCCAGTCCTTCCACAGCGACAGGGCGGATGCGGCCTGGGCGGAGTCCAGTTCGGTCAGCTTCGCGCCCGCGCCCCAGAACCACGGCAGGAACTGGAAGCTGCCCTCCTCCGTGCCGATCGCGGAGAACGTGATGCCCTTCTTGCCCGCCGCCTTCACCTTGGCCAGCGCGGCCGTCAGCGACTTCCAGTCCTTGACCGAGGCTATGTCCACCCCGGCCTCTTCGAGGACCTTCTTGTTGTAGTAGAGGGCGAGGGTGTTGGCGCCGATCGGGGTGCCGTACGTCTTGCCGTCCGACTGGCCGGCGGCGAGCAGGTTGGGGTCCACCTTCGAGGTGTCCAGCTTGTTCTCCTCGGTGGTGGTGAGCACACCCGCCTCGGCCAGGGTGGACACCACCGGGTTGTCGACGATGAGGATGTCCGCGGAGTTGTCCTGCTGGGCGGCCAGCAGCGCCTTGTTCGCCAGGTCGCTGGTGTCGAAACCGGTCCTCTTGATTTTCACACCGGCCTTGGCACCGCACTCGTCCAGCAGCTTCACCCAGGCCGAGCCCTTGGCGAACTGCGGGTACGGGTCCCAGATGGTGTACGTGCCGCTGTCCGCGCCCTTCGTGTCGGTGCTGCCCGAGCCGGAGGAGCAGGCGGCGCCGGTGACAGCGATGACGGTCGACAGGGCCACCGCGGTGAGTCGGCGCCTTGAGGAGCTGTGCATGGCGGGTCCTTCGTTCTTGGCACACGTGTGCCGTGGGAGGGGTGACTGGGGGATGCGGGCACTCCGAACGGCGAGGGTGAGGGTGTCGGGTGCGCGGTGAAGAGGGAGGAGTGCGGGGGGCCGGGATGTGCGGTCAGGCTTCGGGGAAGGCTGTGCCGGTTGCGGGTCCGGTGCTGGCCCGCAACGAGATCGGGGGCGTGAGCAGATGGTGCCGGCCCGGTGCGTCGGGATGCTCGATCCGTTCGACGAGCAGGTCGACCGCGCGACGGCCCATCTCCTCCGCCGGTACGTCCGCAGCGGTGAGCTGCGGGGTGACCGTCTCCGCCCACCGGCTCGCGACGATTCCGGTGACGGAGAAGTCGCGCGGCACATGGCGGCCGGCCCGGGCGAGCCCCCGGTACAGGCCGCCCAGGGCGGCCTCGTTCAGGGTGACCAGTGCGGTGGTGGCCGGGTCGTCGTGCAGGATCCGCTCCAGGCACGCCTGGCCGGACGCCGCGTCGTCCCCGCAGCAGTACGTCCGTACCGTGAGCCCGCGCTCGGCCGCGGCCTTGGTGAAGCCGTCCAGGCCGCGGTGCGCGGACTCGTACCCGGCGTGCAGGAGCTGTTCGGGCCGGTTGACGAAGGCGACCCGGCGGTGGCCGAGGTCGGCGAGGTGGTGGACGCACGCCGCCGCGAGCGCGGTGTGGTCCAGGCCGACCCACCAGCCGCTCTCCGGATGCGCGGTGCGGCCGATGGCGACGGCGGGAAAGTTCAGCGCGGCCAGGTGATCGGCCCGGTCGTCCGCCAGCCTGATCTCCATCAGGATCGCCCCGTCGACCCTCCGCTCCCCCAGCAGCCGCTGGAACGAACGGTCGCTGTCGACACCGCTGGGAGACAGCAGCACGTCGTAGTCGTGCGCCGCCGCGGCCTCCACGACACTGCCGATGAAGTCCAGCTGCATCCCGGTGTAGTGGTTGCCCGCCGGGGGGAAGACCAGGCCGATCGTGCTGGTCCGCCCGTTGGCCAGGGCGCGCGCGCTGGCGTTGGGCCGGTAGCCCAGCTCGTCGATGACCTGTTGGATCTTGCGACGGGTCTCCTCCGACACCGAGCGCTTGCCGCTCAGCGCGTAGGACACGGTGCTCCGCGAGACACCGGCCCGCTGGGCGATCTCACCGATGTTCACGGCGGCTCCTTCTTCGAACCGGTTCGACACCTCGTAAGAGGGAGCACTCGCCGGTCGTGAGGGTGAGGGATGGGACGGAAGGCGATGTCCGGTTGTCGAACCGGTTCGCGTGAAGTGACCGTAGGAACTGCCCGAACGACTGTCAACACCTTGGACCGCAGTTCCTCGGTCCGCCCGAGAGGCGGATATTTCCTTGTGCCGGAGGGATTGCTGGTCGGGTTCCGCGGTGCTAGCTTCGCGAACCGGTTCGACGAAGTGATCCTTCCGGCAAACCTGCGCTCCTTCCCTACCCCCCGGGGAACCGAGCTGCCGCATCCACTCCTCGGAGAAGTGCCTGCGGCCCATGAGATCGAACCGATTCGACAGACATCACCCACGCACTCTCCTCGCCGGGCCACCCCGCGTACGAGCGGCCGACCGACTTCGGCCGGCCGGAACCGCCTACTCAAGGATTGAGGACGCAATCCATGCCATCCGCTGACAGATCCGCCCGGCGACGGGCATCCGCCGCCGTGACGCTGACCCTCGGCGCGGGCCTTCTGGCCGCACCCGCCGTCCCCGCGCAGGCGGCCGAGGCGCCCCGGCCCGCAGCCCGTTACACCTTCGACGAGGACGACATGGCGTCCGGGAAGATCACCGACAGTTCCGGCAACGGTCTGACGGCAGACCTGGTGAACGGCTCCACCGCCCGGCCCGTCGAAGGCACGGCCGGAGGCAAGGCCCTCGCCCTGCCCGGCGGTGCGGCCGACTCCGGCGGCGCGTACGTCCGTCTGCCCCGTGCAGTGGTCGGCGACGCAGCCGACCTGACCGTCTCCGCACGCGTGAAGTGGAGCGGCGACAAGTCGCCCTGGCAGCGGATCTTCGACCTGGGTACCAACACCACCAAGTACCTCTTCAGCACCCCCTACAACGGCAGCGGGCTGTTCCAGACCTCCGTGACCACCGGCGGAGGGGGCGCCGAGGCACAGGTCCGCGGTTACGCGCCGCTCCCCGCGAACGAGTGGCGGACCGTCACCGTCACCCTCGACACCTCGGCGGGCCGGCTCACCACCTACCTCGACGGCGTGCCGGTCTCCTCGGCCGAGACCGCCGTCAGGGCAAAGGACCTGCTGGAGGGTTCGGCCACCGCCGCCGGGTACATAGGCAAGTCGTTCTACCCGGATCCGCTGCTCAAGGGCGCGATCGACGACTTCACCGTGTGGCACGCGGCGCTGAGCGCGGAGCAGGTGGCCGCTACGGTCGGGACCGTGCCCACCCTCCAGCAGCTCTCGAAGACGTCCTTCGAGGCACGCACCACGACCGGGACCGCCCCGGCCCTGCCCGCCGCGGTCCGCGCCTCCTTCTCCGACGGCTACGACCGCGACACCCCCGTCACCTGGGACGCCGTCCCGTCCGAGAAGTACGCCGCGCCCGGCACCTTCACGGTCGCCGGAACCGCGGCCGGGCGCGCGGTGAAGGCCACCGTCACCGTGGTCCGCGAGGGACAGCTCACCGTCGACCTCGGCTCGGACACGGGCGCGTTCCACGGCGGCGCCTCCGGCACGCTCTACGGCGTGTACGGGCCCGACGTCCCGACCAACAACCTCATGGAGGGCATGGCTCTGCGCACGGTCTCCACCAAGGCGCAGGACGGTCCGCAGCACCCCGGTGCCGACGCCCTGGAGGTGGTGAAGCCGCTGGCCGACTCCACCGACGGTGACGTGTACATCTACATGACCGACATCCACCGCGGCTTCCCGTACCAGTGGCCGGGCGACACTCCCGAGGAGAAGCTGAAGCTCTACAAGGAGAAGATCGCCGAGCAGGTCGACCAGGTCCTCAAGCTGCCGAAGCAGTACCAGGACAACATCGTCTTCGTGCCGTTCAACGAGCCCGAGGGCAACATGTTCGGCACCGGCGAGTGGAGCTACAACAAGGTCAGCTGGCTCAACGACCCCGACGACTTCCTCGCCGCCTGGGACGACGCGTACAAGCTCATCAAGGGCAGGATGCCCAGCGCCCGCATCGCCGGGCCCAACACCAGCGTCCTGTACGACCAGGTGAAGGGCTTCCTCACCCACACCCTGGCCGCGGGCACCCTCCCGGACGTCATCACCTGGCACGAGCTGAGCCACCCGGAGGCGGTGCGCCAGAGCGTCGCCAAGTACCGGGCGTGGGAGAAGGACCTGTTCAAGGACACCGACCGCGCGGGCACGCAACTCCCCATCAACATCAACGAGTACGCCTTCAACTACCACACCTCCGTGCCCGGCCAGATGATCCAGTGGGTGTCCGCGATCGAGGAGTCCAAGGTCGACGCCGACATCGCCTACTGGAACATCGACGGCAACCTCTCCGACTCCGCGGTGCAGTCGGGCCGCGGCAACGGTCAGTGGTGGCTGCTGAATTCGTACGCCTCGATGAGCGGTCACACCGTGGAGGTGACTCCGCCGTTCCCGGGCGAGAACTACACCATGCAGGGCGTCGCCACCCTCGACGAGAAGAGGAAGCAGTCCCGGCTGGTCTTCGGCGGCTCCACGGGCAAGGGCCACATCACCTTCGCCGGCGTCCCGAAGAAGGTCTTCGGCAAGCGCGTGCACGCCTGGGTGCGGGAGATCGAGTGGAGCGGGCAGGTCGGAGACTCGTCCGGCCCGAAGCTCCTCGCGGAGACGAACCTGAAGGTCGCCGACGACGGAACGGTCGCCCTCGACTTCGGCGACGGCGCACTGCCGAAGCTGAAGGAGTCCTCGGCCTACGAGGTCGTCCTCAGCCCGGCCGGCGAGGCGCGGGGCACGCAGGCCCCGCCCGTGCGCTGGCAGTCCTCGTACGAGGCGGAGGACGCCGCGCACACCGGATCCGGCTGGTCGAAGAACGGCCCGGAGGGCTCGCCGCGTGACGTGTCGAAGTTCTACACCTCCGGCGGCTACGACGTCGGCGGTCTGCGCACCGGCTCGGACGTCACACTGGACTTCACCGTGGACGTGCCCGAGGACGGCACCTACGACCTGAGCGTCTTCGCCAACTCCCTCAACACCTTCGACAAGGTCAAGGAGCAGGGCCCCACCAACGTCTTCCTACGGGTGGACGGCAAGGCCGACGGCGAGCAGGAGCTGCACCTTCCGCTCGGCTACAAGTGGGTCGTCTGGGACCACACCGACATCAAGGTGAAGCTCACGAAGGGCAAGCACACCCTGACGCTCGCCGCGAAGAGCGCCGACGGCAAGCGCGCCGCCCAGGGCGACGCCATCGTGGACCGGCTCACCCTCTCCCTCCCCCGTGCCTCGGCGGACACGCAGGTGTACGAGGGTGAACTGGCCTGGCCGGCCGGCGGGGCACGCCCTGTCTACGACCTCCCGAAGCCGGCGGCCACCGGCTCGGGCGCGGTCCGCCTCGCGAAGGGCCAGAGCGCCACGTTCTGGGTCTACTCGCCGGCCGACCGCGAGGCCACCCTCCAGGTCGACACCCTCGGCGGAACGGGCGCCCGGCTCTCCGTCAACGGCCACGACGTCCTGCGCCTGGCCAAGGGCCGGAGCAGCGCGGCGGTCTCCCTCTCCGGCGGCGTCAACAAGGTGACCGTGACGGGAGGCGCGTCCACCACTCTCGTCGACCGCCTCACGGTCACACCGACCCAGGGCACGCTGCCCACGCGCACCTACGAGGCCGGGAGCGCCGCTCTCGCCGGCTCGGCCACGCTCGCCCCACTCTCCCTCGCCACCGACGGCACGGCGATCACGGGCATCGGCGGGGCCCCCGGCAACGGCAACACCGCTACGTTCACCGTCTCGGCCGACCGGGCCGGTCTGTACGCCCTGCGCATCCGCTACTCCAACCCGGAGCAGTCGGAGGCCACCCACTACAACCCCGACCCGCTCGCCCGCCACGCCGACATCAGCGTCAACGGCGGCACAGCACGGCGGGTCGGCTTCCCGCACAGCTTCCACGAGAACAACTTCTGGGAGCTGACCGTCCCCGTACAGCTGAAGAAGGGGAAGAACACGATCGGCTTCCGCTCCGAGGAGCTGCCCAACTTCGACGGCACCACCTACGCCTCGGACACCTTCCCCGGCGTGCTGCTCCGCTCCCGCTACGCGCCGCTGATCGACCGGATCACCGTCGCCCCGTACGCGCGGGAGGTGCGCTGAGGTAATGCCGTCCGCGGCGACGTGACGCGCACGGACGCCGGGTAGCGGGGGCCCTTTGTCCCGCAGCCCGGCCGGCGGGCGCACGCCCACATCGCCGCGGGTGCCGCGAGCGAACGCCCGGTCCGTCATGGTCGACGGACCGGGCGTCCTCCTGTGCGCTCTTCGGGCTTTCGTGTCGGCAGGTCTCGGACCAGACGGTGCTGGGCGATGCAGGTCAGTGCGACGGCGCTACCGAACGCGGCCCACCCGAAGGGACCACTGGCGATGGCGGCGGTGACGGCAAGCGGTCCCACGCTGCGCTGGGCGGACTGCGCCATGCCGTGGACTCCGAGATAGGCACCCTGCGCCGTGTCGGGCGCGAGGGCGACGGAGAGTTCCCAGGAAACGGTGGCGTGGAGCATTTCGGCCAGCGTGAACAGGGCCGCCGAAGCGGTGAGCAGCAGTGTGGCGGCAAGAGGGCCTCCGGTCGCGGAGAAGGCCATGGTCACGCCACCGAGCGCGAAGGCCGCTGACAGCGGGAGCAGGAGGGAACGGGCGGCCTGCGTGGTGGCGCCGAATCGGGCGAGCGGGACTTGCAGGACCACCACCATCACGTTGTTGAGGACCATCAGCAAGGGTGCGAGGCCGTTCGGGGCGGTACCGGTGTGGGCGATCCACAGCGGCAGGCCGATCTTGAAGACGGCGTCGTCGAGGAAGAGGACCGTTTCGGTGGTGACGTACGCGAGGTAAGTGCGGTCGCGCCAGGGGTTGGCCCGTTTGATCGCGTGCGGGACATCCGTGGAGGCGGCGACCCTCCTGGACGGTGAGGGCGGTTCTCCGCAGCGCAGAGCGATCAGGGCACAGGCGACGAAGGAGAGGGCGTCCCCCAGGAGGAGCCACTGGTAGGCGTCGCGGGAGCCGACGGCGAGGGCGGCTGCGGCGGTGAGACCGCCCAAAGCCCAGCCGGCGTTGGCGACGGTGCGGTGGAGGGCCTGGTAGCGGACACGGTCCGGTCCGGCGACGCGGGTGGCATAGAGCTTGGTGAGGACGCTGGAGGCCCGGTCCCCGAAGCTGCCGACCGCGGAGTAGGCGAGGAGGAGGACGTAGTTGTCAGTGGTCAGCAGGGCTAGGGAGGCGAGGGATCGCGCGAGTTGCGTGGCGACCAGGACTCGGGTGAGGGGCAAGCGGTCGGCGATGCGGCCGGCCAGCGGCGCTCCGGCGATTCCGACGGCGCCGGCGGTGGCGGCGAGGGTGCCGATCTCGGTGACGGTGAGGGCGGAGACGTAGGTGAAGTAGAGGACGGAGACGGATGCCCACAGGCCACTGCCGATACGGTCGACGAGGGCGGCGACGACAATTCTGCGCCCGTCCGGTCCTCCGGGTATGCGTTTCGACCAGGCGATCGCGCGGCCCATCGAATGCATCGCTCCCCCTTGCATTCAATTATGTACTGGTACATAATATTTGACGTGGCAACACAATATGGGTTCAGCGGTACGACAGCCAAGGGAATTGCCGCGTCCGTCGAACGGAGCGTGGCCGAAGGGACGTTGGAGCCGGGGAGCGCCCTGCCTCCGGTGCGGCGGCTGGCGGACGAGCTCGGGGTGAGTCCTGGGACTGTCGCCGCGGCTTACCAGGAACTGCGCCGGCGCGGGATCGTGGTGACGCGCGGCCGGGGTGGCACGGTAGTTGCCCCGGCGCCGGCCGTGGCATCCCGGCGACCGCCCAGGGCCCCCGAAGGCCTGCGGAACCTGGCCGACGGCCACCCGGACCACCGGTTGCTTCCCGGCCGTCTGCCGTCATCGCGCCTGTCCCCGCGGCCCGGTCGCACCGCGCGACGCCCAGGCAGGAAGGCTTGGAGGAAACCGTGCGCGAGTGGCTCCGCCCCGACGGTGTGCCGGTGGACCATGTGACCTTCGCCCACGGGGCGTTGGATCTGATCGCGCGGCTGATGTCGGTGGAGCTGCGGCCCGGTGACGCCGTCGCCATGGAGGACCCCGGCTACCACCATCTGCTGGATCTGGTGACAGCTCTGGGATTGCGGGCGGTGCCCGTGGCCGTGGACGACCAGGGCATACGCCCCGATGCCCTGCGTGGCGCGCTGCGGGCCGGTGTGAGGGCTCTGGTGTGCAGTCCCAGGGCGCAGAATCCGTACGGCGGCTGCTTCTCCGCCGAGCGCAGGGATGCGCTGGTCGACCTGCTCCGGGAAGAACCCGAGGTGCTGGTCGTGGAGAACGACCACGCCTCAGCGGTCGCCGACGCGCCCTTGCACACGCTGACCGCCGGGGGGTTGAGACGTTGGGTGCACGTGCGGACGGTGAGCAAGTTCCTGGGGCCCGATCTGCGGTGGGCCGCGGCGGCCTGCGACCCGCTCACGCTGGCCCGGCACGACGGACGGCTGCTGCTGACGTCGGGCTGGGTCAGCCATCTGCTCCAGGAGGCGGTGCACGGACTCTTGACCGACGACGGCACGCGCGCGCTGGTGGGCCGCGCGAGGGAGGTGTACACGCGACGCCGTACCGCGCTGATCGAGGAGTTGCGAACCCGAGGGGTCGCGGGGCACGGAGTCGGCGGGATGAACGTGTGGGTGCCGGTCCGTGACGAGTCGGCCGTGGTCAACGGGCTGCGCTCGCACGGCTGGTGGGTGGCGGCCGGGGCACGGTTCAGGCTGTCGTCCCCTCCGGGTGTGCGGATCTCCGTCGCCGGCCTGGAGCCGGCCGAGGCGGTGCGGCTGGCCTCGGACTTCACCACCGTGCTCGGTGAGTGCGAAGCCACGTATGGAGGCTGACCGCCACGCCAGGAGGAAGGCGACTCGTCGGACGAGACCCTGGGCCGGCTCGACGCCGCGGTGTTGACGGCCTCGCGGCGACATGTTCCCGCGGCCCGTGCCGCGCTAGTGTGGGGCCCCGTGATCGTATGGCTCAACGGTACCCACGGCGCGGGCAAGACGACGACCGGTGCACTCGTGCAGCAACTGATACCGGATTCACGGGTGTTCGACGCCGAGAAGGTCGGCGAGACGCTCATGGACATCAAGCCGGGGCTGCCCTGGACGGGCAACTTCCAGCACTGGCCGCCGTGGCGGCCACTCGTGGTCGAGACCGCCCGTCGCGTACTCGACTACACGGGCGGCACTCTGGTGATGCCCATGACCGTCCTGGTCGAGCAGTACTGGCGCGAGATCAGCACGGGCCTGGCCGAACATGCCGTTCCGGTACGGCACTTCGTCCTCCACGCCGACCAGGACACGCTCCGCAAGCGCATCGAGGGGGACACTGTTCTCGGCCCCTCCTCGTTCCGTCTCGAATACCTTGAGCCCTACGCCGAGGCGGCCCGCACGTGGCTGCACGGCGAGGCCGAGGTCGTCGACACCACGCACCTCACCCCCGCCCAGGCCGCCCTGCGCATCGCGGAGGCCGTCAAGGGCTGAGGTCCGATCGCCATGCGAGAGCAGGACGGTGGTTCTTGGTCGGAGCCTGAGGTTTCTTCCCCAGCGGTGCTGCGTCCCGGGTCTAGCCGACGGAGGCGTCGGCCGTGGAGGGGGCGTAGGTGGGGCACGGCTTGTCGGCCGGCTGCGGGTGTTCTGGGGGTGCCTGCTCCGGCCGGGCGTCCGGGGACTCGAGGCGGAGCATGGCTCTCTCGTCCGGGGTACCGGGGGCGGCCTGGTAGACCACCATGCGCTGGCCTCCCGTCCGGGCCAGTCGCATGACCTCGTAGGTCAGGGTCATCGGGCCGACCTTGGGATGCCGGAAGGACTTCTGCCCGCCGCCGCGTTCGCAGACGTCGTACCGCTCCCAGAGGCGTGCGAACTGGGTTGACTTCAGGATCAGTTCGCCGACGAGTGCGGTCAGCTCGGGGCTGTCCGGGTCGGCTCCGCCGACCGCCCGCAGATGCGCGACCGACAGGGCGACGGTGTCCTCCCACGGCTCGTAGAGCGTCCGGCCGACCGGGTGGAGGAAGACGTAGCGCGTCAGGTTCCGCTGATCCTCCGGCCAGTCCCAGAGCCCCGGCATCAGCCGTCGGCCGGGCGGGTTCGCGGCCAGTACGCGGTTGTACCGGCTCACCACATAGGCGGGCAGCGGGCGCACCGACTCCAGCATCCGCAGCACCGAGTCACGCACGGTGTGGTCCGAGGAGGCCGGTAGCTCGGAGGATCGGCCGGAGGCCAGTTCCGCGAGTTCGTGCAGACGTTCGTAACCGTCGCCACGCAGCCGCAGGCTGCGGCCGAGGGCGTCCACGACGGCAGGGGACGGGTTGGTCTCCCGGCCGCGCTCCAGGCGGATGTAGTAGTCGACGCTCACCCCGGCCAGCGCGGCCAGCTCCTCGCGGCGCAGTCCGGGCGTGCGGCGCAGGCCCGCACCGGCCGGGAGACCGACATCCTCCGGGCGCACCTGCGCTCGGCGGGCCTTCAGGTATCGGCCGAGCTCCGTGCCCCTCGCATCCGCTGCTGCTGTCATCCGGACATTGTCGCAGGCGGTCAAGAGACGTGGGGGGCCGTGTCAGGGCCTGGAACGCCACACCCGGGGCAGAGCACGGTCTGCCGCATGGCCGCGCGGGGGCGGAGAGTTGATGCCGGAGCGGGCGGCCCGGCCGCCGGAGCCCAGGGGGTGCGCGACACCGGACCGCGGCCCCGGCGTGCCGCGGCCGCCCGCCCGCTCACCCCTTCCGCAACCGTTCTTGCAGTTCCCAGGAGTTCACCATGACGGCCACCCCTGCCCTGCCTCCGTCCACCGCCGCCACCTCCGGGCACGACTCGGACCCGTCGACGCCTGGGCTGCGGCAACGAACGCCGGTTCGAGCCCGACCAAGCGTGCCGCCTTCCGGGACTGCCGCCGCGCCGCGGAGCGGCGTCGCGCTGGTCGCTTCGCTTCTCGGCTTCACCGTGATCACCATCGACGTCTCGGCCGTGAACATCGCGCTGCCCGCGATCCGTGACTCGCTGGACAGCGGGATGTCCGGACTGCAGTGGGTGGTTGACGCCTACACGCTGATGTTCGCGGCCCTGATGCTCTCGGCGGGCGCCTTCGCCGACCGCACCGGCGCCCGTCGCGCCTACACCTGGGGCATCGCCCTGTTCACCCTCGCTTCCCTCGCCTGCGCGCTCGCACCCGGCATCGGCGTGCTGGTCGCCGCACGGGTGGCACAGGGCGCCGCCGCCGCGGTCGTGATGCCGGCCTCGCTGGCACTGATCCGACAGGCCTACGGGGACGCGCGGGCGCGGGCCCGGGCCATCGCACTGTGGACGGTCGGCGGCTCGGTGGCGATGGCCGCGGGGCCGGTGCTCGGCGGGCTGCTCACCGACTCGGCCGGCTGGCGGGCGGTCTTCCTGCTCAACCTCCCCGTCGGCGCGGTGATCCTGAGTTTGTTGGTCCGGGTGCCGCACTCCCCGCGCCGCCCCGCCGCGCTGGACATCGGCGGCCAGCTCACCGCCGTTCTGGCCCTGGCGGGTCTGGCCTTCGCCGTGATCGAGGGCGGCCACCTGGGCTGGACCAGCGGCCCTGTCCTGGGCGCCGCCGCGCTCGCCCTCGTCGCCGGGTACGCCTTCCGCGTGGTGGAGGCCCGGCACCGCCGGCCCATGGTCCCGCTGGCCATGCTGAGGGACCGCCGGGTGGCCGTCCCACTCGCCGTCGGTTTCGCCGTCAACGCCGCCTTCTACGGAGGGATCTTCCTGCTCGGGCTGTACTACCAGCAGCTGCGCGGGATGTCGGCGATCGCGGCCGGGTTGATGTTCGTCCCCATGTCGGCGGTGGTGACAGTCACCAACCTGGTGTCGCCGCGACTGGCCGAACGTGTCGGACGGCGCCCGGTGATCGTCGCCGGGCAGCTGGTCTTCACCGGAGCGATGCTGGCCATGCTGCCGCTGGCCGCGCACACCCCGCTGTGGCTCGTACTCGTCCTGCTGCTGCCGCTGAGCGTGGGCGGGGCGCTTGCGGTACCCGCGGTGACCGCGCTGCTGATGGACGTCGTCCCGCAGGAGCGCGCGGGAACGGCCTCCGGGCTCCTCAACTCCCTTCGCCAGACCGGCGGCGCACTCGCCGTCGCCCTCTTCGGAAGCCTGCTCTCCGGCGCCGGCGGCGGCTTCTCCCTCCCGGGCATGCGCGTCGGCCTCCTCGCCATCGCCGGCCTCCTCCTCGCCACCGCCGCCCTCTCCCGGCTCCTCCTGCCCCGTGGCTGACGTCATCGCGTGCGGGCAGAGGCAGTTGCTTGCCACATGCTCGGCGGCCGGGGGCTACTGCGCGGAATGCCGCTCCGGAGTCGTGGGACAGGATGGGGCCCTCGAGGGCGCGCGAGGAAGCCGCGTCCGGCAGCGGATGCGGCCATCAGGTGAGGGCGTGGCCGGGGCCGTCGGCCAGGGTGATGCGGGCGGTGATGCGTTTGCCTGCGGGCGCCCGCCGTACGTCGAAGTCCTCAGCCACCGCCTTCACGATCTCCAAGCCGTGCTGGCCGACCCTGTGGGGATCGCCGGCCCGGGCTGCGGGGACCTTGGGGTCGCTGTCCCACACGGTGATGTCCACGGTGCGGGTGGTGATGCCCAGTTCCAGCAGAACGGGGCCGGGAGCGTATTTGCGGGTGTTGGTGACGAGCTCGCTGACAACCAGCTGGGTGAGGTCCCTTGCTCGGGCAGAGACGGGCAGGTGCTGGTCGTCGCTCGCCCGGTCGAGGAAGGCGGCGGCGTGATGGCGGGCGTCCGCGATACAGCCGTCGTTGCCGTCCAGGGCGTACCCGACGCGCATGAGATGTTCGTCCGGCGTGCTACAGCCGTCACCGTCAGCAGTAGATTCCACTGGCCTCGCCCTCACTCCCCGTTCACGCGCGCCGGTACCCGTTCTGCCGCACTGCATGCCGCGCGGGTGGGTCCGGCACAGCCGCTCGCGTGTTTCCGGCCGGTGTCCCAGCTCGAGGACCGGCATGCTGCCGGTCGGCGTCGACACCTTCGCCTGGGGGCGCCGAAGTGGTCGCCCCGCGGAGGACGACCGTCGCCCCGGCTCGGGCGCCGTACTGCCGTCCTGCTCTACGCCTGCGCACCGCTACGCCAGAAGCCGAGCAGGGCAGTCGCGAGGGCGTCGGGTGCCTCTTCGGCCATGTGGTGCCCGGAGTCGATCGGTCCCCCTTCGAGCCGGTCGCCCGCCCAGTCGCGCCAGACCCCCAGCACGTCGTCGTACAGGTCGGCCATGTCGTCGCGAGTGGCCCACAGCACCTGCACCGGACATTCGATACGGCGCCCGGCCCGCTGGTCGGTGTCGTCGTGCTCGCGGTCGACACCGAGGCCGGCGCGGTAGTCCTCGCACATGGCGTGCACGGTGGCAGGATCGTGGATCGCACGCCGGAAGTCCTCGTACGCTTCGGCGCCCATCTGCTCGCTCGTGGCCGTGTACCAGGCATCGGGGTCGGCGTTGATGACGCGTTCGGCGGGCTTCTCGGTCTGCCCGAGGAAGAACCAGTGCCACCAGCTCGCGGCGAATGCCGCGTCGCAGCGCCGCAGGGCCTCCCCGATCGGAACGGCGTCCAGCACACTGACGGCGGACACGGCCTGCGGGTGGTCCAGAGCGAGACGAGTGGCCACGTAGGCGCCCCTGTCGTGCCCGACGACAGCGAACCGTTCGTGCCCCAGGCGGCGCATGACCGCCAGGCAGTCGCCGGCCATGGCGCGCTTGGAGTACGGGCGGTGCTCCGGGTCGGAGGCGGGCTTGTCGGACTCGCCGTAGCCCCGCAGGTCGGGGCAGACGACCGTACAGCCGGCCGCGGCCAGCAGCGGGGCGACGCGGTGCCAGGTCGCATGCGTGCGTGGATGACCATGCAGCAGCAGCACCGCGGGGCCACTGCCGCCGTGACGCACCCTCAGCCGGGCCCCGTCGCCCTCGCATCGCGTCAGCTCGAAGCCGTCGAACATGCAGCCTCCCCGGGGCCTGGACTTCGCAGTCCTGGTGCCCCTGAGCACGCCGCCCATGCGGAGGCCGGCCGTGCAGACCGCTCGGTGACGGAACACCCCTCCCTCGCCACCAAGCCCACGATCGTGGTGACCAGCCGCGGCCTCCCGCACCGGGCCGGTCACGACACCGCTTTCTCCCCTTGCCTCTCGGCGGGGCCCGTCAGGGCAGGATCTCGATGTACCCGTCCGTTCCGTGCACGCGGATCCGCTGTCCGTCCCGGATCAGCCGGGTGGCCTGATCCACACCTACGACGGCCGGCAAGCCGTACTCGCGTGCGATCACCGCGCCATGGGTCATCAGGCCGCCCACCTCCGTCACCAGGCCCGCGATCCCGACGAACAGAGGTGACCAACTGGGGTCCGTGTAGGCCGTGACCAGGATGTCGCCCGCCTCGAGATCGGCTTGTGCCATGTCGAGGACGACCCGGGCCCGTCCCTCGATGGTCCCGCCGGAAACCGGCAGGCCGACCAGGGCACCGTCCGGCACGTCGTCGCGTCGGTACGCCCCGTTGAGGGTCTCGCCGTCCGATGTGAGTACCCGGGGCGGGGTGAGCGCGTGGTACGACTGGAACGCGTCCTTGCGCTGCCGGATGAGCTGGTCATCCACTGGGTTCGAGGAGCGTACGACGTCGTGGAGCTCTTGGAACGTGAGGTAGTAGATGTCCTCCTTCTCACGGAGCACGCCGGCCCGCGCGAGGCGCCCGGCCTCCTCCAGCAAGGCCTCCTTGTAGACGAAGTAGCGGCTGACGATGCCGTACTTGGGGTACTCCCGGTACCCGATGAAGGTGCGGACCCGGTCGATCATCCGCTTGGTCTCGTCGGCTTTGCTCTCCCCCTCGGGCAGAGCCCGCAGACGTGTCAGCACGTCCTGTTCCTTCTTCCACGCCTCCTGCCGGCCTTGCTCGAAGCGCCGCCGGGCGGCGCCCGGTGCGAAGTTCCTGACGTTGTCGAGGATCGCCGGCACGAGCGTGCCGGGGCGTTCGCGCCAACGAGGCCTCGTGATGTCGATCTCGCCGGCGCAGCGCATGCCGTACCGGTCGAGGTAGGTCTCGATGGCGTCGCGCGCTTCGATCCCGCCCGCGAGCTTCGCCAGCTCGTCCAGGAAGCCGTCGTCCTCGACGTCCTGGAGGAATGCCACCACCTCCGGATGGGGACGGATCACGTCCGCGACGTCGAGCAGCGCCAGTCCCATCTCCGAGGTGACGTTGCCGGGGGCGGACAGTGTGAGCGTGTCAGCCGCGTTCTTCTCGCCCAGCCATTCGTGCAGGTTGTCGTTGAGCCACCACGTGGCCTCCATCCCCGCCATGATCGCCTGCAGGCTCAGCGGATCACTGAGCACTCGCTTGTGCTCCTCGAAGGCCTCCAACAGGAAGTCGAACAGAGCCGGTCCTGTCTTCGTGCCGATGTCGCGCCGCAGGGCGGCGAGAGACGCCTGGCTGCGCTCGATCAGCCGGGTGACGATGGCCGGATCGGTCTCGATCGGGGCGGGCGCGCGGTCGGCCGGGGATCCGCTGGGACCCGGGCCCGGGTCCGGGAGCAAGGGGACGAAATCGTCGCGGTCGAGGACGGTCTCCAGCGCGTCCCTGGTCAGCGGATCGCCTCGCCCCACGAGGTCCATGAGGCCTGCGCGACTCGCGGGCGTGGCCAGGGCCCGGGTGGCGTCGACGAAGAGCCTGCCGCCGGCCTCGGTCATCGGCGCCATGGCCGTCAGCTTCCACATGGACAGCCCCAGGGGCTTCATGGGGTCGGTCATCATCTGCTGATGGCCGACGGAGACGTAGACGTGATGGTCCTGGTCGCCGCTCTCCGGAAGGGGGAACAGGGTCGTGATCGGCCGGCTCTGAACGATCTGGAAGCCGTCATCGACGAAGCACCATTCGATGTCCTGCGGGCGGCCGAAGTGCGCTTCGATCCGCCGCCCGAGGTGTACGAGCCGCACGGCCTGCGCATCCGTCAGCGACGGCTGCTCCTGCCGCTGCGCGTCGACCGCCGTCTCCTGCGTACCGCCGGTCGGCAGGGCGTGAACGGCGCGCTGTTTCGCGGCGATCGTCTTGGCGACGACTTCGCCGTCTCGCACCTTGAAGACGTCCGGGTTCACCAGACCGGAGACCAGGGCCTCGCCGAGGCCGAAGCCGGCGTCGACAGTGGCGACCTTCCGGTTGCCGGTGACGGGGTCGGCCGTGAACAGGATGCCGGCCGCATGCGGGAAGACCATCCGCTGCACGACCACGGCCATGTGGACCGTGCGGTGGTCGATGCCGTTCCGCTGGCGGTAGGTCACGGCCCGCTCGGTGAACAGCGAGGCCCAGCACCGGCTGACGTGCCGGAGGATCGCCGCCGGTCCGATGACGTTCAGGTACGTGTCCTGCTGGCCGGCGAAGGAGGCCGTCGGCAAATCCTCCGCCGTCGCGCTGGATCGGACGGCGTAGGCGGTCTGCTCACCGTGCCGGGTGAGCGCGCCGGTGATCGCCGCCGCGAGATCGTCCGGGACGGTGATCCCCTCGATGGTCCGGCGAATGTGCGCGCTGAGCGTGCGGATCGCCTCCCGGTCGTCCGGGTTCGAGCGCGACAGCCGGTCCAGCAGTTCCTCGATCGACGGCGCTTGCGTCACGATCCGCCGAAAGGCCTCCGTCGTCACGCAGAAGCCATCCGGCACGCCGATGCCCGCGATTCGCGAAAGCGCGCCCAGATGCGCGCCCTTGCCGCCGACGACCGTGAGCTGTGTTTCGTCGATCTCCTGAAGGTCCAGCACGTATTGCTCGATCGCACGCACGTCGTGTCCCCGTTTCCGCAGGTTGTGGCTTAGGCCGACGATTCTGCGCTGTGACCGGGGCCTTGCCGCAAGCCCCCCGGTGCGCTATACCTTGGGAGAGGCAGGGAGAGAGCTCCCTGCCTTTTTCGTTGGCCGTGTCTTGATGAGCGGCACGTCCCGTGACAACTCCCGGAAGCCGACGCCGCGGTAGAGCTCGCGGGCCTGCGGATGGCCCGGCGCTCCCAGGCACGCCACCGTCGCGTGAGTGGCTCCGGCCGCCCGCGCCTGACGCATCAGGTGCAGGAGCATCGCCCTCGCCAGCTCTCGACGCCGGTAGTCCGGATGTGTCCCGACCGGCTCGAACTCCGCGGTCCTGTTCGCTTCGTCGAGCCACATGATGGTCGAGGACGCCATCGTCCCGTCCGGCGCCTCCACCAGGATGTGCAGATCGCCGCGGTACGCCATCGTCTGCCGGACGCCCTGATGGCTCTCGGCCGTGTACGCCGAGGGGTTCCAGGCGGCCGGGTGGGCCTGAACGGCGGCTACAGGTCCGGCCTCGTCGGCGGTGCGGAAGCGGAACCCGTCCGGCGGTGCCGGGCGCCCGTGTGGGTGAGGAAGGGGCTTACCAGGCCCAGGTCGATCCCGCAGGGCAGTCCCTACACGACCTGTCGAACCGGTGACGAAAAACGACACGTGGCCGGGGAGGGCTGTGCCCTCCCCGGCCACGTCGGCGTTCAGAATTAGCCGCGCCTGGGCAGCCGCCAGTTCGGGCGCGGGAAGTGGCAGGTGTAACCGTCCGGGTAGCGCTGGAGGTAGTCCTGGTGCTCCGGCTCGGCCTCCCAGAACGCGCCGGCCGGTACGACCTCGGTCACCACCGGGCCCGGCCACAGCCCGGACGCCTCGACATCGGCGATGGTGTCCTGCGCGACGCGCCGTTGCTCGTCGTCGAGGTAGAAGATGGCGGAGCGGTAGCTCAGACCGATGTCGTTGCCCTGCCGGTCCCTCGTGGACGGGTCGTGGATCTGGAAGAAGTACTCCAGGATCGCCCGATAGTCGGTAGCGGTCGGATCAAACACGATCTCGATCGATTCCGCGTGCTTTCCGTGGTCACGGTAGGTGGGGTGGGGCTTGTCGTCGTCACCGCTGTAGCCGACCCGGGTACGGATCACACCGGGCAACGACCGGATCAGCTCCTGCATACCCCAGAAGCAGCCACCCGCCAGCAGCGCCCTCTCTTCGACATCGCTCATGGCGCATCACCTTTCTTGCCTGTATCCGTCCACACAGGACCAGCCTCGCACACACGCCTCTTACATGAAGTCACCACCCTGGCAGGTGACGATCCGACTTTGCGGGTGAAGGCCTCAGAGTCAGCAGGATGCGTCCGTTCCACGACTCGAGGCCGACGTCTTCCTCGGCAGGCGGCGGACGTCGCGGTCGACACCTGCGCGACATCGGAGCGGCCCTGACAAGCCCCTCGGTGACGTGCAGGCCGGAAACCGGCGGGTGGCCGAGAACTCCAGCGTGATCACGGGTGAGGGAGAGGCCCGCCGCGTCCGATACGCGCCAATGTCATCTCCGCCCGCCACGGAAGCGGTCGGCGACGCCCGTCCCGCACCACCACCCCCGCGCACACCGACTGCCTGGGCGAATGCAGCCCCGGCCGCGCCACCACATTTTCATCACGGGTCATTCACATCATGAACACTTCCAGCCGAGTGGCGACCAGCACCTGCCCCGTGGGGCAGACGCTGCGCTCAGCCCCTGCCTAGCCTCCGGGGCCATGCGATCACCCCTGATGAGACGTTTCGGTCTCGGTACCGTCCTCGCCCTGGCCCTCGCCGTGTTCGGCCTGACCCCCAGCGCGAGCGCGGCCGACCCGGCGCCGGCGGAGCTGACCTTCGCCACCGACAGCGCCACCACCACCCCCGGCGGCTCGGTCAAGCTGTCGATGACCATCACCAACAACAACACCTACGACGTCTGGTTCGTGTACCAGACGATCGAACCGACGTGGCTGACCACGCAGCGCCCCGACCTGAAGTACAGCTTCACCGGGTGCAGCCTGACCACCACGAACGGCCCCGCCCCCTGCTCCGGGACCGGCCCGGCCAACCTCGGCGCCAACTACGGCGCCACCATCCCGCCCGGCCAGAGCCGTACGGTCACCCTGACGCTGGACGTCGCCGCCGACTCGGGCTGCAACGGCAACATCGGCTTCTACTCGTACTTCTACGCCGAGTTCAGCGACTCCACGAACGTCAGCGGCGGCCCGGCCTACACGCCCGTGACGCGGGTGCTCTGCTCCTGACGCTCCGTCCGGAGCGCGGCGGGCGTGACCTGAAAGCCTCCATCCCCAGGCACCCGTCCCGGTCTGGACCACTGGCACTCCGACCGGCGGGCCCCATCGGCCCGCCGGCGCGCCGCGCAGGGCCCGGACCAGCACGCCGGGCCCTCGCGCCCACCAGGCCCGGCCTCGACCGGCAACCGGCAACGGCTCACTGCGCTTTCAAGCGGACCCCATTCGACACCTGCGCTTTTCCGTCATGTTTCGCAACATGACCGCGAAATCTCCACACAGACATCACTATGTGACGCGAACGGATGCGTGACGAACTGGCTTCTGAGGGGGACGCCGGCGGCACGCAAGGGGGTGCGTCCGCTCCACGGGAGCCGTACTCACCCCTGCCCGGGGAGGGGACCTCACCGCATGAAGCGGACCTTACGCACCACCGTGCTCACGGTGGGCGCGCTCATCGCCGCACTGGGCCTGCCGGCCGGCGCGGCCCACGCCGACACCACACCCCGTATCGACCTGCGGGTGCTGGTGGTGAGCGACGGCGGCCCGTCCACCGACGCGATAGCCGCCGAACTGGCCGCGGCCGGCACGCCGTACACCCGGATCGACCTCACGCGGTCCGGCCGGACCGTGATCGATGCCGACTTCCTCGCGGACACCGTCGACGGCCGGCCGCGCGCCAGGTTCCAGGCCGTCGTGCTGCCCAACGACAACCCGTTCCCGGCCGGCTCCGCCGAGATGGCGGCACTCGCGGCGTACGAGCAGACGTACGACATTCCCCAGGTCGACGCCTACACCTACGCGCGTCCCGAAGCCGGTTTGCAGTACCCGATCCATGGCGGCTACTCCGGCAGCATCGACGGCAAGCGGGCGGAGGTGACCGCCGCCGGCAAGTCGGGCCCCTTCGGTTATCTCGACGGGGCGGTGCCCTTCGAGGACAACGACCCGGCCGTCGGCGAGAGTTACGCCTACCTGTCGAAGCCCGTGGCGGGGGCCGACTTCACCCCGTACGTGGAGGCGGCGATCCCGGGACAGCCGACCAAGGGCACGCTGGTGGGCGAGTACCGGCACGACGGGCGGCGCGAGCTGGTCGTCACCTTCGTCTACAACCAGTACCAGCAGCAGTTCCGGCTTCTGGCCCGCGGCATCGTGGAGTGGATGACCGGCGGTGTGCACCTGGGCGCCTCACGGAACTACTTCTCCGTCCACGTGGACGACGTGTTCGCCGCCGACGACCGCTGGAACAGCGAGCTCAACTGCACGCCCGGCGACGTCGACTGCACGGATCCCGCCGCGACACCCGACCCGATCAGGATGACGGCCGGCGACGTCGACCACGCCGTCGACTGGCAGGACAGCAAGAACTTCACCCTCGACTTCGCCTACAACGGCGCCGGCAGCGTCGACCACCGGGAGGACAACAACGGCGCGGACGCGCTCGCCGACCGGCTGATCGCACGGCGGGGCGAGTTCCGGTGGATCAACCACACCTACTCGCATCCCTTCCTCGGCTGTGTGCAGGACACCACCGTGGTGCCCTGGAAGTGCGCGACCCATGCTGACGGCAGCACCCGGTGGATGAGCCGCAACGACATCTCCGACGAGATCGCCACCAACCGGGTCTGGGGCCAGAGCGCCGGACTGCCGCTGGTGAACGACGAGTTGGTCACCGGCGAACACTCGGGCATGAAGGTGCTGCCGCAGCAGCCCGAGGACAACCCCAACCTGGCGCTCGCCCTCGACGACAACGACATCACCTGGCTCGGCTCCGACAACTCCCGTGAGCCCGCCCAACGTCAGGTCGGCCCGGCCACGACCGTGCCCCGCTTCCCGATGAACGTCTTCTACAACGCCGGCCGGGCGGCCGAGCAGGTCGACGAGTACAACTGGATCTACACCAGCCGTGCCCAGGGCGGCAGCGGCATCTGCGAGGACAACCCGGCCACCACCACCTGTCTGCCGGCGCCGCTGGACGCCGCCACCGGCTACGCCGGCCACATCGTGCCGCTGGAGACACGGATCGCCCTCGGGCACGTCCTGGCCAACGACCCCAAGCCGCACTTCATCCACCAGTCGAACCTGGCCGAGGACCGCATCGCCTACCCCGTGCTCAACGGCGTCCTGGACGGCTATGAGGCGCTGTTCGCCGAGGACACCCCCGTGGTGAACCCGCGGATGCGGGACATCGGCGCCGAGCTCCGGCGCCGCGCGGACTGGCAGGCCGCACTCGGGGCCGGAGAGATCACCGCCCACCGCATCGGCGCCACGGTGACCGTCGACGCGCCGGACGGGATGGCGGTCCCCGCGACCCTGCCCACCGGCACCACACTGGCCGGCACCGCGTTCGGCGAGGCGTACGCGGGGGCGGTGTCCGGATGGACGCCCTCCACGGGCACGCCGCTCGCTCTCACCCTGCCGGCGTCGGCCGCGGCTCCGGCCGCCGACGCCGCCGCCGAACCCGCCCCGGCCACCGGGCCCGCACCGAAGACCCGCGTCCCCACGGGCGTCACCGACCCGGTGGGCCACACCACAGACGGCTGAACGGCGCATCCGCCCGAGACCGACCGAAGGTCCTGGCCGCCCCGTGGCGGCCAGGACCGGCCCGAACCACCCCACTCCTCGGCCGTGGAGCATCGATGCCCGTTCCCCAGGGCGCGCGACATACCGGAGCAACGCGCGTCACCCTGCTCACCGAAGGCACCTACCCGCACAGCCACGGCGGCGTCAGCGTCTGGTGCGACCAGCTCGTCCAGGGCATGCCCGACCTCGCCTTCGACGTCATCGCCGTCACCGGCACCGGACGTGAGCCGCTCGTATGGGACCTGCCCGCGCACGTGTCGAGCGTGCTGTCCGTCCCCATGTGGGGCGCCCCGCCCGAGGGCCGCCCGCCCCGGGGCCGGTCCCGCAACCAACTCGCCGCCGCCTACGAGCGGTTCCTGACCGCGCTGCTCGACCCGCGCGCCGAGGACGGTTTCGCGCCCGCCCTGTACGCGCTGGCACGGGCCGCGTCGGACGGGACGCTGAGCCCTTTCCTGCGCGCGGACCGGGCGATCGCGATCCTCACCGCGCTGTGGCGGCGCCCCGGGCTCGCCGTGCGCGAGGCACAGCCGACCCTGCATGACGCGCTCACCGCGACCGCCCTGCTGGAGCACGCCCTGCGCCCGCTGGCCGCCCCGGCGCCCGAGAGCGGCGTCGCGCACGCGGTCAGCGGCGGGGTCGCCGTCCTGCCGGGCCTCGCCGCCCTCGAACACCACGGCGTCCCGCTGCTGTTGACCGAGCACGGGGTCTACCTGCGTGAGCGCTACCTCGGCTACCGCACCGCGCCCTACCGCTGGCCGGTGAAGGCCGTGATCCTCGGCTTCTTCCGCTTGCTCGCGCAGGAGAGCTACCGCCGGGCCGCCCTGATCACACCGGGCAACCGCTACAACCGGCTGTGGGAGGAGGAGGGCGGCGCCGACCCGGAGTCGATCCGCACGGTCTACAACGGCGTCGACCCCGCCGCGTTTCCGGCGGCCGGGCCCGAACCGGACGCACCCACCCTCAGCTGGGCGGGGCGTGTCGACCCCATCAAGGACCTGGAGACCCTCATCCGGGCCTTCGCCCTCGTCCGCGCCCGGCTCCCGCACGCCCGGCTGCGGTTGTTCGGCGGGACACCCCGGGGCGGAGAGGCCTACCGGGAACGCTGCGAGGCCCTGGCCGCCGAGGTCGGGCACGCCGACGCCGTGACCTTCGAAGGGCGCGTCGACGACATCAAGGACGCCTACGCCGCCGGAAACGTCGTGATGCTCTCCAGCATCAGCGAAGGCTTCCCCTTCACCCTGATCGAGGCGATGTCCTGCGGACGGACGACCGTCTCCACCGACGTGGGCGGTGTACGCGAGGCCGTCGGCGACACCGGGCTGGTGGTGCCTCCGCGTGATCCGGAGGCGATGGCCACGGCCGCGCTGGAACTGCTGGGCGATCCCGGGCGGCGCAGGGCGATGGGCGAGGCGGCCCGGCTACGGGTCATCGAGCAGTTCACCCTCCGGCAGACCATTGACACGTTTCGGTCTGTCTACCTGGAACTCGCCCATCCGACACAGGAGTTGACGGTCATGCCCACGACGGTCAGGATGTCCGCCCCGGCCGTCAACGGCACCGGAAGCCTCGCCCTGTGAGCGGGCCGATATCCCTCGAACCCGGGGGTGCCGAACAGGACACGCTGGCCATCCGGCTGGCCGGCACCCGCCCGCCGCGCCGCCGGCCACGCTGGGCCCTCGACGACACCACGCTCGCCATCCGGCTGCCCCGGCGCGGTCCCGACGAGGAGGCGGTCAGTGAACTCGCCGCCGAACTCGCCGACCGCGTAGGCCCCGCCGTCCACCCCTACGAGGTGGCCGCGCTGCTGGAGGCGGAGGGACTGTCCGCCTCCCTGATCAATGAACGGTACGGCCACCCCAACCTCTTCTCCCTCGCCGCCGCGCTGTACGAACGAGTGCCGCGCACCTTCCCCGAACCCGCCCCGGCGGCCGATCCCTGGCGCCCCGACACCCTGCGCTGTCTGCTGCGGGGCGTGCTGTTCGCCCTGCCGGGGCTGGCGTACCTGCTGACCGCACCACTGTGGGACGCCGGCGGTCACGCCCCCGCCCTGATCGTGGCCGGACTCGTGTCCTGGGCGTGGGGGCAGGCACTCGGCCACCGCGCGCATCTGCGGATGGCGACCGGACGCCGGGAGGCAGGCCGTACCCTCCTGGCCGGCGCGCCCGCGGGAGCGGTGGTGGCGACGGCGATCGCCGCGCTGCCCGCCGACGGCGGACCGGTGACCCTGGTGGCGGCCGCGCAGTCCGCGTACCTGGCGGCCGCCGGTGTCCTGCTGGTCCTGGGCCGGGAACGGCTGCTGCTGGCCGCGCTCAGCCCGCTGCTCGCGGGTGCCGCCGTCCTGCCGTGGTGGGAGCCCGGCCCCGCACTCCGGACCGGGCTGCCCCTGCTGGCGCTGCTCGCCACGCTCACCGTCACCGGCTGGGTCCTGCGGGGCGCCCTCGCCGTCCCGGCCGTCGTCGGCGCGACCCGGCCGCGCCTGCTGTGGTCGCTGCCGTACGGCCTGTTCGGGCTGGCCGCCGGGGTGCTGGTGCTGCTGGAGGGGCGGGAGGAGCCGTACGCGGTGATCGTACTGACGCTGAGCATGGGGCCGGCGGAATGGCTGCTGTACCGCTACCGCGGACTGTCGGTCGCCGCGCTGCGCGCCACCGCCACGCCCGCCGGGTTCCTGCTGCGCTCGGCCGGCATCCTCGGCCTCTGTCTCCTCGCCTATCTCGCACCGCTGCTGCCCGCCGCCCTGCTCACCGGCGCCGACCCGGCCGCCCTGCTGCTGCTCGCGGCCGTCCTGTGGACCGCGCTGCTGCTCCAGGCGTTCGGGGCGGCCTGGTCGTCGGCGGGGATCTGCCTGACGGCAGCCGGCGGGGCCGGAGCGGTCGTCCTGTTCCAGCTGCCACCGGGCGCCGCCCTGGCCCTGCCGCTCAGCTGCGGCGCCGCCGCCCTGTGTCTGTCTGCGTGCGCCCTGTGGCTGCTCGGCCGACCCGCCCCGCACGCCTGACCCCCGCGCTCCACTCGCCGCTCACCTCCCACCCATCCGAAGGGACACCGCAGTTGACCTCCGCACCGCTCGCCGCCGTCACCGGAGCCGAGGGCTTCATCGGCTCGCATCTCACCGAGGCGCTGGTCGCCTCCGGACACCGGGTCAGGGCCATGGCCCAGTACAACTCCTTCTCCTCCTACGGCTGGCTGGAGACCCTGCACCCGGACGTCCTGGACCAGGTGGAGATCGTCCTCGGCGACGTCCGGGACCCGGGCTCCGTCCGCGGTCTCCTCGAGGGTGTCGACACCGCCTACCACCTGGCCGCCCTGATCGCGATCCCGTACTCCTACCAGGCCCCGCACAGCTACGTGGACACCAACGTCACCGGCACCCTCAACGTGCTGGAAGCCGTGCGCGCCCTGGGCACGCCCCGGCTGGTGCACACCTCCACCAGCGAGACCTACGGAACCGCGCAGACCGTGCCCATCGCGGAGGACCACCCCATCAACACCCAGTCGCCGTACGCCGCTTCGAAGGCGGGCGGGGACCGGCTGGCCGACAGCTACCACGCCAGTTTCGCCACCCCGATCGTCACGCTGCGGCCCTTCAACACCTTCGGGCCGCGCCAGTCGATGCGCGCGGTCATCCCCACCGTCATCGGGCAGGTCGCGGCCGGAGAGCGCACGATCACCCTCGGCGACCTGCGCCCCACCCGGGACTTCACCTTCGTCAAGGACACCGCGCAGGCCTTCCTCGCCGTCGGCAGCGCGCCCGCCGAGCAGGTCGTGGGCCGTACCTTCAACGCCGGGACCGGTGGCGAGATCTCGGTCGGTGACCTGGTCGCGCTGATCGGCAAGGTGATGGACACCGCCCTCGACGTCCGCGAGGACACCGCCCGCATCCGCCCCGCCAACTCCGAGGTGATGCGGCTGGTCGCGGACGCGAGCCGGCTCGGCGCGGCCACCGGCTGGCAGCCCGCGCACACCCTGGAGGAAGGCCTGGCGTCCACCGTGGAGTTCTTCCGCGACCCGGCCAACCTCGCCCGCTACAAGACCGGCATCTACAACATCTGACTCCACCGCGGACCTCGTCCGTCCCGTCTGCGCACGTCCACGAAGCGTTCACGAAGGAGGAGCCCCATGCACGCAGTGATCCTGGCGGGAGGCAAGGGCGTCCGGCTGCGGCCGTACACCACCGCACTGCCCAAGCCGCTCGTGCCCATCGGCGACCAGCACGCCATCCTGGAGATCGTGCTGCGCCAGCTGTCCGCGGCCGGCTTCACCAGCTGCACCATCGCCATCGGCCACCTCGGCGAGATCATCCGCGCCTACGTCGGCGACGGAACCCAGTGGGGCCTGAGCGTCGACTACGCCACCGAGGACAGCCCCCTGGGCACCATGGGCCCGCTGCTCAACCTGCGCCACCGGCTGCCCGAGACCTTCCTGGTGATGAACGGCGACGTCCTCACCGACCTCGACTACGCCGACGTCCTGCGCCGGCACCGCGGGTCCGGGGCCCCGCTGACCATCGCGGCGTACGCCCGCAAGGTGCACATCGACTTCGGGGTGCTGACCACCCGCTCCGGCAAAGTCGTCGCGTTCACCGAGAAGCCGAGCATCGACTACCGCGTCTCCATGGGCGTCTACGGCCTGTCCCGCGCCACCCTCGACGGTTACACGCCCGGACTGCCCCTCGGATTCGACGAGTTGGTGCTCGATCTGCTGAAAAAGCAGAACCAGCCGCACGCCTACGAGTTCGACGGGTACTGGCTGGACATCGGCCGCCCGGACGACTACGACCGTGCCAACGCCGAGTTCACCACCCGTAAGTCGCTTCTGCTCAAGGGAGCCTGAGCACGTCATGCGCATTCTCGTCCTGGGCTTCACCGGCTATCTCGGCGGCCACGTCGTCGAGGGGCTGCGCGCCCTGCCGGGCGCGCTGGTCCTCGGCGGCGGCCGGTCACCGGCCGCCCACCTCGACGTCGATCTCGCCCGCGTCAGCCCGGAGCAGCTGGCGAAGACCATGGCGTCCGCCGCGCCCGACATCGTGGTCAACTGCGCGGGCGCGACCGGCGGCGACGCCGTCACCCTCGCCGAGGTCAACACCCGCGGCCCCGCGGTGCTGTGCGCGGCGCTGCGCGAGTCGGCCCCCGCGGCCCGCCTGGTGCACCTGGGCTCGGCCGCCGAGTACGGCCCCGGCGTGCCGGGCACCCCGGTGACGGAGTCGGCGGCCACCCGCCCGGTCGGCCCCTACGGTGCGACCAAGCTCGCGGGCACGGTCGCGGTGACCGCCTCCGGCCTGGACGCGGTGGTGCTGCGGGTGGGCAATCCGGTGGGGCCGGGGGCGCCGCCCTCCGGACTGCCCGGCCGGATCGCCGCACTGCTGCGCGAGGCCGGCCCCGGCCCGGAGGCCGTGCTGCGGCTCGGCGACCTGTCCGCCCACCGCGACTTCGTCGACGTACGCGACGTGGCACGGGCGGCGGTGCTCGCGGCCTCGGCCCCGGGCCCGCTGCCGCCCGTCCTCAACGTCGGCGGAGGCCGGGCCGTCGCGGTGCGTGACCTGGTGCGGGGTCTGGCCGGCCTGGCCGGATTCCGGGGCCGGATCGAGGAGACCACGGCGGGCACGGCCGGATCGGCCCGCTCCGCGCAGGTGTCATGGCAGTGTTCCGACATCACCGCCGCCGAGCGGGCTCTGGACTGGCGTCCGGTCCACACCCTCGACGACGCGCTCACCGCGCTGTGGGAAGGCGGCGGCACGCCGTGAACCTGCTGATCCCGCTGTACGTCCATCCGGCCGAGGACCCGGGCGCCTGGCACCGGCTGATCACCGCGGCCCCGCGTACCTACGGGGTCGTACTCAACCCGGCGAGCGGGCCGGGTGAGGTCCCCGACCCGGCGTTCACCGCCGCGGCCGGGGCGCTGCGGGCCGTGGGGGCGCGTCTGCTGGGCTACGTCGACACCGACTACGGGGTGCGCGAGCCCGCGGACGTCGTCGAGGACGTGCGCCGGCACCGCGAGTGGTACGCGGCGGACGGCTGCTTCCTGGACCGGGTGACGGCGACCGCGGACGGGCTGCCGGCCTGCCGCCGACTGGTCCGGACGGTACGCCGGCTGGGTGTGGGGACGGTCGTCCTCAACCCCGGGGTCCATCCGGCGCCGGGATACGCCCGGCTCGCGGACCTGACCGTCACCTTCGAGGGCCACTGGTCGACATACGTCTCCGCCTTCAGCCGGCCGGCGTGGACCGCACGACACCCTCCCGAGCGGCTGTGCCACCTCGTCTACGGCGTGCCCGGGGCACTCGTTCCGCTGGCCGTGCGCACCGCGCACGACCGGGGAGCGGCGGTCTGCGGCCCGGTCACGGGCGAACCACCCAATCCTTGGGCTCAGTTGACACCCGCCCTCACCGGGGCGGAGCGATGAGAAGGAGGGCCTGCACGGCCCTGCTGATCGCGCTGGCGGTCGCGGCACCGACGGGCTGCTCCGGCAGCGCCGGGCCACCCGTCGACAGCAACTCCTCTCCCCCGTCGCGGAGTTCCGCCACTCCTTCGCCCCCCGGGCCTGTGTGGAAGCCCCGTCCGGGGCTCGCCTGGCAGTGGCAACTGGACGGCAGGGTCGATACGTCGGCCGACGTGCCCGTCTACGACATCGACGGCTTCGAGAACCTAGCGGCGGACGTGGCCCGGCTGCACCGCGCGGGGAGGAAGGTCATCTGCTACGTCAACGTGGGCGCGTGGGAGGACTTCCGGCCGGACCGGGACGATTTCCCGTCCTCGGTGCTCGGCGAGCCCAACGGGTGGGCGGGCGAGCGGTGGCTGGACATCCGGCGGCTGACGGTCCTGCGACCGATCATGGAACGCCGCTTCGACATGTGCCGCGACAAGGGCTTCGACGCGGTGGAACCCGATCTGGTGGAGGGCTACGGCAACGACACCGGCTTCCCGCTCACCGCCCGGCACCAGCTCAGGTACAACCGCATGATCGCGGCCATCGCCCACGAGCGGGGGCTGTCGGTGGGGCTGAAGAACGACCTCCCCCAGATCCCCCAGCTCGTGGGCCACTTCGACTTCGCGGTCAACGAGGAGTGCGCCCAGTACGACGAGTGCGGCGAGCTCTCCCCGTTCATCGCTGCGGGCAAGGCGGTGTTCCACGTGGAGTACACGCAGCCGAGGAGCGGTTTTTGTGCCGAGTCCCGTCGGCTGAGGCTGTCGTCGATGCTGAAGGAACCGGAACTCGGGGTGTGGCGGAGTCCTTGCTGAACTCGGGCAGGGTGAGGGCGGAGTGGGCCGGTCGTCCCTCAGCGGGGGGCAGGGTGCTGAGCCGGCGCAGCATGTCGTTGCGCTGTTCCAGGGCCCGGGCGGTGGTGGGGAAGAGCGTGGCGTCACCCTCGCCGATCTGCTCCTGGTTCAGGGTCACGAACGCACGAGTGCTGTGTTCATAGGCGGCGATCATGCGCGGGACTTCCCAGCCCGCGTCGGCGAGGCCGGGCTGCTCGACGTCCCCGACGCCCGGCTCGCGGCCGACCAGTTCATCGCGCCGGCTCGGTTCCGCGAATGCCGCGGAGGACACCCGCGTCCGGTCGCTCCTCGTCGAGGGAGTGCGGACCTTTCTCCGGTCGTACCAGGCCGACGAGGGCTCGGCGGGCCCCAGGACGTGAGGTGAGCGACGGACCGCCCGGCCGCTCTCGCCCGCACACGCCGACGGCTCCCTCCCCTGCGAACAGGGGGGGGAGCCGTTCAGGTGTGTCCGGAGGCCTATGCCTTCAACGGATCATGCGTGGCGGTGCGAGCGGCGGTTGCCCGTGACGACGCGGTAGAGCGCGAGCAGGATCAAGGAACCGACGATCGCGGCGATCCACGTGGAGAGGTGGAAGAACCCGTCGATGGAGTCCACGCCGAAGATGACCTTGCCGAGCCAGCCGCCGAGCAGACCGCCGGCGATGCCGATGAGCATGGTGATGATGATGCCGCCGGGGTCCTTGCCCGGCATCAGAGCCTTGGCGATCGCGCCGGCGAGGAGCCCGATGATGATCCAAGCAATGATGCCCATGGTGCGTCTCCGCTTCGTCGTATAAGGATTGTGTTAGCTCATCGGGTGCGCCGATCCCGCCCGACCAAACGTCTCGTCCTGATATCGGCTTCCGCGAGGGCTCGGTATCGCTGTCCGGCAGGGAGTCCAACTCGCGCTCACCGCAGGGCTGGTGAGCGCCTCGAAGGAAGAGCCCGGGGACAGCACGACTTCGTTGCACGCACCAGCCGTTTACGCAGGTCAGAGCCGACGCTCAGGGCAACGACCATGCCGCCTGACGCAACGCACCGCTCACGACATGCCGCTGTTGCGTACCCTGACGGCATGCGCATGCGCCCCACCCTGAGCTGGAGGCCTTCCGAGGACCTGCCACCGGCGACCACGGATCTGGCGCCGGTCGCCGAGGCGCTGGGCGCCGGCGGAGTGCTGGTGCTCAGCGGAGCGGGTATCTCCACGGAGTCGGGTATCCCCGACTACCGGGGCGAGGGCGGGAGCCTGAGCCGGCACACTCCGATGACCTACCAGGACTTCACCGCCGGCGCCCAGGCCCGGCGCCGGTACTGGGCCCGCAGCCATCTCGGCTGGCGCAGCTTCGGGCAAGCCCGTCCCAACGCCGGGCACCGGGCCGTGGCCGCCTTCGGACGGCACGGACTGCTCTCGGGTGTCATCACCCAGAACGTGGACGGCTTGCACCAGGCCGCCGGCAGCGAGGACGTCGTGGAACTCCACGGCACCCTGGCCCGGGTCGTCTGCCTGTCCTGCGGCACCTTCAGCCCGCGCCATGAACTCGCCCTGCGGCTGGAGGAGGCCAATCCGGGGTTCGATCCCGTGGCTGCCGGAATCAACCCGGACGGTGACGCCGACCTCACGGACGACCAGGTCGGGGGCTTCCGCGTGGTGCCCTGCACGGTCTGCGGCGGCACCCTCAAACCGGACGTCGTGTTCTTCGGCGAATCAGTTCCGCCGCAACGGGTCGAGCAGTGCCGCGAGTTGGTTTGCGGGGCGACCTCGCTGCTGGTCCTGGGCTCCTCCTTGACGGTGATGTCCGGGCTCCGCTTCGTCCGCCAGGCGGCCCAGGCCGGGAAGCCGGTGCTGATCGTCAACCGGGATCAGACCCGGGGCGACCAGCACGCCGTCACGAGGGTGTCTCTCCCGCTGGGCACAGCCCTCAGCACACTCGCGCATCAGCTGGGCATTCCCGTCGACCGCGTCGGCGGCGGAGAGCCGCGGCCGGCCTGACCGGAGCCACCCGCAGCACCAGAGTTTCTTCGAGCCGCCGGGGAGCGGCTTGGCAAAGTCCTCGGACGACGAGCATCGCGGGTGCGGAGATGTCCCAGGCGATTCCGGTCACGGGGCCTGCCGGCAGTGGACGCCGCCCTTGTCGGCGATGTGGCCGCGCGCCGCGTCCTCCTCGGCGTGCCGAGCCACGGTCATGAGGTCCTGGTAGCGGTCCGCGCGCCCGAGGTGGACGAGCAGCCGGTCCGGCGGAGTGAGCAGTGGGAAGAGGCCATCGCTCACACAGCTCCGTGCCCAGTGTCGGAACTGCGGGTGGAGGTGCTCCCGCGTCGTCTCCATGGAGCGTCCGGCGCGGCCCGCTCCTGCCGCCCTGCGTGGGACGGCTTCCTACGTTGTCGGAGTGCGGGAACCCCCCGTTCGGATGCGTGTCGGCCCCACCCGGAACGCCCCCTCCTCTCGCGCCCGTCGCAGGGCAGCCTCGGCCGAGGCACCCCCGGACCAGGCCGCTCTGCGCTCCTCGGCGTCCAGGGTTGCGCACATCCGCCTCTCGGCGGTGACGCCGCCCGCTTCGCCGAGAACGCATGGCTGGTCACCGGGTACGAGGCCGCGTGGCGCGACATGAGGTCGCGTCAGCTTGCCGAGCAGGCGTTCCGGTCGGCCGGCGGCTGCCTGATGAGCGCGAAGAAGGACCGGCATCGTCCAGATGGCCTCAGCCACCTGAATCATGCCGACGAGGTTCTGGCCGCCACAGTCAAGGACAAGGCGCGGATGCCGCGCTACCGCCTGGTCGAACAGCCCCCTCTTGTCGGCCACTTCCGCTGCAAGCTAAACCTGTTCGAACGTGAGCCGTGTCACAGCAACCGGGGTGCGCCTAAGTTGTCTGCATCACAGCGGAAATGTCCATTTGGCATCCATGCTCGAAACGGACGCCGGATCACATTCTCCCTGTTCTCCCCCGAAAGGTGCCCCACTATGGCCGCTTACCTCTGCCCTCCTGCCGTGATACACGGCGAGCATGCCGTGAAGACCAGCGAGATCGTGGCGGAGGTGGGCGATCGGCACCCACACGCGACGTGGGCGCCGCGGATCGACGGCATCGCGGCCAGTACGGGCATCGAGACCCGCGGCTGGATGCTGCCACTGGAGACCGCCGTCGCACCCGGCGAGGGCAGCGGCCTGCGGGCTGTCGGCATCGCGCCGGCCCAAGAGGCCCTGACGCGGGGCGGGTTCACCCAGCAGGACGTGGACCGCGTGATCGCCGCCCTCGAGACCATACCCGCGCCGCAGACGGTCCAGGAGCGCACCGCGCCGGCCTGGGAGGCCGTGCAGTCCTACGGGGAGCGCGCGGCGCGCGGGGCCCTGCAGACAGCCGGGCTGGACGCCGCGGACGTCGACTGTCTGATCACCAGTCACTCCACCACTCCGGCGCTGCCGGGTCTGGACATGGCCCTGGCCAACCGGCTGCCGCTCCGCAGCGACGTGATGCTGCTGCCGGCCACGCAGTGGGCCTGTATCGCGGGGACCCGCTCCCTGGCGCTGGCAGCCGATCTCGTGGCCGCCGACCCCGACCGGGTGGTCCTGGTCGTGATCTCGGAGGCACTGAGCACGACGTACCAGCCCGCGGACGACACCCTCGAGTCCCTGATCGTCCGGTTGCTGTTCGCCGACACCGCCGTCGCCGCGGTGGTCACGGGCCGCCCGAGGCCCGAGTCGTTGCTGCGGCTGGACTCCGCCTGGCATCACACCCTGCCCGGCACTCAGGACCTGCACCGTCTGGAGACGCGGGCGGACGGCACGCACTTCGTGATGGACCGGCGCGGGCCGCGCGCCGTGCAGGAGACGGTCACCGCGATGTGGGAGTGGCTGCGCTCCCGCTACCAGGACGACCCCGACTCCTGGCACCCTGATGTGCTGCTCGCGCACCCCGGGGGGACCAAGGTGCTGGAGTACATGGAGCAGACGATGCCCGACGCCTGGCCGTCGGGGCTGCTGGACCACAGCCGGGACAGCTACACCAGCGGCAACCGCGGAGGTGCCGCCGTGTTCGACATCCTGCGGCGGGCGCACGACGCCGGGCAGCAGAAGCCCGGCGATCGCGCCGTCCTGTACGCGGCGGCACCGGGTCTCACGGCCACCGCCTTGGAAGGGCAGTGGCTGTAGTGCGCCGAAGGGCGCCGTCCGCACCGTCGGCGGCGGCTGTCGCGCACCCCGCGACCTCCGCGGCGCTCCCCTGGCCCGGCCGCGGCCCCGGCGCGCGCCGCGTCATCTCGCCACTTCCGCCCAGACGACCTTCCCGGTGTCCGTCCACCGCACCCCCCACCGGATGGTGAGCCGGTGCACGATGCTCAGGCCACGGCCGCCGTCGTCGAGCAGGCCGGCACGCCTCAGCCGTGGCCGGCCGTTGCCGGTGTCGCCCACCTCGCACAGCAGGCCGTCACCTGCCCTGATCAGCCGCACCGTGATGGGACCGGTGGCGTAGCGCACCGCGTTCGTGACCAGCTCGCTGACCAGCACCAGCGCGTTGTTCCGGGTGTCGTCCCTGGTACGCCATTGCGCGAGCAGCGCGGCGACCCGCGCTCGGGCACGGGCCGGGGCGTCGTCGCGGGCGGGCAGCCGCCAGGTCGCCGTGTCCCCCTTGCGGTAGCCGATCATCCGCGCGAGCAGCAGGGTCACATCGTCACGCTGAGTCCTGGGCGCCAGTGCGGAGACGATGTGCCGTACGGCCTGCTGCAGAGTGTCCCAGGGATGCACCGTCGCCACTGCGTCCGCCAGCCTGTCCATGCCCTCGTCGATCGACAGGGCGGGGTCCTCCACCAGGCCGTCGGTGTAGAGGGCGAGCACGGAGCCCGGGGGCACGGCGAAGGTGTACACGTCGAACGGCTCTCGCAGCGCGAACTCGGCACCCAGGCCGGGGTGAGGGCGGATCGCGAGCGGGCCCGCGTGCCCGTCCGGGGAGACCAGGATCGGGGGGAGGTGGCCGGCGCTGGACAGCGTCACGTGGTGGCTGACCGGGTCGTAGAGGGCGATGCAGCAGGTCGACCCGAGAGCGCTGTAGCCGGCCGCCAGCCCGGACTCCGCGTCGTCCAGCAGCGTCACGGTCTCGTCCAGGTGCTCCAGTACCTGGTCGGGTGCGAGCCCCGCGGACAGCAGCGCGCGGGCCTCCATACTCAGCTGGCCCATGGTCGCCGCCGCTCCCAGACCGTGCCCGACGACGTCACCGACCACCAGCGCGGTACGGCCGTCGGGCAGCGGGAAACTGTTCACCCAGTCGCCGCCGACGCCCGCACTGTCGGGGGTGGCGGGTCGGCAGACGTTGGCGATCTCGATGGTGTCGCCGCCGGCCCGGGGCAGGAGCCGGCGCTGCAACGCCAGCACCTGCGTGTGCTCGCGCTGGTGCTGACGGGCCAGGTCGACGTGGTGGGCGGTTCTGGCGACCAGTTCCTGCAAGTCGAACAGCTCGCTGTCGCGGAAGGGGCAGTCCGCCCGCCGCCAGACCTCCGCCACGCCCAGGACGACCGGCGGCGCACTGTCCAGGATCAGTGGTATGCACGCCACACCTGCCGACCGGTCACCCGGCACCAGGGCACGCGCCACTCGTGGACTGCCGAAGACCCGCTCGACCGCCTCCCCGCCGGGTATGACGATGGTCTGCGGAGCATCGTGCCGCAGCACCGCCTGGGCCAGCAGGCGACTCGCGTCACCGGGAAGATCGTCGCCCGGAGTCGTGTAGCCCTCGGGCCACACCCGGTCCGGCACCAGGGCCGCCCGCCGTAGCCGGATGCGCCCCTGCGCCCCTGCGGAGACCCCCTCACCCGTCCACACGGCGAAGTCGAGGTCTACGGCGGCCACGTCTCCCCAGGCCAGCAGGGACTCTGCCAGCGACTGCGCGGTCTCGCCGATGTCCAGCGAGGTGCCGATCGCGGTCTCGGCGGCGTAGAGGTGCAGCCTTCTGGCCATGGCGATCACCGAGACCGTCAGGCCCCCCTCCGGCGCCGCGGAGGGCAGGATGCTCATCGAGACCACCAGCTCCGACCCGTCGCCACGCCGCAGGCGCTGGATGCGGGCCACATGCGCCTCACCGCTCTCCATGACCTGCCGCAACCGCCGCGTGACCGTCGGTACGTCCCCGGGGGCAGGAAATCGACGAACGGCCTCCCGGCCCCGGCGTCCAGACCCGCGAACACGGGGGCTCCCAGATTGCAGCGGGTGATGACCAGATCCCGGTCCAGGTTGACCGCGCCGAGGATCTGCTCCTGACGGCCTGCCCCCGGCTTGTCGGGGACCTGCTGGCGCGAGGCACGGTCACCCTGCGCGTCGACCGCTGCCGCTTCCCCTTGCGGGATGTAGCGCCCAAGGGCGCGGCTGACCAGGTCGAACGCCGAGGAGGACGAGGGCGAGGGTGTGGAGTCCATGCGGCTCTCTCAGCAATCCCCGGCGCGGCACCGGGGCCGTGTGCGGACCCGTGCGGTGAGGCCCCGAGCTCCCTGACCGCACACCTCATTGAATAACACCGGGGGCGGCTTCGCACACACCAGCGAATCTCGCGGTGCGTGCGGACAGGAAGGAAACGCCTGCCCCGCTGGTTGCCGCTGCCGCACGAAGAAGGTCAGCTGTGGAGGCGTTCTGGCCCTTGTGCGGTGCCCACAGGCCGCGCATGCGCGATGAGCAGCGCTACGTCGTCGTGGTCGGCGGGACTGCGGAGTTGCCGGAGCAGGCGGTCGCAGGTCTCCTCCGCGGAGCGGCACGGCGGGGAGAGCAGGTGCAGGAGAGCGTCCAGGCGTTTGTCGATGGGGTCGTCGCGGGTCTCCACCAGGCCGTCGGTGTACAGGACGAGCTGATCGCCGGGGTTCATGGCGAGGGCGGAGGTTTCGAAGGGGCCGCTGCCGACTCCCAGCGGGGTGCCGGTGGGCAGGTCGAGCAGTTCGGGAGGCCTGCCGGCCCGTACCAGGACCGGGGGCAGGTGGCCGGCGCAGGCGACGTGCAGTTGGGAGTGGTGCGGGTCGTAGACCGCGTACACGCAGGTGGCGATGTAGGGGTCCAGCCCCTGTGTGATCTTGTCGAGGTGGGTGAGGATCCGGCTCGGGGCGAGGTCGAGGTCGGCGAGGGTGGAGGTGGCGGTGCGCAGCCGGCCCATGGTGGTGGCAGCCGGGATGCCGCTGCCCATGACGTCGCCCACCGCCAGGGCGGTTCGGTCGCCGCTGAGGGGGATGACGTCGTACCAGTCGCCGCCGACCTCGCTGAAGGCCTGCGCGGGCCGGTACCGGGCGGCGATCTCCAGGCCGGGCCGGCGGGGCGAGGGCTGGGGCAGCAGGCTGCGCTGCAGGGTTTCGGCGGCGCTGCGAATGTGCTGGTGCAGGACGGCGTTGTCGATGCTCAGCGCGGCGGACGAGGCCAGTTCGCAGGCGAGGGTGAGATCGTCCTCGTCGAAGGGCTGTGGGTTGCGGGCGCGGGCCAGGCCCATCACGCCGATGATCTGTCCGCGGGCGATGAGAGGGACGGCCATGTCGGTGTGGACACCGGCTTGGGCGAGCAGGCCGGCGGCGGCGGCGTCGGCTGCGATACGGCTGAGCTCGCCGCTGTCGAGGTGGGTGATCAGCAGGGGCTTGCGGGTGCGGAGGCAGTGGGCTGCCGGATGGTCGGCGTGGTAGGTGGTGAGGTGGCCGGGCGCGATGATCGCCTCGGAGGCACCGGTGGGGTAGGCGGTCTTCACCGCCAGGGCGCGGAACAGGGCCGGACCCTCACCACTGTCCGGGCGGCCTGTCCGCAGGACGGAGTCCAGGATGTCCACCGCGGCCATGTCGGCCAGGTCGGGCACCAGGACGTCCGCCAGCTCCTGGGCGGTCCGCTCCACCTCCAGGGTGGTCCCGATGCGGGACGAGCCGTCGGCCATCAGGCGCAGGCGCTGCTGGGCCCGGTCGGCCTGCCTGGCCGCTTCGTACCGGTCGGTGACGTCCACCACCACGTTGGCGATCCCCAGCACGTGCCCGCTGTGGTCCTCCAGCCGGTAGAGGGACACGGCCCAGGCGTGGTCGTGGTCCGGGTCGGCGCGGGTACGGCCCACGACCTGCTCGTCCACCATGGGCAGGCCGGTCCGCAGGACCTCCCGCATCTGGTTCTCCGCGGTCGTGAAGGGCACGCCGGGCAGGATCTCCCGGAAGTGGCGGCCCACGTGGTCGGCTTCGGGAACGCCGTGCATCGAGGCGAGGGCCCCGTTGACGGCCACGTACCGCAACTCGGTGTCCAGGACGGACAGGCCGATCGGCGCCTGGGTGACCAGTTGGCTGGACAGGGCCACGTTGCGCTCCACCTGCCGCACCGTGGCCCTGTCGGTGGCCAGCCCCAGCGCGTAGTGGTCGCCGATGTTGTCCGTCAGCCGCACGTTGCGGAACTCAACCGTCCGGGTGCTTCCGTCCTTGAGCCGGACGGGGAACGATCCGGCCCAGCCTCGGCCGGTCTCCATCACCTCGGCGAACAGTGCCATCCCCGCCTCCCGGTGTTCGGGATGCAGAAGCAGGGTGGCCGCGTACTGCCCGACCGCTTCGTCACCGGTGTAGCCGAACAGTTCCTCGGCCTGGGGGCTCCACATGTCGATCCGGCCGTCGGCCTCCACCAGCACCGCGGCGACGCCCAACAGGTCCATCAGCCCGCTCGGGCCGGAGGCCGCCTCCTCCGGATCACCCGCCTGCTCCGGAGGCTGATTCGCTCGGCTCATCACATTCGCCCCTTAGGCCTGTCGACCTCACCGGGACCCGCCGGGAGAGCGCCGCGTGCAGTCGCACCTCACGGCCCGGCCGACCAGCACGAAGATCCACGCCGTGCCCGGTTCGCTGAGTCGGTCCTTACCCTTCCACCCTTCCACACGTCCCGGCTCCGACCGAGGAGGTCAAGGCCCGCGAGGAGTGATCTCTCCCGTTCCGATCCGGCCGGCGCGGCGTCCGGCACCGTGCCCGCGTGCGGCGAACTCCAGCGGCAGGCACAGCCCCGTCGACGTCGAGGCCGTCGGCCGGCCCGCGCGGCTGAGCACCCGCCCCGGCGTCGGCCGTAGTAGCCCGCCCGTATCCGGTGGCCGCGTGTCCCGCGCCGCGGTCCGGTGGCGGGCCGTCTGGTGCTGCTCACACTGGCCGCATGTCCGATGCGTCCCCGGTCCTCGCGACCGATGCCCGGCGGGTGGCCGTCATGACCGCGCTGACCGTGCCGGCGGGTGCCGTCGACGCCGTGAGTTTTCTGACCATGGGGAAGGTGTTCTGCGCGCTGGCGACCGGCAATGTGCTCTTCTTGTCGTTCGCGCTCGCAGGGGAGGGCGATGTTCCGGTGGCGCGGCCCGCCACCGCGATCGCCGCGTTCATGGCCGGAGCGGCCGTCGCGGGCGTCGTCCTGAAGTGGCTCGGGGAGCGCGGACGGCCGTGGTTCCCGATCGGGCTCGTCTGCGAGGCCGTACTGCTGGTGTGCGCCGGTGTGCTGGCCCTGGTCAAACACGGCACCGGGCCGTCCCCGCCCAGGACGACCGCGGGGTCGTCGCACTCGTCGCGCTGGCCATGGGAGTGCGTGCCTCCCCGCCCTGCGCGTTCATGTACCGGGCATGCCGACGCTGCTGAGTCAGACGGCCATCGCCGAGCTCATCAACGACGTGCTGAAAGGCTCCCGGGCAGCGCTGCGCGGGATGACGGCGAAGCAGCGGCTGGCCCGGACCAGGTGGACGGCCACCGTGGGCGGGATCTTCGGCGGCGGTGTGCTGGGCACGCTGCTGCTGGTACCGCTGGGCACGGGGCGAGCGCTGCTCGTCATCGCGGCTGCGGTGCTGCTCCTGGCGGTGGTGGGCATGATCGCACCGCCAGGCGAGACGGAACCGGTCCTGGGCCGCCCGTGAGCCTGGACGGAGCGACCGTGTACCGGGACCTGGTCGGCACACGCAGCAACCCGGTTCGTGAACCGCGGTTCGCGCTCCCACCGCCGCCTCGGCAAAGATGGGATCATGACCGAGATCCGCACACCCCGCCTTGTCCTGCGCCGATGGCTCGACGACGACGCCGTCCCCCTGTCCGAGATCCATGCCGATCCGGTGGTGATGGAACGCATCGGCGACGGCACGCCGCGCTCCCTGGAAGAGACCGCCCAGGACATCGAGACGTGGGAGGAGGAGTGGGACGAGGAAGGGTTCGGCATGTTCGCCGTCGAGCTCCTGGGCTCCGGTGAGCTGGTGGGCGCCGTAGGCCTGTCCGTGGCCGACGCTCCGGCCGAGATCGCCGGCCAGGTGGCGATCAGCTGGCGGCTCGGGCGGGTGTTCTGGGGGCAGGGATACGCCTCGGAGGCAGCGCACGCCACCCTGGAGTTCGCCGTGCAGGACCGCGGCCTCGACCGGGTGGTCGCCGTATGCCGCACGAACGACGGAGCCTCCGTGAACGTACTCGACAAACTCGGCATGCAGACGGAAGGCACCGCACAGCACCCGGCCCACGGCTACGACCTCGCGGTGTACGGCATCGACCTCACGCAGTACCAGGAATAGCACCCGCGCGGCCTCGTGCGGGCCGGCGATCGCGGCCGGGCGGGCTGCCCGGCCGATCAGCCCTACTTCTTGCTCACGGCCGCGTCGAGGACAGGTCCCAGTTCCCGGGCCACGGTCGTCAGGGCCCGGACGTCCCGCTCGGCCCGGGCGAGAAGGATCGCGCCCTCCAGGCTGCTGATCATGAGCGTGGCGAGTGCGCCTGCCCGCTCCGTGGCCACACCCATCTCTGTGAGTGCTTGGGCGACCGCTCCGGTCCAGGTGGCGAATGCCGCGGATGCGGCTTCCCTCGTGGAGGGGACCGACTCCGCGCAGTCCACCATGGCGGCCGCCACCGGGCAGCCGCCCGCGAAGCCGTCGGCCTCGTACTCGTCGGTCCACTGACGCACCATCGCGGCGAACAGCCCGCTCGGCGTCGGCTCGGGCAGCGCGGCCAGGAATCGGGCGACCCGGCCTGCCGCGTATCCCCCCGCCCAGCCCACTGCCTCGTCGACCAACTGCGTCTTGCCGCCGGGGAAGTAGTGCTGGAGCGAACCGCGTGGCGCCGCCGCGTCGACGGCGACCTCACGCATGCCGGTGGAGGCGACTCCGTCGCGTCGGATGAGCTGGGCTGCGCTGAAGACCATCCGCTCGCGCGGTCCCCGTGCGGCCTTCGCCATCGTCGACCTCCATCAACTCGCTCGCGAACCTACTCGCGCATCCTTCTCGGACTCCACTCTATGACCGCCGTCATAACCACGACTACTATGACCGCTGTCATAGTCGAGGGTGGCGGTGGCGGCTCGGCCTTCGCACGAGCCGGAGGAGGCGGTGCGTCATGGACGTCGGTTTCATCGGTCTGGGAGTCATGGGGCAGCCCATGGCACTGAACCTCGCTCGCACCGGGACACGACTCGTGGTCTGGAACCGCACCCCGGAGCGATGCGAACCGCTGCACGCCGCCGGCGCCGAGGTCGTGGCGAGCCTCGCCGAGGTCTTCGGCCGGGCGGCCACCGTGTTCCTCATGCTGGCCGACGAGACGGCCGTGGACGCGGCGCTGGGACGCGGCACCCCGGACTTCGCCCGGCGCGTCACCGGCCACACCGTCGTCCATATGGGCACGACCTCGGCCGAGTACTCCCGCAGCCTCCAGGAGCACATCCGGGCGGCGGGCGGGCGTTACGTCGAGGCTCCGGTCTCCGGCAGCCGCGTCCCCGCCGAGCGAGGCGAACTGGTGGGGATGCTGGCGGGTGACGACGACGCCGTGGCGGCCGTACGGCCCCTGCTGGCTCCGGTGTGCCGGGAGACGTTCGTGTGCGGGGCCGTCCCGGGTGCGCTGCTGCTGAAGTTCTCGGTGAACCTGTTCCTGATCACCGTGGTCACGGGCCTTGCCGAGGCGTTCCACTTCGCCGAGGGGCACGGCCTTGACCAGCATCTCCTCCGGGACGTCCTGGACGCCGGTCCGATGGCCAGTGCCGTCTCCCGGATCAAGGCTCCCAAGCTCCTGGAGCGCGACTTCTCGGTCCAGGCGGCCGCCGCGGACGTCCTGAAGAACAACCGCCTGATCGCCGAGGCCGCCCGCAAGGCCGACCTGGCGTCCCCGCTCCTCGACGTGTGCCACGCCCTCTACGACGACACCGTCCAACGGGGCCATGGCGGCGAGGACATGGTGGCCGTCCTGCGCGCCCTGGAGGCCCGGACCGCCGACGCACCGCGCCGCTGAAGCACGGCCTCGACGACGTGAGGTCAGGCGTGGGACAGCGCGAAGGAGACCAGGAAGCCGCTGACCGTGACCAGCCCGATCGCCAGGTGAGCCTCCTGGAACGCCTCGGGGATCATCGTGTCGGCGATCATGGCCAGGATCGCACCGGCGGCCACGGCCGTCACCCCCGCGATCACGGTGGGCGAGAAGCTCCCGAGGACGGCGTATCCGAGGACCGCGGAGGCTGTGCTCGCGACCGCGATGGCGCCCCACACGCCGAAGACGTAGCCCTTACCGCGCCCGGCCTTCTTCATCCCTGCCGAACTGGACAGGCCCTCCGGGATGTTGCTGATGAACACCGCCGCGACCGTCACGAGGCTGACCGCCCCACCGTCGAGCAGGCTGACGCCGATCACCGCCGACTCGGGCACTCCGTCCAGCAGCGCGCCCAGCGCCAGCGCCAGGCCCGAGCCGCTGTTCTTCTCCTCGGACGGCTGGGTCTGCTCCGCGTGATGGCCCGATCGCTTGCGATGGCGGGCGCCCCGGCCTGCCAGCCACAGATTGCCCAGCGTGTAGGCCGCCGCCCCGGCCAGTGTCCCTACCGCTGCCGGGCCCAACCCACCCTGTTCGTAGGCTTCGCCGACCAGCTCGAAGGAGACGGCCGAGAGAAGCACGCCGGCACCGAAGGCCATCACCAGGGCGATGACCTTCTGCGACACGCGCATCCCAAAGCCGAACACCGCTCCCAGCAGGAGCGCACTGCCTGCCAGCAACCCCCAACCACCTGCTTGAATCACTTGGGACATGCAGGGCCGTGTACCCGCGCGGGCGTGATCGGCACTTGTGGGGCCGGTGACCTTGTGCACTGTTCAACGGGCAGGCGGGCCGCCGGGAGGGGGACGGCAACTGGCCGACCGGCGTGGCCGGGTGGAGGCCTGCCGCTGCCGGGGGCGGGACGAACTGGCTGCTCGGGCGCGGCAGACGCACAGTTCACGCGAAGGTGACGCGCATGTGGCCCTCGGCCAGCACCTCGAGGACGAGGGCGACCAGGTCGTACGGTTCGCCCTCCGGTGTCAGGACGTGGGACAGATGCTCGCGGGCGGGCGCGACGTCCCGCCAGAGAAGGGTCGCGGGGGCGGTGTACCCGAAGTTGCCGCGCAGACAGTCCGCGAGCGCGTCCACGCAGCCGCCGAAGTAGCCCCCCGGTCCGTTGACGGCCTCGCCGAGTGCCAGGAAGAGGCTGGGCGTGTCGGTGATGTGCCGGCCATCCAGCTGGTACTGCTGTCCGGCCGGTCGGCCCTGGTGCTTGAGCCGGCAGCCCCGTTCGCGGACGAGCTCGAGCCATGCCTCACGCTGCCGGGTATCCAGGCCGGCCCAGAGGCCGGGGGTCTCCGGGGGGCCGGCGAGCCAGCGGTTCCAGATGGGACGGGCGTGTCCGGGGACGGGCCTTTCGAGCTCTTCGTCGAGTTCCAGGTCGATCAGATCCGCCCCGTGGGAGGACGGGCGCCACGCGCGGATCCTGGTGGGCCGCAGCAGCCGGTCGGTGAGCGGCTCGCCGCCGTCGTCCCGGATCTCCAGCCGGGCCTCGCCCAGTTCCAGCGCGCGCCGAGTTCCCGTCGCCAGTGCCTGCCGGAGCCGATCCCCCGCCGAGAGGCCCCGCAGGACGAGCGAGGGGGCGGCTTGCTCGCCGGGCAGGACCCGCCCGAACTCCCGGCACGAGCCCAGCCACCGGTACCCGTCGTGCACACGGACCGGAGCCCGGTGTCCCTCCGGCGGGCCCATGTAGTCGTCCATGCCCGTGAGCACGAGAGCATCCGTACGCGGTGGCTGTCGGAGGCTTTCCGCGTCCTCCAGCAGCCAGGGATCGATCGTCCTGTCTTCCGGTACCAGCCACACCCCGGATCCGACCCAGCCGCGCACCTCGGCACCGTCCGGCATCCAGCCGAAGAGTTCGTAGGTCGCGCGCCCGGGCTCCCCGAAGAGTCCCTCCACCTCGGCACAGACACCCCAGACGTGGCCGTGCTCCGACTCCGTCAGGGCGTACCGTCCTTGCCCGCTCTGCCCCCTGCCCCCATTCACGGTGGGCATCATGCCCTGATCAGGAGAAGACCGCGAAGCTCTTTTTCGCGCGAGGACGAGCCGCGCAGGCGCTTCGCCTGCCTTGCGCCGTTCGAGCGGTTGGGGCCTCGGGTGGTGGGCATGGCGATGAGTTTCGGAAGCGCGCGGGGTCTATGGATGCGACGGTCACCGAAACGCACGCGGGCCGGAGAAGACCGCCCGTCTGAATTCCCACGATCGACCGCTCGCGAGGAGAACCACATGACCGCCACCTATACCTTCGACGTCTTTTCCAGCCTCGACGGCTACGGGGCCGCCGGCGCCGACTGGACCGGCTACTGGGGTAAGCAAGGACCCGAATTGCTCGACCACCGCCTCGCCCTTTACAACGAGGAGCAGCGGATGGTCTTCGGGGCCAACACCTATCGGGCCTTCGCACAGATGCTGGCTTCCAGCACTGAGGAATCCGACGTGCGCGACCCATGGGTGACGCGGATGCGGAACCTGCCGACCACGGTGGTGTCCACGACGCTGGAAGCCCCCCTCGACTGGCCGAACGCGACCGTCGTGAGCGGTGACGCCGTCGACGTCGTCGCCCGGCTCAAAGAGGAGTCCGGGGTGCCGTTGCGCTCCCACGGCAGCCTGTCGCTGAACCGCGCACTGATGGCCGCCGGACTGGTCGACCGCTTGCAGGTGACGCTCTTCCCCGTCATCACCGGCCGGACCGGGCTGGACCCGATTTTCCAGGATGCGGCGGACTTCGATCTGGAGCTGGTCGAGAACCGGACGCTCGACGGTCACATTCAAGAACTCATCTACCGCCCCACTCTCCACTGAGTGGTGCGGCCGGCCCGCTTCGGGTCCGATGGTGAACTGCCCTTCGTGGCCTCGACCCAGACGGGAGCCTGCTCGCCAGGGGTGAGACTGGTGAGGGGAGCCGTCCACGCATGGGGCTGGATGTACGGCCACAACACCAGCAGCGCCAGCCCGGCGGCGACGACTACGAGATGCCGATGAAGGATGCCTGCGCCACGACGGTCTTGCCCATGACTGCGACGGCGTGGAGGAGGCGTCGCGGTTCCGACCCCGACCGACGCCAGGCGTTCACACGCGCAAGGGCTGAACCGTCCTCGAACGGCGGAGTGGTCACATCCGCTTCGAGGCTTCACGAAACCTCTCTCGTGACGGCTGGGTCCACTGCCTGACGGCCGACCTCCCGCACTAGGCGCTGGCGTGGCGACTCCAAGCCGTCCTGCGCGGAGCGGCATGGTGCGCAGGCTCGGCCGAGTGGTCAGCCTGCTGACGCCTCAACCACAGGGACGTCATGGCCAGCAGAGCAGCGAAGACCACGACAAACACCACCGATACCCACATCTGCCGGCTTCCGGGGTCGTCCCATCCCGCCGACGCGGCCGAAACAGCCCACAAGACGGCACCCCCGGCGTAGAACGTGCGCATCCGGCGCAGCTGCCGCAGGGCTCGTACGGACTCAGCGTGATCATTTTCCGAAGTCATGCCGACGCAGGTACCCCGATCTGCGCCGCCTATCAGCCGGTGTCGGTCGCCCCGTGGTGTTCGTGGAGGTACGGCTCGTCGAGAGGGCCGGAGGTTCTCGTCGACATGGAGCCGGCGTCGTGATCAATCGTCGGAGTGCCGGCGCGCGAGATGGACGGTGATGTGGGCGGCCATCTCGACCTTGTCCGGGAGAACCCGCATGATCCGGCTGAACGCCTGCTCTCGCTCCGAGGCCGGCAGGATGAGGTAGGCCGAGATGGTCGAGAGCTGGCCTACGTAGTCGCGGGCGCTCATCGTCAAACGCCGTTCGATCTCGGCCTGTTGAACGTCGGTGAACCACTCGGACCGTTGCAGTTCGCTCCCCGGCCACTGCATCTCATGATCCGGAGGCGTCCCGTCGGGGGACGGAATCTCGTCGCTGGCCAGGAACGGTGCTCTCGCCGCGTGAACGGCTTCCTCCACGGCCGGGTCGGCCAGTCGGAAGGGCCCGCCGAACGAGGCGAACACGCCACCTGGCTCCAGCAGCGCGGCGATGCGTGACCAGCGGCCCGCCGGGTTCGTCCAGTGCAGCGCTGCCGCCGCGTAGACCAGACCGTACCGCTCACCCGGCCGCACGTCCTCGAACGCGGCTTGCACCGTTGTGACGTTCGCCGGCACGTGCTTGCGCAGCTCGGCGAGCATGGACCCGTCAGGCTCGGTCGCGGTGACAGCGATCCCCCGTTCAGCGAACAGCCGGGTCGCCTTGCCCGTCCCGGCTCCGATCTCGAGGGCAGTCGGGACCGGACGGCCCGCGTACGCCCTCACCAGCTCGAACAGCTCCACGGGGTACCCCGGCCGGAACCGTTCGTATGCTTCCGCCACCACTCCGAAGCTCAGCGCACGACCAGACATGGCGAACATCGTGACACGGGCCACGCCGGCTCGGGTCGGGGGGCGTCGGGCGGGGGGGCCGTCAGGCGGGGGAACGTCGGGTCGGGGGTTCAAGAGCCGCGGGCGTGGTGGTCCAGCAAGCGAGTGAGCAACTGGACGAACTGGTCGCGTTCGGCCGGGCTCAGTGGTGCGAGGAGTTGGTCCTGGAGGTCGTCCAGGACCTTGTCCAGGCGGCGCAGGTGGCGGCGGCCTCGGGGGGAGATCGTAACGACGTTGCGGCGCCGGTCGGCGGGATCCGGCGCCCGCTCGACGAGGTCACGCTCGGCCAGTTCGTTCAGCACACCGACCATGTCGCTGCGGTAGATGCCGGAGCGCCTGCTCAGCTCCGCCTGGCTGGCCGGCCCGTACTCCTGCAAGGAGGCGAGCACGGCGTAGTGCCACTTGCGGGCGTCGTCACGGGCCAGCCCCTCGGTGATCAGCCGGTCCGACCGCATGGTCAGCCGCGACAGCAGTCGGCTCACCCTCCGACGCAGCCTGTCGGGCGTCTTGAGCGCGCCGTCGTCGGGCACGTCCGCTGCTTCGGCTCTGATCACGGCACCGACCCTATCCCGTTGTGTTAGTCCGACTAACGATGTACGTTCACCCGAGCCGGAAACGTTAGTGTCACTAACGCCAGTGGTGTGAATCTCAAGACGGGAAGATGTTGCCCACCAAGACACTGCAGATCCCCACCGCGGACGGCCGGGCCGACGCCTTCGCCGCCTACCCCGACCGGGGCGAGCGGCACCCTGGGGTGCTGATGTATCCGGACGGCTTCGGTATCCGGCCGGTGCTGCGGGAGATGGCCCGCGAGCTCGCCGGGCACGGGTACTACGTGCTCGTCCCCAACGTCTTCTACCGGCACGGCCCGGCACCGGTGATCGAACTTCCTGAGCACATCGGAGAAGAGGTCCGGCCCGCGATCTTCGCCCAGTTGATGCCCTTGATCGAGGCGCACACCGCCGAACGCGTCCTGAGTGACGCCGACGCCTACCTCGGGTTCCTCACCGCCCAGCCCGAGGTCGGCGCCGGACAGGTCGCGGTGACCGGCTACTGCATAGGCGGCCTCCTGGCGATGCGCACCGCCGCGGCCCACCCCGGCCAGGTGGCCGCCGTCGCCGGGTTCCACAGCCCCGTAGGGGTAGACGGGCCCGCGAGCCTGCACCGCCTCCTGTCCGGGCTCACCGCCGAGGTCCACCTGGGCCACGCTGAAACCGACCTGACACCCGAGGCCCTCGGCGAGCTCAACCATGCACTGGATGCCGCAGGTGTCGACTACACCTCCGAGATCTATCCCGGCACGGTGCACGGCTTCACCATGTCCGACACCGACGCCTTCAACGCGTCGGCCCGGCAGCACCACTGGGACCGCCTGCTCCCCCTCCTCGACCGCACCGTGTCCAGCAGCTGAGGCTACGGATCATGCTGCCTTGTTCTGGATGGCACACTCTCGCGGGAAGGCGGAGCCTCCAGGGTGCAGACCGCGGGGCCTGTCGATGTCGTCAGCCCAGCGCCTCTCGTAGCCAGGGCCGTTCCGCCCGGCTGGTGGCGCGGGCGATGGTGAGCATGCCACGACGGTAGGGGTCGTCGGTGTCCTCAGCGCGCAGTGGGCGCGCCCCGTCGTGGAAGAAGCTCGCGGGCTGTACACGTCGTACCTGTTCGAGCCGCAGGCGTACGACGCTTCGGGGACATGGCCGTCATGGCGACACGGTGTCCGAGTGAGGGCGCCCGGGAGGGCTCAAGGCGTTTCAACTCGCCGCGGTCGGTGGGGTGATGCCGTCGATCAGGTTGGAGACCAGGGCGACGACGAAGTCGTCGGTCACCGGCTCGTCCGGGATCAGCATCCGGTGGTAGACGGCGCCCCAGAGCTGGTCGACGAGGATCTGGACGTCGACGTCGTCGCGGATCTGTCCCTGCTCCTTGGCGCGTAGCAGCCGCTCACCGGCCAGTCGTCGGCGTCCGGAGGAGTAGAGGGAGCGGAAGGCGGTGGCCAGGTCCTCGTCGGTCTGGGACTGTCCGATCAGCTCGGTGACCACCCGCCCGGCCGGCGTGCCGGTCATGATGTGGGCGAAGGCACGCAACTGGCGGGTGAGGTCGGCTCGGATGTCGCCGGTGTCCTCGAAGGCGAGGGCCTCCTCGACGGCGTGGAAGTAGCCGTCCAGGGCGAGGGCGCCCTTGGAGGGCCACCACTTGTACAGGGTCGTCTTGCTGACACCGGACAGGCGGGCCACCCGCTCGAAGGTCAGGTCGGCGATTCCCTCCTTCAGGAGCACCTCTCCGACCACGCGGAAGACGTCCGCGCGGACCTCGTCGGCCGGGCGGCGCCCACGCCCGCGGGCCGGGCGCTCGGCGGCGCCCTCGGCCTGCTTCGTCACGATGTCTCTCCCTTGCGTGTCCAGGTCGGATCAGTGTGTGAGGCGGACGGCCCTGAGGTCAGGCCAGTCCGCCGTTGGTGTAGAGGACCTGTCCGTTGACCCAGCGGGCCGGGCCGGCGAGGAAGGCGACCGACTCGGCGACATCGCGTGGTTCGCCCAGCCGCTCCAGCGGGGTGGCCTGGGCGAAGTGGGCGATGGTGGCCTCGTCCTTGCCCTCGAGGAACAGCGGGGTGGCGACCGGGCCGGGCGCGACGGTGTTGACGGTGATGTCCTTGCCGCGCAGCTCGCGGGCGAGGATCAGCGCGATGCTCTGCACGGCGGCCTTGCTGGCGACGTACGCCCCGTAGGCGGGCAACTGGGTGCGGGTGACCGATGTGGACACGTTGATGATCGCGCCGCCGCGGCGCACTCGGCGGGCCGCCTGCTGGGCGACGACGAAGGTGCCCCGGATGTTCGTGCGGTGCATCCGGTCCAGGTCGTCCAGGTCCAGGTCGGCGATCGGCGCGAGCACCATGATCCCAGCGGTGTTGATCACTACGTCGATCCCGCCGAACGCCGTCTCGACGGCGTCGAAGGCGGCGCCCATCTCGTGTTCGTCGGCGACGTCACCGCTGACGGCGATGGCCTGGCCGCCGGCTGCGGTGATCTCCTCGACGAGCGCTTCGGCCTTGGCCTTGTTGCCGGCGTAGTGCACGGCGAGGGCGAAGCCGTCCGCGGCGAGCCGCTCGACGACGGCTTTACCGATGCCGCCGGAACCGCCGGTGACGAGCGCGACGCGGCGGGTGGTGCGGGGTGTGCTGGTCATGGTCCTTCTCCTCCGCACTGATGGAAGTGAACGGTGAGTCCATATAAGCAAGATATGAACGTGCTGTCCATATCTCAGCTCATGATCCTTCACCGTGCCGCTTCCCGCACCGCCGGCCTCGAGCCCCTCCGCCTCGGTCGCATGGCACGACGGGACGCAGCGGCCAAGGCAGTCCTCAACCGGGCAGAGTGCTCTGGATCGAGCGGTGTGATCGGGCCGGGCCCTTACCAACCGGTGACAGAAGTGTCAGCGGGGAGTCGCGACCCCCGTCCATGACTCCCCTGTGCGCTCGGTCCACTCCCGGGCCGCCTCCGGGCGGCAGGTGAGCAGCGGAGCAGGGCAGCGATGGGACCGCGGATCTCCGGACCGTCCCCGCGCGTGAACTCGAAGTCGGTGGCGACGAGCCGGGCCTTCGCCGACTCGTTGCTCACCGTGGGCGCAGGTGCTCGATCGCGACACGGTGCTGCTCGGCCGGTCGCCGGGCGATCAGCGAGCGGTGGCATGCCCCGGGAGGAGTTGAGCCCATTGCCCCTCGACGCGGAGGCGGGCTCGTACTCGCCGGTGGGTGTGGATGTCGGTGGGCATCACGCTCTGCTCTGTCGAACGGGCGTCGGCGGGTCTGACGTCTCGCCTGCTCGGCGCCGGTCACCTTCCGCATCCCGGCGCGTCGTTCCAGGCTGTCGGCGTCTGTGCTGGTCAGCGCCTGTTTCAGCGTTCCAACGTCCCAAAAAGACCGCCGTTTGTGGCGGGTGGGACGCATCGCGGAAGAGGCTGAGGCCGTCCAAGCAGTCCGCTGGACACACCCACTTCGCACCATGGAGATCTCGATGCGTTCGCGTTTTGCCGCCCCCTCCGCCCGCCTCGCCCTGGCCGCAGTCGCCGCGGTGGCCGTCACCGCCACCGCGACCGCCACGGCCACGGCGGACAGCCGAAGCAGCACCGTGCGGGCCTGCGTGACCAAGGACCTGACGTACAAGGTCAGCCTGAAGACGCAGGCGGGCGGCTACTTCCTCGTCACCGCCAAGGCCAAGTCCGGCGTCACCTGCTACCTGGAGGGCGTCTTCCCCTCTGCCTCCTTCGGCTCCTCCGCCGACACCGAGGTGTCGCCGGCCGAGCATGCGGTCAGCGAGCGGGTCACGCTGTCCGGCTCCACCGCCGCCTACGCCGGCATCAACCCCAAGACCACGAACGACGACCACGGCAGGCAGTTCGACTTCCTCCACCTCTCCATCGCAGGCGACGAGACCAACGTCGTCACCCTCGCCCTGCCCGAGACCGCCACGGTCGACCGGCCCATCGCCACCAACTGGCACACCGACCCCGCCGACGCGGTCCCCTTCTCGGGCTGACGCCCCGCGTCGGGCGCCCGTGCCGAGTCCGATGACAGCAGCGTCCCTGCTCGGCGGGGCGGCTCCGTGCCCCCTGCCCTGGTGACGAACCGGCGCCAGTCGCCCCCGGCCGAGGGTCACACCGTCGGCCGGGGGCGCGGCCTGTCCTGGACCGCACTGGCCGTTTTGCCGTAACGGCAAGGTTCGTGCCGAATCTTGTGTGCCTGGCAAGTCTGAGCGCATACCGACACTGGGAGCTGTCCGGGCGATCATGTGACCGCCCCGTGCCTGGGTCGTTGTTGTGGGCACGGAGGCGGGGCGATCTGACAGATGCCGAGTGGAAACGGCTGCGGCCGTTCCTGCCGGTGAGCAATGGACGTTGTGGCCGATGGCGGGATCATCGGCAGGTGATCGACGGGATTCTGCACCGGGTGCGGACCGGCGTGCAGTGGCGGGATCTTCCCGAGAAGTACGGCCCCTGGAAGACCGTCTATGAACGCCACCGCCTGTGGTCGGCCGACGGCACCTGGGAGCGTCTGCTGCAGCAGGTCCAGGCCGCCGCCGACGCCGCGGGCGAGATCGACTGGGACATCTCAGTGGACTCCACCATCGTGCGGGCCCATCAGCACGCGGCCGGTACCCGGGCCGGACCGCCGCCGACGCCCGCCCGAGTTCCGACTTCACGAAGCGACTGGCCGATACGCCAGGGCCTGATCGACCACCTCATCAGCCGACAGTTCCCGCTCAGGCGGCCAGAAGACTTCGTTGTGTGTGCACGGAAGTTGGTCAGTTGTGCACCAGGCCGCCTTGGATGGCCGGTGCCTTGTGTGGCGGGTGCCCAAGGACGCATCCTGATCTCTGTTCAGGAGTGGGTCACGGGTGTGGGGGAGGGCTTGTGGGAGGAACACGTCACCGCGCCGTCGTCACGCCGGGTCGGGGACAAGCGGCACCTGCGGTTGGCAAGGCTGGGGTGCTCGATGCCTCGGTCGTGGCGCCGCCAGAGCGACGGGACACGATCCGGCACGCGCTGTGGGAGTCCTTCTCCCGGGTCGACATCGACCATCACACCTCCCCGGAGGACATTGGGGCCCGCATGGGACTCGGCACTGTGGGCCCCATGAAGGTGTGCTCGGCTCAGGGAACCCCGGTCAGCTTGCGCCGTACGGCGCGGCTGGCCCGCGAGGACCACGAGCCGGCGGTCTTCCTCGGTCTTCAGGTGACGGGGACCAACCAGGTCGGGCAGTACGGCCGTCAGTGCGTCGTCGGGCCGGGGAACCTCGTGGTCTTCGAATCGACCGCGCCGTACACCCTGCGCTTCGAGCAGAGCTTCGGCTACCTCTCCCTGCGCATCCCGCGCGAGGCGCTCGCACTTCCGCAACGCACGCTGCGGAAGGCCGCCGCCGTCACGCTCGGTCCGGGCAACCCCACCGCACGCCTGGCCTTCACGTACTTCTCCCAGCTGGCCACCAGCGAAGAACTGCGCGCCGGGACATACGCCGAGTCACTCGTAGGTGCCAGCGTGGAACTTCTCCGGGCCGTAGTGACCTCCCAGTTGGGAGACTCCGTCCCCGGCAGGGCCGCGTCAGATGAGATGCTTGGTCTGCGCATCACCCAGTACATCGGCGCTCACCTGGCCGACCCGGGCCTGTCGGCCCCGCGCATCGCCGCAGCGCACGGCATCTCCGTCCGCCACCTCTACAACGTGCTGTCGCGGTTGGGCATCAGCCTCGGGGGCTGGATCCGCACCCGCCGCCTGGCCGAGTGCAGACAGGAGCTGGCCGGCCCCAGCGGCCGGGTGCAGACCATCGCGAGCATCGGCCGCCGCTGGGGTTTCATGGACGCCACCCACTTCAGCAAGGCGTTCAAGCAGGTTTACGGCATCTCACCACGGGCCTGGCGCGAACTACACCACCCCACGCCTTCACGCCGTTCGAGCCCCTCATCCTTGGAGACCCACACCACGACAGCTTCCGGGCCAGGGCTGTAGATCTGGCCCGGAAGCCGAAGCACAGGAGTTGTCACCGGCGGATCCGGATGAGCCAGCGGTAACCGGTCGCGTGACCTGCCGGACCACGTGGTCTGGCCAGCGTGCAGCACACCCGCGGCTGCGCGGCCGGGTTGGAGGTCACGAAGGTTCCTGCATGGCTGCCCGGATCGAGACGGGGGATCGACGTCGCTTCGCCGGCCAGGACGGATTCCGCCACGGCGCGATCGATCGCCGCGAGGAGCGGACGGATCGGGTCATCGTCACCGGCCTCCCCCGACGGGTCGAAGGACTGCACCCCACCGAACAGCAACATCACAGCCCGTCAGTCCGAGGCCCCCGCGAGGAGGGTGCGGCCGGCCGCGAACAGTCGTGCGCAGCGCTGCGTCATGGCGTCGGGCGACTGGTCGGGGTGACCGACCCACCAGCGGACCAGTGCGGTGCACAGACCGCGCCAGGCGTATGCGAGGGCGTCGGCGTCCAGCGGGTCGCTGGATCCGGCCGTCCGCAGAAGGTCGGCGGTGCCGGTCGCGGCGAGGTCGTCGACGGCACGGCGGTAGTACGCCGCGCGGCGGGCGGCTTCACTGTCGGGCGGCAGCGTGGCGTCGTAGAGGACGAACCACCCCTCGCGTTGCCCGTCCAGGGCGGTGAACAGAGCGTGCAGCACCCGCAGGGAGGTGGGCCGTGCGGCGGAGGCGGGTTCGGTCATGGCGGTGCGGATGGCGTGCAGGAGCCGGTCGCCCACGGGGTTCAGACACGCGAGGTAGAGCTCCTGCTTGCTGCCGAAGTAGTGGTGCAGCAGGGGCTTGGTGACGCCGACCCGGGTGGCGATGGCGGCCACGGTGGTGGCTTCGTACCCGCGGCGGCCGAACTCCTCGGTGGCCGCGGCCAGGACCTGTTGCTCACGAGCGGCCCTGGGGACTCCTTTGGTGCCGGCCTTGGAAGGAGGCGTTGTCATGAGACGAATATTACCCTACGGTAATTTTCCTTAGAGTAAATTCACCGGCTCTCGCTGGGAGCACACGCATGCCTGCCTCACCCTCCGGTCACGGCACCTCCCGCTCCCGCTCCTGGTGGGGCTGGGGCTATGCCGACGCCCACCCCGACGACGCCGAATGCATCGCGATGGGCGCCCTGTTGCCGGGCACCCTGGCCCGCCCGTTGCCGATACCCCGTGTCGCCGACCTGTCGATGCCCCGACCCGGCGTGACTCCTCCGCCCGCGCTGACGCACCTCCTCACCGCCGATCCCGACGTACGCGCCGCCCACGCCATGGGCAAGGCCTACCGCGACATCATCCGGGCCCTGCGCGGCCGGCCGGGCCGGATTCCCGACCTGGTCGCCCGTCCGACCGACGACCGGGAGGTGTCCGACCTGCTGGACTGGGCCGGTGGGCAGGGCGTGGCCGTCATCCCCTTCGGCGGCGGCTCCTCGGTGGTCGGCGGCGTGGAGTACCGGGGTGACACGCACCGTGCCGTGCTGTCGCTCGACCTGACGTCGATGGACCGGGTCCTGGAGATCGACACCGCCGGCCGCTCGGCCCGTATCCAGGCCGGGGCGCTCGGTCCGGTGCTGGAGGAGCAGTTGCGGCCCCATGGCGTGACCCTGCGCCACTTCCCGCAGAGCTTCGAGTTCTCCACCCTCGGAGGCTGGCTGGCCACCCGGGCCGGGGGCCACTACGCCACCGGCCGCACGCACATCGACGACTTCGTGCAGTCCCTGCGCGTGGTCACGCCTGCCGGATCGGGCGCGTCCTGGCGGCTGCCCGCATCCGGTGCCGGGCCGTCACCCGACCGCATGTTCCTCGGCTCCGAGGGTGCGCTCGGGGTCATCACCGAGGCGTGGATGCGCCTGCAGGAACGCCCGCGCCACAGAGCCTCGGCGTCCGTGGCGTTCACCGGCTTCCGGCCGGCGCTGGAGGCGGTGCGGGCCATCGCCCAGTCCGACCTCTCCCCCGCCAACTGCCGCCTGCTCGACCCCGGTGAGGCGCTGCTGTCCGGCGCCTCTCACGACGGCTCCTCCGTCCTGATCCTGGGCTTCGAGTCCGCCACCAGTCGTGTCGACGACCGCCTCGCGAGCGCCCTGGAGCTGGCCCGTGCTCATGGCGGCCGTGGCGGGACGCCATCGGCGGACCGCGACTCCCCGGCCGACGCGGCGGTGAGCGCCTGGCGCTCGGTGTTCCTGCGCATGCCCTATCTGCGCGACGGTCTGGCCCGCATGGGTGCCGTTGTGGACACCTTCGAGACCGCCGCCACCTGGGACAGGGTTCCCGCCCTGATCGACGCCGTCCGCACCGAGGTCGGCTCCGCCGCCTCGAAGGCCACCGGGCATCCGGCCACCGTCAACTGCCGCCTGACGCACGTCTACCCCGACGGGGCCGCGCCCTACTTCACCGTGGCCGTCGCCGGCCGCCCCGGCGACGAAGTCCGGATCTGGGACGACATCAAGGCTGCCGCGAGCGACGTCCTGCACCGCTACCGCGCCACCATCACCCACCACCACGCCGTCGGCCGCGACCACCGGCCCGGCTACGACCTCCAGCGCCCGGATCCCTTCGCGCTGGCGCTGCGCGCCGCCAAGGACGCCCTCGACCCCCGGCGTATCCTCAACCCGGGCGTCCTGATCGACTGACCAACCGCTCCTGGTCCGAGGTGCGTTGAGCCCTGGCGCGTGGGTTCGGTCCCTCGCGCAGATCGCCCTCAAGTCCGGCTGACGCAAGGGGCATCGGCCGACGCGGCCTCGCCACTGCCGCCTTCATGCCTGCTGCGGCCTTTCCTGACGTCGCTTACCGGCGGGCAGGACTCGCGGTGCGGCCGGCTGTGGCAGGATGCCGGCATGGTTCTGATCCGAAAGGGCAATGCCGCGTAGGCGCCCGAAGGCCGTCCGCGCCGAGCGGTGGCGGCCACCCAAGTACATGCCGGTCCGGCGGATTCCATCCGTATCAGTCCGAACTCGGGCGGCCGTGCGTCGTGTTGAGGCCGAACATCTGTGGCCCGACGCCGTTGCTGTTGCTCTCCGCCGCTTCGAGTGCGCCTTCAGGCAGCCGGGGCGTTTCCTCGACGACCCTTACGACAGTCCCGGCATCGAGATCGAGGACGGTCGAGACGATCTGGAAGTGGCCCTGCGGTATCTGCCCGGAGGAGCCCGGGCGGATCTGGGCCGCCTGGTGGCGCGGATCGACGCGGAGTTCGAACGCCGCACTCTTCCGAATCCGGGTCGGGTGAGCGAGTGGACTGCGGGGCGCTGGTGGTGGCGGCGCATTCGGGAACGGTGACGACGTAGTGATGGAGACCGCCCGATGAGGCGTCACACATGGCGGCTGGAGTGGTGAAGGAGGTGATCTCGGGCAGACGGTGGGAGTGATCTTGCCGTTGATCCCAAGAGGGGGGATGTCGTGACAGTGCCTACGCGTCGTACACCGCTGGTGAAGCGCCGCCGGTATGGGTTCGATCTTCGATCGACCACCCTGTTCTTCGTACTTCTCGCGGTGGTCGTGAGTGCCCTGGGCCTCGCCGCTCGCGTGGCGGCCGGCGCTGTCGAGCGGCACCCTGCCTGGGTGTTCGTACTGGTCGTGACAGGTGTCGCGGCCTGCCTGGGCCTGCGGCGCCGGATGCGCGTGGCGGGCGTGGCACGGCGGGCCGCCGCAGCGCTCGACGAGGCGGCCACGGAGGCGGCCGAGGAGCTGGAGACTCCAGCGGTTCCCCCTCAGCGGACGTCCGTCGAGGTCGCCGTCGACTACGACGCCCTGACGCCGGAGGAGTTCGAGGAGGCGATCGCCGCACTCTGCGAACGCGACGGCTGCTTCGGGGTCGAGGTCGTGGGAGGCGCCGGGGACCTGGGCGCCGATGTCATGGCCGCGGCGCCCGACGGGCGCCGGGTCGTCATCCAGTGCAAGCACTACGGCGAGTCCCATCGCGTCGGCTCCCAGGATCTGCAGCGTTTCGGCGGCACGTGCTTCACCGTGCACGAGGCCGACATCGCCGTGCTGGTCAGCACGAGTGACTTCACGGCGCCGGCGCTGGAGTACGCCGAGCAGTGCGGGATCGTGTGTATGGACCGGGCGACCCTGGAGGCGTGGACGGACGGCACCGGTCCCCTGCCCTGGGAAGCAGCGCTGGGTGGCGGGGCAGCCGGGTGGGAAACAACTGGTGCCGAGTTCTGAGGTGTGCGGACGGGCTGCCTGCCGGTCCGCGGCGGTCGGCGGGGCCTGGTGGCTGTGGGCCGACGCCATGTCGCATGCCTTGGTGGAGCACCACGGCCGTTGGACGGCGGGCTGGCGCTGGTCGCACGACGAAGGGGACTTCAACGGGGGCCTGTCTGACCGACCGCACCGGGTGCGGCAGCGGCTGGCACGGACACTGCCACCAGGTGCTCACCTGGTTCCTCGACCGCTGGGCCGTCGTTTCGCGACGGTGTGGCCGAGGACATCCGCGGCTTCGACGGCGCCCTGGAGCCGGCCCGAGCCCAGGGCCTGCTCACCGCCCTGGAACTGCTCCGGGCCGACGCCGCGCGCGACGCCCGCCTCGACTTCGAACTGCTGCGGCACTGCCAGCGGCATGTCCTGGGCACACCGCAGCCCCCGCCGTTGCGCAACCGACCCGCCTTCGCGAAAGGCGGCCGGGAACGCTACGGCATCGCCCCCGGCATCCGAGCCCGCCTGGACGCCTGCCTGGCCGAGAGCGCATACGACGCCGAACGCCCCTCCCCCTGACCGCTCGCGCCGCACGCGCCTACCTCGACGTCTGCTTCTTCCATCCGTTCGACGACGGCAACGCCCGCGCCGCCTTCCTCACCCTGATCTTCGTCCTCGCCCGCGAAGGCATCGCCCTCGACGGCGTCATCCTGCTGCGCCGCATCACCTTCCAGGCCGACGAGCTCAAGGACGCACTCGCCCTCGCCTCGTACATCGACCTCCACCTCACCGAGACCCGGCGCCGTGCCGCCGCACCCGAGTGAGTGCGCATCGTCAGGGTGTCCTTCGCCATCCGTGGTGATCTGGCGGTAATCCGGGCGCGGCGGGGTAATGGGATGTCGATCAGCACCCCGTTGAGAAGGAGCCGAGGATGACCGACGACGCCTACCTGTTCCTGCTTGACGACGCGTCCGCGCAGCTCGGCGTGGCTCCGGCCGCCATCGGTGAACTGGCATGCATGGAGACTCCCGCGGTTCGCGCCTGGCTCGACGCGCAGGGAAGCACGCCCACCTCACCACACCTGCGTCTGCTGCCGCCGGAGGAGACGGCGGCCCTGCCCCAGGGAGCGGAACGGCTGCCCGTCCCGCTGAGCGAGGAGGAGCTGAACCGCCTCCGCCACCGGATGGCACCGGAGCCGCTGGCCCGGCTCGAGGAGGAACTGCTCGCCTACCGCGACTGCGCCGACGGTCGGGACGGCCTGATCGGACGCGCACTGGCCGCCGGCGTGGCACCGCACCGCATCGTCGAACTGACCGGGGTGGATCCCGCCACGGTGACCGCCGCCGCAAGCAGTTGACGACGCTGCGGGCAGCCTTCGCCCGTCGTCCGCTTCCAGCGATCGGCCCCGCCGGGCAAGAAACCATCCGGCGGGGCCGATCAGCATGCGCGGCGACTGCATGGCACCAAGTGGCATCACCTGGTGCCACTTGGCGTCACCTCATGACCTCTCGGCCACCTCTGGTCCAAGTCGCTCTTCGGCCGCGACCCGAAGGAGAGGCGGCGAGCCCCACTGCCAAAGCGGACGGGGTCAGCGGCTGCGGGTGAAGACCTTGTCCTGGGTGGAGCCGCCGGCGCACAGCTTCTTCTCGTCGGCCGTCATTTTGCGGGACTTGACCACGACCGCGCTGTGCTTGCCGTCCGTGCCGTTCGGGGCCGGGCCGGTGACCGTGTCGGGCACGAACCAGTAGTAGTGGCCCCACTTGGGGTCGTCGTAGTGGGTCTGCCACGTGCCGGATATCTGCCGCATCACCTGGGCGCGGGAGATCCAGCCCACTTCTCCCGGCTTCACCGTGACGGTGAAGGAACTCGTCTCCGTGTGCGAGCTCTGCCAGGTGTAGTTGTACGTCGCGGTCACACTGGCCGTGATGATGCCCTCGATGCCGCCGCCCACGGTGACCGAGCCTCCCACCGAGTGGGAGGAGCCCACGGTGTCGGCCCATGACATCGACTGGGAGGCGGGCGAGTCGGTGCAGTTGAAGAGCAGTTCGGAGACCTGACGGGGTTCACCGAGGTAGGCCTCGCCGAGCTGCGGGGAGTTGAAGCCGCACTTTCCTTCTCCGGAGGCGCAGTCGGCCATGATCTGCTCCGCGGTGGGCTGTTCCTCGGCCGCGGCCGGCACGGCCGTCGCGATCACCCCGAGTGCGGTCGCCGTCAACGCGAGCGCGCGGCTGCCGTACCGCAGGGTGTGGTTCATCGTCATCGTTGGTGCCTCTCACCATTGCGTGGGGGGAAAGTGACCACAATTGCCCTTGCTCCAGCAGGGCTTGCGGTCACCGCGTGATGCCCATGAGGCTCACGTAATCGACGGCCGAGCTACACCAAGAGTTGGCAAAGTTGTAATTGATTCCACAACTGATGAATGGCCAACTTCGTAGTCGCCCACTCGATTTGGGCGCGGTTCCGGCCGGCGAATACGGCAAAGCCGCCGGCACCGCGACCAGTTCACGGTGCCGACGGCCAGGTGAGGCGCTTCAGTTCAGGGGATCGAGTGTGAGGTAGGCCTGGCGCGGGTTGCCGTCGTGTACGAGTGATTCGTGGTGGCCCACGTCGTCGAAGGCGAAGGCGTACGCCTTTCCGTCCGCCATCTGGGCGTGGATCTTGCGCGCGTAGTGATTGGTGACGTTGTCCTTGTAGAAGTCGGCGGCGCCGGCATCGGGCTGATCGGGATTGACCAGCAGCGTGGAACGGTTGAAGCCGGCACACAGGGTGCGCGAGATCGGGCCGCGTACCTCATCGTTCGGGGCGTCGAGCTTCCTGTGGCAGCCGAAGACGGAGGAGGCGTCCGGCTTCTGGAAGCTGGTGACCACGGCACCGGCGCTGTTGGAGAAGTTCATGACGCCGCCGGAGACCCGGCCGAAGTACTTGGTGCCGGGCCGGTCGGCGAACGGGGTGACCGTCAGGGTCGAGGTGGAGTACTTCTGCCAGACGCGGTTGATGTAGTCGTCCATGACGGTGGCCGGCAGCGCGCCGGTCTCCAGGCCGTACAGCGGCGACAGGGCGCGCAGTACGGTGCCGTCGCCACGGGTCTGGATCAGGTTGGCCCAGCCTCCGGGCTGTCCCCTGAGCGCGTTGAAGAAGCCGCTGTATCCGCCGGGCCGGAGCCGGCCGGTGCTCGCGGTGCTGCCGTCGGCTCGCTGCACTCCCACCGCGTAGGGAGCGGAGAACATGTCGACCTGTGTGCTGTTGATCCACAGGCCCGCGTCGTTGAGCGTGTACTCCGACCAGTTGAACAAGATGTTCCGGTTGGGGTCGCTCGGGTTCTGCACGGCGGGCTGGACCAGGCCTCCGGTGGTGAGCCGGAAGACCAGTTTCTGGCCGTAGGAGAAGTACACACGGCCGGAGAACTTCGGCATGCGGATCGTGGCCGACTGTCCTGCCGCCGGGCCCGGGATCGAGGCGTCGGGGGCAGGGGTCGGCGGGTTGCCGCCCGCCGGCCAGGGGTGGAAGGTACCGGCCGCGTCGGCCCAGCCCTGCCGTCCGGTCGACAGGTCCGTGCCGAGGTTGTAGATGTACAGCTGCTCGCCACGGGCCGAGTTGTTGGTGATCTTCAGAGGGATCGTCGCCGGGACGGCGGCGTGGGCCGGCGCGCCCGTTCCGGTCGCCAGCAGTGAGCCGGCGAGGATCGTGGCGAGGGACAGCCCCGCGGCCGTGGCCCGGCGCCTGAGGGTTCGCAACACGCTCTGCCTCCGTTCGACAGTTGGCCGATTCGAGAATTCTGAGAGCGCTCTCAGGGTTGCCTCTTGGTCCGTACCTGTCAATGCTTGCGACCGCTCGGTCAGCTCGGGCACCCCTCACGCGGGGATCCGCGCAGGCAGGAGAGGACGACCACGAAGGGCCAGACCGACTGGAGGGTCGTCACGGCACGCTCGGCCACGCCGGCCACGCCGTGGAGGTGCAGCTCGATCAGGAACCAGGCCGCGCCGGCCGTCATCACCGCGGTCGCCGCCAGGCAGGGTGCGGGGCGCAGGGCCCACGGCACGGCGGCACCGGCCCGGGCGGCCAGCACGGGCCATGCCGCCAGGAGGGCGAAGGCCACGGCGGCCACGGAACCGTGGCTCAGGGAGCCGCCGCCGCTCGGCGCCGGGACCACGGCCACCGCCAGCGCCGCCACGCCTCCGGCCGCCAGCGCCGTCCGTCCTGCGGTCCCGGCCGGGCGCAGGCCCCAGGCCGTCATCAGGTGGCAGAACCCCAGCGCGATGAACGCCGCCGTCATCACCCAGGACCCCGCGTTCCCGGGGGCCGCCAGAACGCTGATCGTCTGGGCGGCGGGGTCGTAGGGGGACCCCTGCAGCGACGCCGCCACCAGCCAGCCCATGATCAGGAAGACCGGCGCACACCCCGAGGACACCAGCGCCCATGCAGGAACAGATCGCATCAGGACACCGTAAAGCGGTACACCCGCCTCCCCGAGTTCCTTCGAACGGCTCGCCCCGCGTGGCGTACTCGCGCAGCCCGCTCCGCCTGGGGAGCGCACGATGGAACCGTGCCGCCGGGCGTCGGAAGGTGATCGGGCATGGAGCTCACTCTCGTGGTGCTGATCATCATCGTGGGTCTGACGTTCGACTTCACCAACGGCTTCCACGACGCCGCGAACGCGATCGCCACCTCCATCTCCACCAGGGCCCTGACACCGCGCGCGGCGCTGGCCATGGCCGCGGTGATGAACTTCTGCGGCGCCTTCCTCGGGACCGAGGTCGCCCAGACCGTCGGCAGCGGCATCATCGGGGCCCCCGAGGAGACGTCAGGACTGCTGCTCGTCCTGTGCGCGCTGATCGGCGCCATCGGGTGGAACGTCTTCACCTGGTGGCGGGGGCTGCCCACCTCGTCCTCACACGCCCTGATCGGCGGGCTGGTCGGTGCCGCGCTCGCCGCGTCCGCCACGGTGCACTGGTCGGGCATCCTGGACAAGGTCATCCTGCCGATGCTGCTGTCCCCGCTGGTCGGGGTGGTGCTCGGGTACCTGCTGCACACGGGCATCCTGTGGGTGTTCCGCCGGTCGGCACCCCGGCGGATCATGCGGCGGTTCCGGCTGGCGCAGACCGTCTCGGCCGCCGCCATGGGGCTGGGGCACGGGTTGCAGGACGCGCAGAAGACCATGGGGGTCATCGTGCTGGCGCTGGTCACAGCCGGCTGGCAGGACGACTTCTCCGTGCCGGTGTGGGTGATCGCGGCCGTGGCGCTCGCCATGGCCGCCGGTACGTACAGCGGGGGGCGTCGCATCATCACCACCCTGGGGCGGCGCATCGTGCACCTCGATCCGCCGCGCGGGTTCGCCGCCGAGACCGCTGCCGCGGCCGTCCTCTACACGACCGCGTTCCTGTTGAAAGCACCGATCTCCACGACGCAGACGATCACCGCGGCCATTCTGGGCGCCGGTGCCACCCGGCGTTTCTCCGACGTACGCTGGCAGGTGGCCCGTTCGATCGGTACCGCCTGGATCCTCACGTTTCCCGGCGCGGGGATCCCGGCCGCGGCGCTCTATTTCTTCCTGCACTCCGTCACCCCTGTGTGATCACAGCCGGAGGCCGCCCATGACCGCTCTTCCTGGCCGTCCGGTGTCCGTGGAGCCCTCCGCCCGGGTCCCGGACAGCCTTCCGGTGCCCGGGCGTTTCACCCATCTGCACCCGGACGACGGCGCCTGTCTGATGGAGGCCGCCGCCCTGCTGGCCGCCGGCCGCTTCACCGACAGCCCGGTCGGGACTCATCCGGCGCTCGCGGGCCTGGCCCGGGTGGTCAACGACAGTGTCGGTGACGACGCCCGGCACGCCTTGTGGCCGCTGGCCGCCGACCTCGCCGACGCCCGCCCCGCGGGCCGTGACTACCCGCCGCTGCTCGTCGGCGGGGTCGTGGACGCGGCACGCCGGGTGCGTCCCGCGTCGCGGCGCCTGGCGCGGCGCGGCCGTGCGTGCCGGCGAAGGGCGCAGAGGCTCGCCCAGGCGCCCGCGGGTGGTCGGGCGGGACGGATCGCCGATCTGTTGTGGTGGCGGGGGCCGGGGCGTCGGCACCTCGAGCGGGCACTGGGGGTGCTGTGCGCCGCGCCGGAGGCCGATCAGCTGCTGTCCCGGCTGCTGCGGCAGGCCGTGGCGCAGGCGCGGGACCATGCGGGCGGGCGGACTCCGGCCAGGGAGGTTCGCTGCAACCGGTAGGCGCACGGGGCCGTCCTACAGGGCACCATGATCCCTGCAAGCATCGACGGCCCCCTGGCCGCACCGATTCGCCGGCTGCTCGCATTCGCCTGGATGCAGACGCGGGCCTGCGCGTTCGCCATCGCTCTGCTGTCCGGCGTGGCCGTGTCCGCGCTGCTGCCCGAACTGCCCGTGGCGCGTTACGACCTGCTGGTCGTCTACGGTGTGCTGCTCACGCTGGTGTTCTGGGCGCGCGGCTGGGAGAGCGGGCGGGACGTCGCCGTCATCGCGGTCTGCCACGTCATCGGTCTGGCCTTCGAGCTGGTGAAGGTGTCGCTCGGCTCCTGGAGCTACCCGGAGCCCGCCGTGCTGAAGTTCGCCGGTGTCCCGTTGTACGGCGGGTTTCTGTATGCGGCGGTGGGCAGCTACCTCTGCCGGGCCTGGCATCTGTTCGATCTGGGGCTCGTGCGCTATCGGCCGCGGGCGACGGCCGTGGTCGCCGCTGCCATATATGTCAACTTCTTCAGCCACCACTGGCTGCCCGACGTGCGCTGGTGGCTGGCGGGGGTGCTCGTGGCCGTCACGCTGGGGACGTCGGTGCGGTTCACGGTGCGGGGGGTGCGTCTGCGGATGCCGCTGGCGCTGTCGTTCGTGCTGATCGGGTTCTTCCTGTGGGTGGCGGAGAATCTGGCGACCTTGGTCGGTGCGTGGCGCTATCCCTATCAGGAGCACGGCTGGGAGCCGGTGGGGGTGGAGAAGTTCGGGGCCTGGGCGTTGCTCATCAGCGTGACGTTCGTGCTGGCGGCGGTGGGGCGGCGTACGGATTCCGAGGTGGAGCGGGAGGCGCGGTGAGGGCTCCTGGGAGGCGTGGAGTCGTCGCGGAGGCCTCCGCCTGAGTATCATCCTATGGACGTATATCGGGTGATTTGCCTCCTCGGGTCGTCACCTACCGTGGCCTTCCTCGCCGGAGTGATCAATGTCCCGCACCGGCACGACGGACGACGGCGACGAGCTGCTGACCAGGCTCGGGGCCCTGACGGCTCAGGCGCGTGCGCAGGCCGAGATGCAGCGGTCCCGGGTCGAACTGGCGATCGCACTGCAGCGCGGCATGCTGCCGCGGGACCTGCCCGTCGCCCGGCGGCTGCATCTGGCCGTGCGGTACACACCCGCGTGCCAGGGCCTCAACGTGGGCGGCGACTGGTACGACGCCTTCACCCTGGGCGACGGCCGGATCGGTCTGGCCATCGGTGACGTCCAGGGCCACAACATCGAGGCCGCGGCCTTCATGGGGCAGGTGCGGGCCGGGCTGCGGGCCCTGGCCTCGGTCACCAGCGAACCGGGCGAGGTGCTGGCCCGGACCAACGATCTGCTGCTGTCCTTGGGCTCCGACCTGTTCGCCACCTGCACGTTCATGCGGCTCGACCCGTGTGCCGGGGTACTGGAGAGCGCGCGGGCCGGGCATCTGCCCTGCGTCTGGGCCACGCCGGACGGGAAGTCCGGCATCACCGAGGACGAGGGCGGGCCGCCCCTCGGGGTGCAGGCGAGGACGCCGTATCCGGTGACGCGGTACGAGCTCACGACGGGCGGCGTGTTCGTACTGCTCACGGACGGTGTCGTGGAGGGGCCGTCGATGCGGCTGGAGGAGGGCCTCGACCAGGTGACGCGCCTCGCGGGCATCGCGGCGGTGGCGGGCATGGACGTGGACGCGCTCGCGGCCGCCGTGATCAAGGGTGCCGAGCGCGTGGGGCACGACGACGACGCCGCCGTCCTGGTGGTCGGCCTCGACGGGCCGGACGCTCAGCCATAGGGCCGCACGACGCCCGCCGCCGCCTCGCCGAGGCGGCGGCCTCGGTGTCTCATGGCTGCTGTGGTGGGTAGCCAGGATCTGCGTACGCCGGTCGTCGTCGCTCTGCAGACGCTGGCCGTCGCCGCCTGCTACTACGTGTCGGGGCAGCTGGGGCTGTTGCGGGAACTGGTCGTCGAGGGAGCGGTAGTCACCCCCATCTGGCCGCCCACCGGCGTCTCGGTCGCCTGCCTGCTGATCCTCGGGCTTCGCTGCTGGCCCGGGATCGCCCTGGGCGCCTTCTTCATCATCCTGTCCCTCACCTCTCTGACGCCCTCGGCTCTGGGCGTCCTGGCGGGCAACACCGCCGCACCCGTCGCGGGGTACCTGCTGCTGCGCCGGGCCGGATTCCGCGCCGATCTCGCGCGGCTGCGGGACGGTCTCGCCCTGGTGTTCCTGGGCGCGTTCACCGCCATGCTGATCAGCTCGACCACCGGCGCAGGCATCCTGATCGCCACGGGCAAGATCGAGTGGCCGGGCTTCTGGGCGGTGTGGCTGGCCTGGTGGGTGGGTGACGCGATGGGCGTGCTCATCGTCACGCCGGTGCTGCTCCTGCTGTCCCGCGTGCGCCTGCCGCTGCCTCTGTCGCGCTGGAAGGAGGCCACGGGGCTCGCGGTCATCGCCTGCTGTCTCGTGCCGCTGGCCGCGCACAGCCCCTTCAGTCTGCTGTTCCTCATCTACCCCCTGCTGATCTGGGCGGCCCTGCGGTTCCAGCTGGCGGGCAGCATGGTGTGCGCTCTGTTCGCCTCGGTCATGACCACGGTGGCGGCGACCGACCGGGTCGGGCCGTTCGAACGGCTCAGCCGGGTCGAGGTGATGATGAAGCTGCAGGCCTTCAACGGGGCGATGGCGCTCACCGCCCTGATCCTGTCGGCGGTGATCACCGAGCAGATCTACACACGCCGTTCCGTGGAGCGCGCCTGCCAGGAACTGGTCGAGGTCCTGGAGCACCTCACCGCGGGCGAGGCGGCGGACGGCCGGTCTCCTGTGGAGGACGGCCTGCCCACGCGGCGGCAGGAGGAGTGACGGGCTGGGGCGCTTCGACGCCGGTTACCCGGACGTAGGGTGGGCGTCATGGCCGAGGTGGAGGTGCTGCAACTGCTGGTGTCACCCGCTCATCGACTGGCCGGACGGCCGTCCGAGGGGCCGTCCCCCGGTCCGTCCGACGAGCGGGTCACCCGGGTGGAAGTACGCCGCGAGCTGGGACTGGTCGGCGACCGCTACTACGCCCGGCCCGCCCATCGGAACGCGGCGGTGACCATCATGGCCTCGGAGAGCCTCCCGGCCGGTACCGATCTGCGGCACACCCGCCGGAACATCCTGCTCAGGGGTGTCGACATCGACTCCTGCGTCGGTGCGACGATCTCGCTGGACAGCGGCACCGGGCCGGTGGTGTTCGCCGTGAGGCGTCCCGCCCGGCCCTGCGCGTGGATGGACGTGACCATCGGCCCCGGCGCACAACGCGCCCTGCGCGGCCGGGGCGGTGTGCGGTGCACGCCGCTGAGCAACGGGGTGCTCACGCTCGGCCCGGCCACGTTCCGGGTCGTGGCCGGGGCCGAGGTCGCGTCGTGAAGCCCCCCGGGGCGGTCAGCCGCCCGACTGTGGCGTGCGGATGGCAGCGATGTCGAGCTGCAGGCGCACCTTCTCGCTCACCATCGCGCCGCCCTCGGTCAGCCTGCTGTTGTACGTCAGGCCCCAGTCCGAGCGGTTGATGGTGGTGGTGCCGTCGAAGCCGACCCGGTCGTAGCCGAAGGGGTCGGTGACATTTCCGATGTAGGTCATGTCGAGTACGACGGGACGGGAGACGCCTTTGATGGTCAGCTCGCCCGACATGCTGAACAGGTCCGCGCCCGTCTGCTCCACCGCCGTGCTGGTGAAGCGCATACGCGGAAACGTCGCGGCGTCGAGGAAGTCACGGCCGACCAGGTGCGCGTCGCGTTGTTCCACCCCGGTGTCGACGCTGGAGGTGAACAGAGTGATGTCGGCCCGTGACCGTGTGGGGTCGTACGCGTCGAAGTAGAGCCGGCTTTCGTACTCCAGGAAACAACCGCGCACGGTGGTCACCATGGCATGCCGGACGGAGAAGCCGATCCTGCTGTGCGCGGGGTCGACGACCCATTCACCGGACAGACTGGCCAGGTCGGGGTCCGGCAGCACGGCAGTGGAGGATGCCGGTGCGCCGGTGGGGCGCTGTGGGGGGAGCGGTGCCTGCCGGCGGGACGGCACAACGCGGTTGAACAGGTTCATGATTCATCTAGGTACTTGAGTTTGGTTATAGCCGCAAGTCCCCTCCCGATTTGCGGCTGTTGAGAACGAGCCCCTGACCCCATTTGCCGCCGCTTGCACAAAATCCACACACGGCTGTCGCGGCGCATCACCGAAACGGCCATCCGAAACTCCAGGAAATTTCATGTCGGGCATTTCGGCGAATCGGTCTTACGTCACCTCAATCGCGAGGTCGTTGTCGACGGTGTAGTAAGGGCGGAGAGCGGATCCGTCCCTCTCGATCGCCGGGTAGACGTACACGTGCTTGCGGTCCGCCACGTCGTCGAGCAGCCGGCCGACCCTGACCGGCGGTGCCTCGGCGGTGGGGCGGAGGAAGACGTCCCAGATGCGGGCCGCTCCCCCACCGTCGTCCGTCAGGTCCCCGGGGCCGACGGTGAAGGAGAAGCCCCGGGCGTCCTCGTCGGTCCGGGGGCGGAGGCTTCGTACGGTGTCGGTGCCCCGCAGGCGCAGACGCACGGTGGCGTCGTCGTGGAGCTCGGCACCGTGCAGGCGGGCCGTGACCGTCATGGCCCGGTTCGTGACGTCGATGGCGCGGGCCTCCGCGTGGGCGGTGCGCCGCCATGCCCTGAGGGCGAGGAAGCCGTCCTTCGTGGCGTACGGGATCCTGACCGCGACCGGCGAGGGGCGGTCGCGCAGGTGGCTGTCGACGAGGGTGCGCAGATCCCGCAGGCCGGGGCGCAGCCGCCGGCGTTCGGCACCGGGTTCGGGCAGCAGGTACACGTCCCAGCGGCCCTCGTCGAGGGACGGGTGCGGTTCCAGTACGGCGTGCCGGTGGTCGTCGGACCGGTCGAGCTCGAGGTCGAGGACGTGACGGGTCGTCTCGGGCCGACCCTTCTTGGGCCGCAGTCTCAGGAGCAGCTGCGGATGTGCGCCGGGGGTCGGCGGCAGGCGGAAGGTGAGCCGGCCGTCGGTGTCGATCGCGCAGTCGGCGCGCAGGTGGGTGTCGCGCTGCGGGCTCTCCGGCGTGCTCGGCGTCGCACCCTCACGCGGCTCGCCAGACGTCGCGCCCTCACCCGGCTCGCCGAACGTCGCGTCCTCGCGCGGCGTGCCCGGCGATGCGGGCGGTGTGCTCGACGACGCGGGCGGCGTGCTCGGCGACCCGGGCGGCGTGCCCGGCGACGTACTCACACGCGGCTCGCCCGACCTCGTGCCCTCGGGCGTGCTGGCCGTCCTGTCTTCCGGCGTGCTCATCGGCGTCCCTTCCGTATCGAGCGCAGTACACCGGCGGCAGCGGCGTGGGCGGCGTCGCGGGCGGCGTGGCCCCGGCCCGTCAGGGCGCTCTGGGTGCGGTGGTCCTGCGGGGTGGCTGTCCGGCCGGTGCTCCTGGCCGCGGCGGCGGTCTCCAGGAGGCGTTCGGCCTGGGCGACGACCGGGCCGGGGGCGAAACGGCGCGCGTTGTCCAGGGCGGCCCGGCTCATGCGGCGGCGGCGCTCGTCGTCGCCGACGAGTTCCAGCAGGGCCGCCGCCAGGGCGTCGCGGTCCCCGACCGGTACGAGCCGGCCGTCGGTTCCGTCCTGGATGATCTCGCCGGGGCCGTAGGGGCAGTCGGTGCTGACGACGGGCAGTCCGCAGCGCATCGCCTCGACGATGGTCATACCGAACGGCTCGAAGTTGGACGCGGCCGCGCCGATCGAGCCCTTCGCCCACTCGGCCTCCATGGGGGTGGCGGCCCCCATCAGGAACACGTTGTTCCACAGGCCGAGGCGCTCGATGAGCCGGCGCAGGCCGGCCTGCTCCTCCCCCTTGCCGTAGATGCGCAGCTGCCAGTCCGGATGCGCGTCGGCGACCTGGGCGAACGCCTCGATGAGGAGGTCGTAGCGCTTGACCGGAACCAGGCGGCCCGCGGCGATCACCACCTTGGCGGTGCTGTCGGCAGGGGGCAGGGCGGGGTCGGGGACGCTGTTCGGGAGGGCCTCCACATGGACGCCGGGCAGCCACATCTTGCGCCGGTAGGCGGCGGCGTCCGCCTCCGTGACGGTGGTGATCACGTCGAGGCGGCGGTAGGCGCGGCGCAGGGCGGTGCGCAGCCGCGGCGAGTGGTTGTCGAGCGTGAGGTGCTCCTGGCCGACGCGCAGGACGTGCTGCGGGGCCTGGCGGGCGATGTGCACGTTGAGGCCCGGGCGGGTGCCGATGACGGCGTCGGCGTCGAGAGCCGCGAGGCACTCGCCGATGCGCTGGTCGGTCAGCTCGCTGTACTGGTGATGGCGGTACTCGGCGGGCGGGAACACCTTCGCCGGCCTCTGGTGCAACGGATGGTCCGCCTCCTTGCGCAGGTCCACCAGCGCCCGCAGCCGCACCCGTGGATGCGGGACGAGGTTGGGGTGCTCCCGGTGGCGTAACGCGGAGACGATCTCCACGTCGTGCCGCTCGGCCAGGGCCCCGGCCAGGTTGAACGTGGTGGTGATCGTGCCTCCGATTCCGTAGGCGTTATGAATAAGGAAAGAGATCTTCATAGTGGCCTAGATGTATTGAGCACGAGCGTTGTTGACACCTGGTGCTCGAGTTGATCAAAGGCGAAGACCTCCGGTGTGGTGGAGCTGTCTAGGACTGCACCGCACAGGAGGTCTTCGTGTCCCACCGTAATGCCCGGCTGACCGTTCATGGCAGGCGGCTGCTGGTCGAGCGGGTCCATTCCGGGCGGCCGGTGGCGCATGTCGCCGCCGAGCTCGGTGTTTCACGGGCTACTGCCCACAAGTGGGTGCGCAGGTGGCGGGCCGAAGGCTCGGCAGGTCTGGCAGACCGTTCCAGCCGACCGCTCACGACCCCGCAACGCACCCCCGCCGCCACCGAGCGGGAAGTCTGCGAGCTGCGGCGGGCCCGCAAGCTCGGGCCGGCCCGGATCGGCCCGGTCCTGGGCCTGCCCGCCTCGACCGTGCATCGCATCCTGACCCGCCATGGCCTCAACCGGCTGGCCTGGCTCGACCGGCCCACCGGCACCGTGATCCGCCGCTACGAACGCGACCGCCCGGGCGAGCTGATCCACGTCGACGTGAAGAAACTCGGCCGGATACCCGACGGCGGTGGCCACAAAGTCCGCGGCCGCGACGCCGGCCGCCCCATCCGCGGGATGGGCTTCGACTACGTCCATTCCGCCGTCGACGACCACTCCCGCCTCGCCTACAGCGAGATCCAGGCGGACGAGAAGGTCGCGACCTGCGCGGGCTTCCTCACCCGCGCGGCCGCGTTCTTCCACGCGCACGGCATCACCGCAGTCGAGCGGGTCCTCACCGACAACGCCTGGGCCTACCGCAAGGGACTGGCCTGGAAGCAGGCCCTCGCTGAGATCGGCGCCACAGGAAAGCTGACCCGCGCCTACCGACCCCAGACGAACGGCAAGGTCGAACGCTTCAACCGCACCTTGCTCGACGAGTGGGCCTACCTACAGCCCTACACCAGCAACGACGAGCGGACCGCAGCCCTCGACACCTTCCTGCACACCTACAACTACCATCGCTGCCACACCGCACTCGGAGGCCAACCCCCGATCAGCCGCGTCAACAACCCTGTGGGTCAATACACCTAGACCGTGCCAACGACCGGTTCGTTGTTCGCCGTTACCACTCTGTGGCCGTGCCCGGCGGCCGGGCCGGTCCGGCCGATTCCGGAATGATCTCGGACATAAGTGGTCTGGGCCATACCGGCTTGCCCGCGATATGTGGATAGCTAGATGTGTTTGCCCGCGCATCGTCGCGTCATCGGGTGCACCCTCGTATCGATCTTCAGGAGACCCATGCGCCCCCGTACAGCCTCCGTCCTCCACTTCACCTCCCTCCCGCCCGTCGCCCTGGCCGGTGGTGCGCTGACCGTGGGGGTCGGTGGTCTGTATCTCGCCGGGCTGCTCCTCACGGGCGGCCAGATCGACTCCGGTACGACCGTGCGCGGAGTGGAGATCGGGGGGCTGAGCCGCGCGGAGGCGGTGCGGAAGCTGGAACGGGAGCTGGGCGCGGCCGGCGCCCGGGACCTCCCGGTGAAGGTCGGTGACCGCACGGACGGGGTCGACCCGGAGCGCGCGGGTCTCTCCTACGACGTCCAGGGAACCGTCGACCGGGCGGCGCGCACCGGCGCCGATCCGATCAGTGTCTTCGGCGGGTTCTTCCGCTCGGGCGGCGCCATCGAGCCGGTCGTGAGCCTCGACGAGGGCAAGGCGCGGGCGGCCCTCGGGCAGCTGGCGAAGGGGCTCGACCAGAAGGTCCGGGACGGCGGCGTCACATTCGACGACGGGCGGGTGAAGGCCGTCGCGCCGCGGACGGGGTACGCGCTGGATGTGAACGCCGCGGTCCGGCCCCTGCGGGACTCCTTCCTGCGGGGTGGCACCGGTCCGGCCACTGCCCTGCCCACCCGCGAGACCCGGCCGAAGGTCACCGCCGGCGAGGTGGAACGGGCGGTGCGCACCTTCGCGGAGCCGGCCATGTCGGGCCCCGTCACGCTCACCGCGGCCGGCAAGAGGTTCACGGTCGGCCAAGAGGCGCTGGGCGAGCATCTGACCATGCGGCCGGACGGCGACGGCGAGCTGAGACCGGAGCTCGACGCGAAGGGGCTGCGAGCGGAGCCCTCCGTGGCCGGTCCTCTGAACGGCATCACCACGACCGCCGAGAACGCGAAGCTGCGGCCGGAGGGCGACAGAGCCGTGGTGGCCGAGGATGCCACGGTGGGCCGGTCGGTCACCGACAAGGCGCTGGGCAAGGCCGTGCTGCCGCTGCTCGGCAAGTCGGGCGCCGCCCGCAGCGGCGAGGTGGAGGTGCGCGAGACCCGGCCGGAGGTGACCCGCGAGAACGCCGCGGAGCTGGGGCTGACGGAGAAGATGTCCTCCTTCACCGTCCACTTCGAACCGGCCGAGTACCGCACGAAGAACATAGGCCGGGCGGTGGAACTCATCAACGGCTCCGTCGTCAAGCCGGACGAGACCTGGAGCTTCAACCGGACCGTCGGTGAGCGCACCAAGGCCAACGGCTTCATGGACGGCATCATCATCCTCGACGACAAGTTCACCAAGGCGTCCGGCGGCGGGGTCTCGTCCGTGGCGACGACCGTCTACAACGCGCTGTTCTTCGCCGGGGTCAAGCCCGTGGAGCACGGAGCGCACTCGTTCTACATCGAGCGCTACCCGGAGGGCCGCGAGGCGACGGTCGCCTGGGGCAGCCTGGATCTGCGGTTCACCAACGACTCCGGCAAGACCATGTACATCCAGGCCGAGTCCACGGACACCTCCGTGACCGTCTCCTTCCTCGGCACCCGCACGTACGACGAGATCAAGTCGGTCACGGGCCCGCGCACCGAGGTCAAGAAGCCGGAGAAGAAGGTGAGCGACGACAAGGAGTGCGTGCCGCAGACACCGCTCGAAGGGTTCGACGTCACCGTGGAGCGGGTCTTCTACAACGACGGCCGGGAAGTGAAGCGGGAGCCGTACCGCACGCACTACACGCCGCGTGACGAGATCGTCTGCGAGTGATCCACTCCCCGTTCGCCGTCCTCTGCAACTCTCCCTTCCGAACAGAGCGTTGACCCGACAGCAGAGCGCCAGCACAATGAGCGCGCACTGGTTGAGAGCGCTCTCAAGGGAGATCCATGACTGGCAGACAAGGCCCGGCGCCCAGCCGGCGTTCGCTCATCGGTGCCGGACTCGGCATCAGCGCCGCGGGGCTCACCGCCGCCGGTTCGGGGCAGGCCTTCGCGGCCGGTTCCGCCGGTGCGCGCCCCGCCTCGGCCCAGGCCCGGGGGCACGCCTTCCTCGCCGCCGCCATGGACGCCTACCCCGGCCACGGCAGCATCCGCCTGACGCAGAGCTACACCGACCAGGCGGGCCTGTTCAGCACCGCGTTCACCTACGACAACGCCCTCGCGATCCTGGCCCACCTGGCGACCCGGACCCCGGCCGGCCTGACCAGGGCCAAGACGCTGGGCGACGCGCTGCTCTACGCCCAGGGCCACGACCCGGCGTACGACGACGGCAGGCTCCGGCAGGCCTACAACGTCGGGCCGTACACCTTCTACGACGGCTCGCTCCAGCCCGACGGCTTCGTACGGGCGGACGGCACCGCCAACGTCGGGACGCAGTTCGGCTTCACCGGCACGGCCGTGGGCGACATGGCCTGGGCGGGCATCGCGCTGAGCGCCCTCGCCCGGCGCACCGGGGCACGCCGCTTCCTCGGCGGTGCCGTGCGGATCGGCGAGTGGATCGAGCGGACCGGCCGGACCGACGAGCCCCTGGGCGGCTTCAAGTTCGGCGTCGACGGGGCGAACCAGAAGCTGCCGTTCACCTCGACCGAGCACAACACCGACCTGGTCTGCCTGTTCGGCCGGCTCGCCCGGCTCACCGGCGACCGGGCGTGGCAGGAGCGGCGTGGGCGGGCCGAGGCCTTCGTGCGGCGGATGTGGGAGCCGTCCGGCGGCTTCTTCTACACCGGCACCAACGACGGTGTCACGGTCAACACGTCCCCGGTCCCGGAGGACACCCAGACCTGGACGCACCTCGCGCTCGGCTCGCGCCGCCACTCCCGTTCGCTGGACTGGGCCGCGGCCGAGCTGGCCGTCCTGGACCACTCCGGCCGCGTCAACAGCACGGTGCCCGCGGGACAGTCGTACGAGGGTGTCACCTTCAGCTCGGCGAGCCTCCTCGCGAACGAGGACGCCCCGATCGCGGCCGGCCAGCCCAAGCCCGACCGCAGCGGCGTGTGGTTCGAGGGGACGGCTCACCTCGCGCTCGCCCTGCGCGACCGGGGGGCGCGGGGCGACGAGGCCCGCGCCCGGCGTCTGATCGCGTCCACCGAGAAGGCCCAGGATCTGCTGGGCGGCGGCCAGACCGTCGGTGGGACGCCGCTGCCCGAGCGCTGCGGGGTGGTGTCCGCGAGCAGTCCGCTGGACACCGGATTCGGCTTCGGCTACTACTCGTACCGGCACACGGGGGCGACCGCCTGGTACCTGATGGCGGCGGCGCGGTACAACCCGCTGCGGGTGTGAGGGTGCGGCCCGGTCCGCTGCCGGGTGCGGCGGCGGACCGGGCGGGGGTCAGGCCAGGCGGTGGACCGGGCGGGGGTCAGGCCAGGCGGTGGACCGCCTGGGTGGTCAGTTCGTAGCGGGCACCGACGATCGCCAGCTTGCCGGTGCCGATCCTGGCGGCCAGTTCGGGTTCCGCGGCCAGCCGGGAGCGTACGACCCGGACGTTGGCGCTCACGGTCGCGTCGATCCGGGCGTCCCCGTCCTTGTCGTGGTCGATGGCCGGGCCTATCTGATCGACGAGGTACTGCATGTGGGCGGGCAGCGTGGTTCCGGACTGCTCCGCCTCGACGGCGGCACGGACCGCGCCGCACGACTGGTGTCCGAGGACGACGACCAGGGGTATACCCAGTTCCAGGACGCCGTAGGCGACGCTGCCGAGGACGGCCTCGTCCAGCACCTCACCGGCGGTGCGCACGGTCATCAGGTCGCCCAGGCCCTGGTCGAAGACGAGCTCCGGGGGCACGCGCGAGTCGATGCAGCCGAGCACGACCGCGAAGGGGTGCTGGCCGGTGGCCAACGTCCGGCGCAAGGTGGGGTCTTCGTGCGGGTGGCGTTCCCGGCAGGCGCGCCAGCGGCGGTTGCCCGCGGCCAGTTCCCGCAAGGCTTCGCCGGGGGTGCCGGGCCGCGGTTGTGTGTCCCGGATCGGCGTGGCGGCGGTGGCCGGCCGGGCGGCGCCGAGGCTCGCGCCGAGCGCTGCGGCCCCGGTCAGGGCGGTGCGCAGAAGGGTGCGGCGGACGGTACCGCCGGCGGTGGGCCGTGCACCGGCGAACGGGTGCGGTTCACGGCCGGCGCCTCTGTGGGCAGCGGAATCTGTGTTCACGACCCGAACGTATTCTCGAGTTCGGGCGCGGGCGCGTTCCTTGCCTTTTCATGGTGAGAGTTGGGTAAGTGATGTTCTTACCTTGAACGGTTTTTGACGATCCCTCAGGCAACGATCCCGCAGGCAACGCGGCCTGAGGCAACGAGCCCTGAGGCAACGCGGGACGCCCCGGGCCTGCCGGCCCGGGGCGTCCTGTCGTGCGGGGGTGATCAGACCAGGTCGAACCGGTCCAGGTTCATGACCTTGACCCACGCCGCGACGAAGTCCTTGACGAACTTCTCCTTCGCGTCGTCGCTCGCGTAGACCTCGGCCAGAGCGCGCAGCTCGGAGTTCGAGCCGAAGACCAGGTCGGCGCGGGAACCGGCCCACTTGACCTCGCCGGTGTCGGCGTCGCGGCCCTCGAACGTGGTCTGGTCCTCGGTCGTCGACTTCCACGCGATGCCCAGGTCGAGCAGGTTGACGAAGAAGTCGTTGGTCAGCGAGCCGGGCGTCTTGGTGAAGGCGCCGAGCTGGGACTGCTGATAGTTGGCGCCCAGCACGCGCAGGCCGCCGACCAGGACCGTCATCTCGGGGGCGCTCAGGGTGAGCAGGTTCGCCCGGTCGAGCAGCAGGAACTCGGCAGGCAGGCGGTTGCCCTTGCCGTGGTAGTTGCGGAACCCGTCGGCGGTCGGCTCGAGCGCCTCGAACGACTCGGCGTCGGTGTGCTCCTGCGTCGCGTCCACACGGCCCGCGGCGAAGGGGACCTGCACCTGGAAGCCGGCTTCCTTGGCGGCCTTCTCGACGGCGGCGGTGCCGCCGAGGACGATCAGGTCGGCCAGGGAGACCTTCTTGGCGCCGGAGTTGAACTCCTGCTGGATGCCCTCCAGGACCCGCAGGACCTGCGCCAGCTCGTCGGGCTCGTTGACCTCCCAGCCGCGCTGCGGCTCCAGGCGGATACGGGCGCCGTTGGCGCCGCCGCGCTTGTCGCTGCCGCGGAAGGTGGAGGCCGAGGCCCACGCGGTGGAGACCAGCTGCGAGACGGACAGACCCGACTCCAGGAGCTTGGTCTTGAGGGTCGCGATGTCCTCGGCGTCGACGGCCTCGCCCTCGGCCTCCGGCAGCGGGTCCTGCCACACCAGGGTCTCCGCCGGGACCTCCGGGCCGAGGTACAGCGACTTCGGGCCCATGTCACGGTGGGTCAGCTTGAACCAGGCGCGGGCGAAGGCGTCCGCGAACTGCTCCGGGTTCTCGTAGAACCGGCGGGAGATGGGCTCGTAGATCGGGTCGAAGCGCAGCGCCAGGTCGGTGGTGAGCATCTTCGGACGGTGCTTCTTCGAGGAGTCGTGCGCGTCCGGGACGATCTCCGGGGCGTCCTTCGCCACCCACTGGTTGGCGCCGGCCGGGCTCTGCTCGAGCTCGTACTCGAACTCGAAGAGGTTCTTGAAGAAGCCGTTGCTCCACTGGGTCGGCGTGCTGGTCCAGGTGACCTCCAGGCCGGAGGTGATCGCGTCACCGCCCTTGCCCGTGCCGTAGGTGCTGCGCCAGCCCAGGCCCTGCTCCTCCATGGAGGCGGCCTCGGGGTCGGCGCCGACGTTGTCGGCCGGGCCGGCACCGTGGGTCTTGCCGAAGGTGTGGCCGCCGGCGATCAGGGCGACGGTCTCCTCGTCGTTCATCGCCATGCGGCGGAACGTCTCACGGATGTCGCGGGCCGCGGCGAGCGGGTCCGGGTTGCCGTTCGGGCCCTCGGGGTTGACGTAGATGAGGCCCATCTGGACGGCGCCGAGCGGGTTCTCCAGCTCGCGGTCGCCCGTGTAGCGCTTGTCGTCGAGCCAGGTGGTCTCGGGGCCCCAGTAGACGTCCTCCTCGGCCTCCCAGACGTCCTCGCGGCCGCCGGCGAAGCCGAAGGTCTCGAAGCCCATCTGCTCCAGCGCGACGTTGCCGGTGAGGATCATGAGGTCGGCCCAGGAGATGCTCTGGCCGTACTTCTTCTTCACGGGCCACAGCAGACGGCGGGCCTTGTCGAGGTTGCCGTTGTCCGGCCAGCTGTTGAGCGGGGCGAACCGCTGCTGGCCGGCGCCGGCGCCGCCGCGGCCGTCGCTGATGCGGTAGGTGCCCGCGCTGTGCCAGGCCATACGGACCATCAGAGGGCCGTAGTTGCCGAAGTCGGCCGGCCACCAGTCCTGCGAGCTGGTGAGCACCTCGGCGACGTCGCGTTTCACGGCGGCGAGGTCGAGGGCCTGGAACGCCTCGGCGTAGTCGAAGTCCTCACCGAGGGGGTTGGCCACCTCGGGGTTCTTGGCGAGGATCTTCAGGTTGAGGCGCTCGGGCCACCACTGGCGGTTGCCGCCCCCCTGGGTCGGGTGCAGAGCGCGGCCGTGGGCCACGGGGCAGCCGCCTCCCGTTTCCTCCGACTTCGGGTCGGTGACGATCGCGTCGTGGTTCTCAGTCATGGAAATCCTTCCGGACGGGGTGGATCACGGTGCTCGGGGTGGATCACGTGCTCAGGAACGCTCGGGGTGGGTCACGTGCTCAGGAACGCTCGGATGGATCACGTGCTCAGGAACTGCGGGTGGTGGAGCAGGCGGGGCACAGGCCCCAGTAGATGACCTCTGCCTCGTCGACGGCGAAGCCCCGGTCGTCGGACGCGGTCAGGCAGGGGGCGTGGCCGACCGCGCAGTCGACGTCGGCGACGGCTCCGCACGAGCGGCACACGAGGTGGTGATGGTTGTCGCCGACCCGTCCCTCGTAGAGGGCCGGGCTGCCGGGTGGGTCGAGTCGGCGTATCAGTCCCGCCGCGGTGAGTGCGTGCAGCCCCTCGTAGACGGCTTGGACGGAGATGTGGCCCACGCGGCCGCGCACCTCGGAGGCGATGGCCTCGGCGCCGAGGTGGTCACCGTCCCGCACCGCCTCGAGCAGCGCGACGCGGGCGGCCGTCACCCTCAGGCCGGCACCGCGCAGCTCCTCGGCGGTGGTCGGGTTCCCGGATGCGGTCATGCGGCCAACCTAGCGGCACAAACACGACTGGTTCAAGAAAACGAACGGTTCAATTTTGGTGTCGCGCGCGTAAGGCTTTGCGGGACGGCCTACTTGAGGTGTGTGAGTTCAGTCACAGCCGCCATGATCGCGTCTCGATGGGCACCGGGCACCGCGCATCGCCGTACCCGCCTGTCGATCACGCATCCGATGAGGTCAGGCGTTCGAGCTGGGCGGCGGCTGTCGCGGCCTTGCGGCCGGCTTCACGGACCCGGCGGTCGGCCGTACGCGCCCGTTCCCGGGCCGTCCGTTCGGCGAAGCGGGCCTGCTGGTGTTCGCTCCTGGCGCGTTCCAGCTCCTCGCCGAGCTTCTCCACGCGCCGCTGGACCTCTTCCACCTGCTGCTTCGCCTCCGATGCCTCCTGGCCCGCGGTCGCCGCCGCGTCCTGCAGCCCCCGCAGCTCGTGCTCGGCGGCTTCGGCGTCCTTTCGGGCCTCGGCCAGCCGGCGTCGCTGCTGTTCGCTCACCTTCTTGCCCGGGCGGGAGGCGGCGGGAGCGGGTGCGGGCCCCTGCGGCCGGGCGCCCTCGGCGACGGCGGGGAAGCCGACGGCCGCGCTGAGCGGTTTGGCCAGGCGGCCACCCGCCCAGGCCCGGGCGGCCTCGGGGTCGGCCAGGACGGCGTGCAGGGTGTTCTCGACCTCGCGCTGCACGCTCTCGCCGATCGGATGGCCGGCCTCCTCGGCGAGCTGCCGGGCCTGCAGGGACAGGGCACGGATGAGCGCGTGCTGCCGGCGGCTCAGCTCGCGCAGCTGTGCGCCGTCCAGGTCCTGGTGGGCCTGCCGCAGCCCCTCCCCCAGGCGCAGCAGGGGCTCGACCTCCCCGGGGCTGCCGCGGACCAGCAGGTTGCTGACCCAGGCGGCGAGGCTGGGCTTGCGCAACGCCCGGATCCGCTCGGCGAGTTCCCGGTCGCCGGCGGTGCGGGCGGAGGCCATGGCGGAGGCGCGGGCGGCGGTGAACTCCTCCGGGCGTAGGGCGTACAACTCGTCGGCCACGGAGTCGTAGTCCATGAGCACCCCTTTCGCGTGGAAGATCCGCTTTCGATCGTCTCAGGACCTGCCCTCGGAGGCGCGCGGAGAGGCCGCTGAACGCATCGGAGGCACCCCGTTCATGATCAGGAAATCGACGGTTTAACATATGAGCGCCGCCTAGCTCGAAAGATGGACTCGTGACTGTCAACGACGACTCGTTCACCAACTGGAAGAACCGCGAGGAGATCGCGGAGTCGATGATCCCGATCATCGGGAAGCTGCACCGGGAGCGGGACGTGACGGTCCTGCTGCACAGCCGCTCCCTGGTGAACAAGTCGGTGGTCAGCATCCTCAAGACCCACCGGTTCGCCCGGCAGATCGCCGGTGCGGAGCTCTCGGTCACCGAGACACTGCCGTTCCTGCGGACCCTCGCCGAACTCGACCTCGGGCCGTCCCAGATCGACATCGGCATGCTGGCCGCGACGTACCGCGAGGACGACCGCGGCCTGTCGGTCGCCGAGTTCACCGCCGAGGCCGTCGCCGGTGCCACGGGCGCCAACAAGATCGAGCGCCGTGAGGGCCGGGACGTCGTCCTCTACGGCTTCGGCCGCATCGGCCGGCTCGTCGCCCGGCTGCTCATCGAGAAGTCCGGCTCGGGCAACGGTCTGCGGCTGCGGGCCATCGTCGTGCGCGGGGGTGGCGAGCAGGACATCGTCAAGCGCGCCTCGCTGCTGCGCCGCGACTCGATCCACGGCCAGTTCCAGGGCACGATCACCGTCGACGAGGCGAACAGCACGATCGTCGCCAACGGCAACGCGATCAAAGTGATCTACGCGAACGACCCGTCCGAGATCGACTACACGGCGTTCGGCATCAAGGACGCCATCCTCATCGACAACACCGGCAAGTGGCGCGACCGCGAGGGCCTGTCAGAGCATCTGCGCCCGGGGATCGACAAGGTCGTGCTGACCGCGCCCGGCAAGGGCGACGTCCCCAACATCGTGCACGGCGTCAACCACGACACGATCAAGCCGGACGAGCAGATCCTGTCCTGCGCGTCCTGCACCACGAACGCGATCGTGCCGCCGCTGAAGGCGATGGCCGACGAGTTCGGGGTCCAGCGCGGCCACGTGGAGACGGTGCACTCGTTCACCAACGACCAGAACCTGCTGGACAACTACCACAAGGCCGACCGCCGCGGCCGGTCCGCGCCGCTCAACATGGTCATCACCGAGACCGGTGCCGCCTCCGCCGTCGCCAAGGCGCTGCCGGACCTCAAGGCGCCCATCACCGGCAGCTCGATCCGCGTCCCGGTGCCGGACGTCTCGATAGCCATCCTCAGCCTGCGGCTCGGCCGTGAGACCACCCGCGAGGAGGTCCTCGACCATCTCCGCGACGTGTCCCTGACCTCGCCGCTCAAGCGCCAGATCGACTTCACGACGGCTCCCGACGCGGTCTCCAGCGACTTCATCGGCTCGCGCCACGCCTCGATCGTCGACGCCGGCGCCACCAAGGTCGACGGCGACAACGCGATCCTCTACCTGTGGTACGACAACGAGTTCGGCTACTCGTGCCAGGTCATCCGCGTCGTGCAGCACGTGTCCGGCGTGGAGTACCCGACGTACCCGGCTCCGGCGGTCTGATCCCGGAAGACGAAAGCGCGGGGCGTGCGGGCCCCGCGCCTTCGTGTGTTCAACGGCGGGTCAGCTCGATCCTGTACTCCCGTGTCTGTGAGCCGTCTTCGCTGGTCACGGAGACGGTGCGAGCCGTCCTGCCCCCTGACACGTCCTTGCCGACCGTCGCCTTCGCGTAGGGGTCACGCGGTGTGGCGGTGATCTCTGCCCGGTCCGGGCGGTCGACCGCCACGCGATAGCTCGTCCGGTCCGGGTCGAAGCCGCTCAGGGACTTGCCGTCCACTTCGATCGAGGCGGCCGCAGCGTCGGCGGAAGCGCCCGGTGCCTTGGCGTGGACCTCGATCTCGCCGAGGGTGATGTAGCCGCCCGGGCGGGCCGTCATCACCACGCGCACGCCCGTCGCCGGGCCGGCCGCGCGCACCGCGACGTCGGCCACGGGCGCCCCCTCGGTGCCGACGGCGACCTGGTCGCTCGCGTCGGACCAGGTGCCGTCGGCGCCGCGCACCTGCACCTTCAGGGACTCCGCGAAGCTGACGTTGCCGCCGTCGCGGTGGAAGTGGGTCACGACCCTGGTCAGATCGCGCGCTTGCGGGAGGGCGAAGGTGATGGTGTCGGACGGGTTCTTCGTGCCGGACTTCCAATTCGACCAGGCCTTCTCGGACGTGGTGCCGTTGCGCAGGCCGTCGGCGGAGTAGCCGCTCTCGGTGTAGGTCGCCCCGACCGTCACGCCCTCGTCGCGCGCGGCGTTGGTCTCCTTCGGCGCGGTGACCTGGACGCGTACGGTCGCCGCGGCCGTGTCCGAGCCGGGGACCCGGGCCGTGCCGCGCAGGGTCACCACGCCGGTGTCGTCGAACGCGCCGTCGGGTGCGGGGTCCCAGGCGACCGGGAGCTCGGCGGTTCCGCCGTGCCGTCCTACGCCGGTGACCGTTGCGGGCAGGTCGGGCCGACCCCCGGTGTAGGTCTTGGCGCGGGCCGGGAGGGTGGAGGCGATGGTGTCCACGGTGACGACCGCCTCGGCCGGGACGGCCCGGCCGAGGGCGTCGGTGGCCCGGCCCTTCACGCGTACCGTTCCGGGTTTGCGCCAGCGCGACTCGGAGGGCAGCGTCCACCGCACGGGGAGCGCGCCCCGGGCGCCGTCGCGGAAGACGGGTGTCACGGTGCCGGGCAGTTCGGGGGCGCGCCCGGGGACGGTGAACGCCTTGGCCGGCTGCGTACGGAGCACCGTCTCGTCGCTCACGCCCCAGCGCTGGTTCGCGTTGGAGGTCGGGAGGTGGGCCGACACACGGGCGCCGTCCGCGGTCGACTGCCCGACGACGTCGAGGAGGCGGCCCGTGGCGGCGTTGACGAAGGTCCAGGTGCCGTCTCCGGTGGTGGACATGATCCACTGTGCGGCCGGTGTGTCCCCGTCTTCCAGTACGGCCTCGTCGTCGCGTACGGCCATGCGCCTGCCGTCGGCGGCGTTGACGAGGGCGTAGCGCTCACGGTTGCCGTCGCCCCGGGTCAGCTGCTTCACGGACCACAGCTGGGACTTGGCGGCCGGGTCGGCCGTGCGCACGACGACGCCGCTGCCCTCGGCGGACGGTGCCAGGGACTTGCCGCTCTGGGCGCCCTGGAGGCGGTAGACGTGGCCGGGCTGGACGAGCGCGGCGTCCTTCGCGGTGCCGGACACGCCGCCGACGAGGAGGGTGGTGACCGACTTCGCCGGGACGGTCACGGTGGCCGAGTCGTTCTTCACCTTGACGGGCGTGCCGCGGACGAGCGCGCCGTCGGGGCTGGTCACCACGGGAGTCACGGTGGCGCCCGGGGCGACCCGCCGGAACTTCGAGAGATCCAGGGTCACCGCGCGCGGGCTCGTGCCGTTGTTGACGTGCACCACCGTCGCTCCACGGCCGGACTTGCGTACGGCGGCGACACTGGAGGGGTCGTCGGCCTTGACGAAGTGGTCACCGGGGCGGATGTGGTGGGTGAAGTTGCGCAGGGTGTGGAACTTGGTGTTGGCCTTGACCGGGCAGGTCTCCAGGGTGTCCTTGGCCGTGCAGTTGAACGGGATGTGGATGCTGCCCCAGTTCTTGCCGGCCTGCGCCTGAGGGATGGAGTCCTCGATCGGCTGCCACAACACCCAGGCCGACGGCTCCAGTTCACGGATGTCGTCGACGACCCGGGTGGCGATGCCGAGCCCCGGTTCCATGCCGGTGAAGTCGGAGCCGGTCCCCCAGGTGCCCTCGACCTCGCTCATCCAGAACGGCTGGCCCGCGGCCTTGGCGCTGTCGCGGGCGCTGGTGCGCATGCCGGTGCCGTAGGTGTGCACGTTGAGCTGGTCGACGGCGGCACGGGCGGAGCTGTCGTAGGCGTTCCAGTTGCGGACGAAGGTGCTGGGGTTGGTCTCGTCCATCGCGGAGATCTTGGCGCGGGTCTTCGCCTTCTCCAGTGCGCGGTGCAGGGCCAGGACGACCTTCTGCTGGAGTTCGGGACCGGCGTGCGCGCCCTCCTGACGGCCGCCGGTGGGCTGTCCGTCGGGGCCGATCTGGGTGCCCCAGTAGTTGGTGTTGGGCTCGTTGAGCGGAGCGATGGTGTCGAAGTCGATGCGGTGCTTCTTCTCCAGGTGCTCCGTCACCTTGACCAGATAGGTGGCGAAGTCGTCGACGCGGTCGGCCCGTATCTGGTCGGTGTTGGCGTCGAAACCGCCGGAGACGTAGCCGCTGACGGTCTGGAACCAGGGCGGGGAGTTGCTGAACGCCTCCCAGCGGGTCACCTTGTTCTTGACGCGGTCCACCCACCAGCGCTGGCCGGCGTCGGCGGACCAGTCCCAGTGCTCGGGGTTGTCGGGGTTCCACCAGTCGGTGTCCTGCCTGGTGGTGCCCTCGGGAGCCTTCCAGAAGCCGTCCATCGTCGCGCCGGTCTTCATGTAGTCCTTGCGGACGTCGGGGGCGTTGCCGCCGCCGATGTTGTAGCGCGCGATGTTGAGGCGGAGCCCGTCCTCGCCGAACAGCATCTCGGCGAGCTTCTGCCGGATGGGTTCGGGGTAGCGGCCGGTGATGTTGGCGAACCAGACGAGGCTCGTGCCCCACCCTTCGAACTCCTGCTGCCGGTAGGACGGGTCGATCCGTACCGTGACCGCACTCGCCGGTGGGTCGGCGGCAGCGGCGGCGGGCGGCAGGGTCACGAGGCCGGCGCCGAGTGCCAGGGGGACGGTGATCGCCAGTGCCGTCCGGGCGAGGCGATGTCTGCTGGACATGAATTCCCTTCGGGAGCGAACAGAACCGCGCAGAACCAATCGAGCTTCCCGAATGTTTTAGGACGGCAATCAACACGTCAAGAGGTCGGACGAGTTGGGAACCCGCGCACACCCCTTGACGCGTTCCGGCCTGGCACCCCAATAATGATCGTCCACATATCTAAACAACGTTCTCTGATGTGCACGCGAGTGAACGCGGAGGAACCGTGCCCGGCCCAGACTTGTCCCGCAGTCGCCCGATCGTCACGTCCCTCGTCGTCCTGCTCGCCGCCTCCGGCTGTTCGGTCGCGGGTGCCGACCCCGTCGGCGGCGGCCCGGACACCCTGCGCATCGTCCTTCCCGAAGAGCCCCCGACTCTCGAACCCTGTGACGCCTCGCTGACGGCGACGGGCAGAGTGACGCGGGCCAACATCACGGAGGCCCTCACCGAGCGCGAACCGTCCACCGGAGGCCTGGAACCCGCTCTCGCCACCAAGTGGGCCCGTACGTCGGCCACGTCATGGACCTTCACCCTCCGCGAAGGGGTCACCTTCCACGACGGCTCGCCGTTCACAGCGGCCGCGGCGGCGTTCTCGATCAAGCGGGCCACGGACTCGGGCATCGACTGCAACGTGGACGGCTACATCTTCACCGACAGCGAGCTGACGGCCACGCCCCTGGGCGACACCACCCTCCGCGTCACCACGTCGAAGCCCGACCCGATCCTGCCCCTGCGTCTGTCGTTCGTCGAGATCGTGCCGACCGGCACCGACCCCGACTCCCGCGTGCGCGAGCCGGTCGGCACGGGGCCCTACCGGATCGACGAGTGGAACCAGGGCCGCTACCTGCGGCTGAAGCGCTTCCCCGGCTACTGGGGCAAGGCCCCCGACTTCTCCGGGGCCACCTATGTCTGGCGCGCCGAGGGCAGTGTGCGCGCGGCCATGGTGACGAACAACGAGGCCGATGTCGCGATCGGGCTCGCCCCCGAGGACGGGGCGGGTGACCGGGCGGTCGAGTTCACCACCAACGAGGTCTCCTACCTGCGGATCGACGCCACCAAGCCGCCACTGGACGACATCCGGGTCCGTCGGGCCGTCAACTACGCCATCGACCGCGAGGGGTTGACGACGGCCGTCTTCGCCGGCCGTCCCAGCGGGCAGCTCATCTCGAAGGGCGTCACCGGCTACAACCCGCGCATAGCGCCATGGCCGTACGACCCGGAACGCGCCCGGCGACTCGTCGCCGAGGCCCGCGCCGACGGGGTACGGACCGACACCACCCTCACCATCATCGGCCGCAACGGCATCTACCCGAAGGCCGCCGAGGCCATGGAGGTCGTCCAGGACGGCCTGCTCAAGGCCGGGCTGCAGGTCAGGATCAAGATGCTCGACGTCAACGCCTGGCTGGAGTACCTGCTGCGCCCCTTCCCCACCGGGGACACCGGCCCCACCCTGCTCCAGGCCCAGCACGGCAACCAGGCCGGTGACGCCGCGTTCACGATGGGACAGATCTACGGCAGCGAGGGCGCCCAGAGCAGCTACGGCACCGCCGAGTTCGACGCGCGCATCGACGAGGCCCAGCTCGCCTCGGGCGGCAAACGGCAGCGGGCGTTCGCCGACGCGTTCGCCTACCAGAACGACGAGGTCGTACGGGATGCCGTGATGGCCAACATGACCGGCCTGCTGGCCCTCTCCCCAAGGTCCGCTACCGGCCCGACTCGGCCACCAACGACGAGATGCGACTCGCCGACATGCGGCGCGCGGACTGAGGGAGGACCCATGCTGACCCTGTTACGCCGCCGCGCCGCCTCCAGCGTCATCCCGCTGCTGGTGGTGATCCTCGGCGTGTTCTTCCTGGCCCGCCTCACCGGAGACCCCGCCAACCTGTATCTGCCGCTGAGCGCGACGCCCGAGATGCGCGCCGAGTTCGCCGCCCGCAACGGCCTGGACGAACCGCTGATCACCCAGTTCGGCGACTATCTCGCCCAGGTCGCGCACCTCGACTTCGGCGAGTCGCTGCGCACCGCCCAGCCGGCCGGCGAGGCCGTCCTGCGCGCCTTCCCCGCAACGCTGCAACTGGCCGGCTGGACGATGCTCCTCGCCGTCGCGGGCGCCGTGGTCATCGGCAGCCTGGCGGCCTACCGGCCGAACTCGGCGACCGACCGGATCGCGAGCTTCCTGTCCTCCACGGCCGCGAGTGTCCCCGACTTCTGGATCGCCATCATGGGCGTGCTGGTCTTCGCGGTCACCCTGGGCTGGCTGCCCACCTCCGGCACCAGCGGCGCGGCGGCATGGGTCCTGCCCGTGGCGACGCTGCTCATCCGTCCGTTCGGGGTGCTGGTACAAGTGGTGCGGGGCGCCATGGTCTCCGCCCTGTCCGCCCCGTACGTGAAGGTGGCGCGCGGCAAGGGGGCCTCCGAACCCCGGGTGGTCTTCGGGCACGCGCTGAGGAACGCCGCGGCACCGGCCCTCACCGTCGCGGGCGACCTGGCCGTGGGGCTGGTCAACGGGGCCGTGGTCGTCGAGACGATCTTCGGCTGGCCCGGGATCGGCAAGCTCATGATCGACTCGGTGCTGCAGCGCGACTTCGCGGTCCTGCAGGCGGCGGTGCTCCTGACCGCACTGGCGATCTTCGCCCTCAACATCCTGGTGGACCTCTGCCACGCGCTCCTGGACCCGCGGGTTCGGCAGCGGGCGGCGGCATGAGCCGAGGACGGGACATGCTCGACACATCCGAGGCCGGCGCTCCGGCCGTACGGCGACGGTGGTTCGCCCTGCTGCTCCGGGACCGGTTCGCCTGCGCGGCGGCCCTGGTGCTGGTCCTGGTGGCGCTGTGTGCCCTCCTGGGGCCGTGGCTGGCCGCGGACCTGGCGACCCGTCAGAACCTGCGCGCTCCGGACCGGCCTCCCTTCAGTCTCGACCACGGCTGGGCCTTCGTCCTCGGCAGTGACTCGCTGGGCCGCCCCGTCGCCGCGCGGCTGCTGACCGCGGCCGGGACCACCCTGGCCGTGGCGGTCCCCGCCGTTGTGTGCTCCCTCGCCGTCGGCTCGGTGTGGGGCATGTGGGCCGGCTATCACGGCGGCTGGCGCGAGAACGTGTCGCTGCGCGTGGCCGACGTGATCCTCAGCTTCCCCTCCCTGCTGCTGGCCGTGGTCGTGCTGTACGTCTTCTCACCGAGTGCCGCGAGCCTCGTACTGGTGCTGGCCGTGGCCCGGATCCCGGTCTATCTGCGGACCGCCCGGGCCGAGGCGGCGGAACTGCGCGGCCGGCTGTTCATGGACGCGGCCCGTACGTTCGGCACGGGCGGCTGGGCTGCCATCCGGCGGCATGTCGCCCCGAGTGTGCTGCCCACGCTGCTCACCGTCGCCGCGCTCGACTTCTGTTTCGTGATGCTGGCCGAGTCCTCGCTCAGCTTCCTGGGCATCGGCATTCAACCGCCGGATGTGTCCTGGGGGTTGATGGTGGCGCAGGGGCGGCAGGAGCTGCAGAGCGCGTGGTGGATCGCGTTCTTCCCGGGGCTCGCCATCGTCGTCACGACCGTGTCGGCGACCGTTCTCGCCTCGTGGGCACGGCTGACGGCCGATCCGGGGCAGCGATGGCGGGAGGCGCTCGGACGGACTGCCGGACGGACAACGCGTCGCGAGCGGGAGCGTTCCGCGGCGGGGAGCGGCACCCGCCCGGCGGACACGGCCGTCCTGGCCGTCGAGGATCTGTCCGTCGACGTTCACACCCCGGCCGGGCCCGTCCAGGTGGTCCGCGGGGTCGGCTTCACCGTGCGGCAGGGCGAGACGCTCGCGCTACTGGGCGAGTCGGGCTGCGGCAAGAGCATGACCGCGCACGCTGTCGCCGGGCTGCTCGACCCGGTCGCGGAGGTGACGGGCGGGCAGGTGCGCCTCGACGGCGTGAACCTGCTCGGGCTCGGCCCGCGGGCCAGGCGCAGGCTGGCCGGCCGGCATCTGGCCATGGTCTTCCAGGACGCGCTCAGCGCGCTCAACCCCGTCCTCACCGTCGGCACGCAGCTCGCCGAGCCGTTCCGCATCCACGAGGGCATGCCCCGGCGGGCGGCGCGGGCCAGAGCGGTGGAGCTGATGGAACGCGTGGGCATCCCCGAGGCCCGCTCCCGGGCGGACGCCTATCCGCACCAGTTCTCCGGGGGCATGCGGCAGCGTCTGCTGATCGCGACGGCGGTCGCCTTGCGGCCCAAGGTACTGATCGCCGACGAGCCCACGACTGCTCTGGACGTGACCGTGCAGGCCCAGATCATGGACCTTCTCGCCGAGTTGCGCGGCGAGCAGCGCACGGCGCTCGTCCTGATCACGCACGACCTCGGGCTCGCCGCCGAGCACGCGGACCGGGTCGCCGTCATGTACGCGGGCGCCGTCGTGGAGACCGGGCCGGTGGCGGAGGTGTTCGGCAAGCCTCACCATCCCTACACCCGGGGCTTGTTGGAGTCGGTCCCGGCAGAGCAGCACCGGGGGGCACGGTTGCGTTCCATTCCCGGCGGCCCTCCGGACCCGGGCGCCGTCCCGGCGGGTTGCGCGTTCCGTACGCGCTGTCCCCTGGCCCGGGAGCGCTGCGCCACGCACCGGCCCGCACTGACCGGCACCGGAGCCGGCCGGGCCGCCGCCTGCCACTACGGGAAGGAACTGGCCGATGCCTGAGCACGAGGCACTGCTCGAGGCCACCGGTCTGGCCAAGAGCTTCGCCGTCCGGCGGACCCTGCGGGGCGGCAGGCGGCTACGGGCACTGGACGGGGTGGACCTCACCCTGGCCCGCGGGGAGACCCTCGGCCTCGTCGGTGAGTCCGGCTGCGGCAAGTCCACGCTGGCCCGGGTCCTGCTGCGGCTGGAGCGACCCGACGCGGGCAGCGTCCGCTACGGAGGCGCCGACCCCTTCGCGCTGTCGGGCGCGGAACTTCTGGCCTGGCGGCGCAAGGTGCAGATGGTCTTCCAGGATCCGTTCGGTTCGCTCAACCCCCGCCTCACCGCCGCGGAGCTCATCGGGGAGCCCTGGCTGACCCACCGGTCCCTCGTGCCCGGACCGCGGCGCGCGGCGCGCGTGGCCGCGCTGCTGGAGATGGTCGGCCTGCGCGCCTCGGACGCGCGTCGCCTTCCGCACGAGTTCTCCGGAGGGCAGCGGCAGCGGATCGGGATCGCCCGCGCCCTGGCACTGGAGCCCGAGGTGATCGTCTGCGACGAGCCCGTCTCCGCGCTGGACCTGTCGGTGCAGGCGCAGGTGCTCAACCTCCTGTGCGACCTGCGGGACGAGCTGGGCCTGTCGTACGTGTTCATCTCGCACGACCTGTCGGTGGTGCGGCACCTGGCCGACCGGGTCGCCGTGATGTACCTCGGCAAGATCGTGGAGACGGGCGCCACGGAGGAGGTCTACGAGCGACCGCGTCACCCGTACACCGAGGCGCTCCTGTCCGCCGCGCCCTCCCCCGCGGCCGTCGGGCGTCCGAGGCAGCGCATCGTGCTCACCGGTGAGCTCCCGTCACCGGCCGACCCGCCCTCCGGATGCCGGTTCCGGACCCGGTGCCCGCGCGTGCGGGACCTGTGCGCCGAGACCGTGCCCGCGCCACCGCCCGGTGCGCCGCTCCACGGAGCCGCCTGCCACTTCCCCCTGGAAGAGGCCTCTGCGGCATGACGGGCGAGTCCTCACCCGGGGCGTCGGCACATGGCGGTGCCGCGTCCGCCAGGGGACGCGGCACCGCCACATGGACCTCGGTACTCGTGCGAACGACTCAGTGCTTGAAGACGTCCTTCGTCTTCTCCTTGGCCTGCCGGGCGTCACCCTTCGACTGCTCCGCCCGGCCTTCGGCCTCCAGCCGCTCGTTGCCCACCGCGCGGCCGATCGTCTCCTTGGCCTTGCCCTTGGCCTGCTCGGCCTTCGCCTTGCCCTTCTGATCTCCAGCCACGGTTCGCTCACTCCATGTCGTGTTTTCCGACTACGGGTCACCGCACGAGTGACCGTGGAGCGGCAGCGCAAACGTGCCGCGGGCACGGGCCCCCCGGTCTGTCGCCGGCTGTCAGTGGAGCAGCTCGCGCACCAGCGCGCCGCACCACCACTGTTCCACCCGGTCGGGTGACCACCCCCGCTCGCCGGTCAGTACGGCGTAGACGTCGATGTTGCACAGCGCCGCGTAGACGTCGACGGCGGACGGCACGTCGAGTCCGGTTCTCAGGACACCCGGCGGCCAGGAGGAGAAGACCTGTACCCGGGTCCGGTCGCCGCGTCGGCGGCTGTCGTCGTACAGCGCGGCGAGATCCGGCTCGGAGCGGCCCGCTTCCCGTACGAGGGCGATGACGTCGCCGGCGCGCTCGTACAGACGCCGGTCGTAGCCGGCCATGGCGGCGAGCTGGCGTGCGGGGTCCGTCGTGGGTGACTCCAGCGCCGCGACGAGCTGCGGCACATCGGCCGAGAGGTCGGCCGCATCGGCCAGCGCCCGGGTCAGGCCCGGCTTGTTGCCGTAGGCCGCGTAGACGGTCGGCACGGACACCCCCGCCTCACGCGCCACGTCCCGCACCGTGGTCGCCCCCCACCCCCGGGAGACGAACAGGCGCAACGCGGCGCGGGCGATGTCGCCGCGGGTCTGCTGCGCCTGCGCCGTCCGGCGCAACGAGTCGTACCGCCGTCGCCCCGGCTCCTCACTCATGACTCCTACCCCTTCCCCATTTTGAATTTACGGTACTTATAATCAATACATGTTACGTACACTGCCGGGGAGCGCCCCGACCGCCCCGAGTTTCACCCGTGTCAGCGGCTTGGCCGCGCTGGGCTTCGCCTTCCTGATCGTCGCCGGGAACGTGATCCTGGTGCCGGCCGGTCTGCCGCGCACCGGTGCCGGCATCGGAGAGGTGGACGGGTTCTTCCGGGCCCACCACGACCTGGTCGGCATCGGGTCCGCGCTCACGCCCGTGGCCTGGGCCCTGGCCACGGTGTTCGGTGCGGGAGTGGTCCGGGTGCTGTGGCATTCCGAGCGGGAGCGCGGCTCGGCGTGGGCCCTGGTCGGCTTCGCCGGGCTCCTGTCGCAGAACGCGGCATTCGCCGGGGTCATCGCCATCCGGCTGGCACTCGCGTCGACGGCTGCGGACGGCCTCGGCGCGGACACGGGCCTGTGGGCACTCCACGACGCCCTGTTCACCCTCAACGGCGCCTTCCTCGCGCTGGCCCTGGCCGGTCTGTCCCTCGGCGGGCTGCGTGCCGGGCTGGTCCGTCCCTGGCACGGCAGGTGGGGTCTGGTGTCGGCCGCCCTGCTGCTCGCTTCCGCCGTGCTGACGCCACTGGCCATCGACCGCCTCGGTCCGCTCGGACTTCTCGGGCTCGCCGGATGGCTGATGTGGGTGGTGTGGATCGTCGTGTACGGGATCGTCCTGATACGCGCCGAGCCGGGACGGCCAACCGCCCGTTGACCGGGGGCCCTTCGCCCCGTGAGAGGCTGGGCGTGATCACGATCGGTGTGACGAGCGGGGACAGCGCATGACCATCAACCGGCCGGGGCTGCCCGGGGACCTGCCGTCGCCGGAGGTGCTGTGGGCCCGCTGGGCGCTCATCGCCGTACTGGAGGCCACCACCGCGGACGAGCGGGAGGCCCGTCACCGTACGGGGACCTGGGTGGACGGCGCGGGTCTCCATCTGGACGACTCCGGCTGTACGTGGTGGGGGTTCGCACCGCGGGGCGCGGGGCGGTACGTGCTCTTCGGCGAGGACGAGTCGAGCGCCTGCAAGTGGCACGAACCGCCGGTCGACCTGCTCGCCGGCGCCCCCGCCTGGCTCCCCCACGACGAGCTGCGGGACTTGCTGAGCGGCAACGAGCTGGGCTGTGTCTACTGGTACGAGAACGGGGCCTGGGCCCGCGCCCCGTACCCCGGCACCCTGGACGACGACGGGCTCGACTGCGGGATGAGCCGCTTCACCGGCCGCGACGAAGTGCTGCGCACGATCGCCGACGAGGACCACGGCGCCACGTCGGCCCGCGAGGCGGAAGCCCTGCTGGCGCACGCCGAAAGTTACCGGCTGACCCCGGAACTTCTGATGTCCCTCACCACCGACCCCGCCTGGCGGCAGCGGGACCGGCCGGCCATGACCAGGGCCCTGGAGCGCGCGGGCCTGAACCGGCCGTGACCCCGGGGGTCAGTGGCAGCACCCGTCGGCAGCCCGGGCGACGTCCAGACGGCAGAAACAGGACGCCCGGATCGGTACGTCGGCCAGCGCGGTCGCCGTCTTGAGCTGGTGGGCCACCAGGGCCGCCTCACCGGTCTTGCCGGCGCGCAGCAGGCACTCGTGGAAGCCGTGCAGCGCCCAGACGTTGCCCGGGTGCTGGAGGGGGCGGGGCAGGGTGTCGTCGAGGCCGAGATCGGCTCGGTAGACGGCTTCGGCCTCCGCCACCCGGCCCTGCTCCAGCAGCAGTGCGCCGTAGGCGTGGCGGGTGGGCTGCATCCAGCCCCAGGGCTCGTCGTAGGGGAGGTTGTCGTCCAGCTCGATGGAGCGCTCCAGGGCGGCGAAGGCGGGGTCGAGGTTGCCCCTGCGGTATTCGAGTTCACCGTCCAGCATGGCCGCGGCGATGGCGAGGATGTCGTGGCACGTGTTGTTGAACAGCATCCGTGTCTCGGGCACCCGCCTCACCGCCTCGCGGAAGAGCTCGCGTTCGGCCTCCGCCCGGTCGACCTCGCCGGTGGCGGAGAGGGCGACGCCCCGGGCATAGTGCCGCATGGCGACGGTCACCGCGTAGAGCTCCGGGTCGGCGGGGCCGGGCAGTTCGAGGATCTCGGTCCAGCGGCCGAAGCGGATCAGGACGTGGACGCGCATGGCCAGGAAGGCCTCGAGCCAGTCGGCCATCGGGGGGCTCTGCACGCGGAGCAGGTCTTCCGGGATGGCTGCTTCCAGCCGGCCGGCGGTGTCGAGGGCGACCTGCGCCTGGCCGAGGAACATGGCGCCGTAGATCTTGAAGTGGTGGTTGTGCGCCCGGTAGAGGGTGTAGAAGTTCATCGCGCCGGTCTGCCGGTGGTACTTCTCGTCGGCGGCGATCGCGTCGCTGTTGGCCGCGACGACCTGGCGGTAGTCGCCGCACAGGACGTCCAGATGCGAGGGCATGTGGAGCAGGTGCCCCGCGTCGGGCACGAGACCGCGCAGGCGGTCGGCGACGGTGAGGGCCTGCTCCGGCGTCGGGGACATCTCCATCAGGTGGATGTACAGGTGCAGGATGCCGGGATGCCGCACGCCGGCCTCGGTGGCGAGGGCGCTTTCCAGTACGGCCCTGGCCTCGGTGGTCCGGGCGCCCTCGGCCGGCTCCCCGGTCTTGAGGTCCCACAGCTGCCACGGGGTGAGGTTCATCGCGGCGTCGGCGTGCAGGGTGGCGACGTCCGGGTCGTCGGGGGCCAGGTCGTAGACCGCGCGCATCGCGTCCGCGTAGGGCTCGTTCCACACCGAGCAGTCCTCGACGGCCTCCGGCTGCGGATAACGGGCCCGCAGTGCGCCGATGAGGGCTTGTTCGACCGGGGTGGCGCGGGCGGCCTTCTCATGGGCCCGTTCCACGGCGCTGTGCGTGCGCTCGACGGTCCGCGTCAGTTCCTCGCCGTCGAAGAATTCCCAGGGCTTGTTGTAGTTCGGGCCGAGCGCGTAAGCGATGCCCCAATACGCCATCGCGCACTCCGGATCGGCTTCGACCGCCTTTTCGAAGCAGGCGACGGCTTCCTCGTGGTGGAAGGCGTACGTCCACACCAGACCGCGATCGAACCAGAGTTGAGCATCGGCGGAGGACGTGGTGACGGGACGGCTGTGCGTGCCGAGGTCGTAATAGTCGCCCATGAGTCTCTCCTGGAAAAGCGGCCGGGGCCGTGAGAATAGCGGCTGCGGACACACCCCCGGATTCCGAACAATTCTCTTATTTCCAGATTAGCGGTTCCATGCGGTCCTGGACCGCGAGCGGCGCCCGAGGACGAGGGTTCGAGGGCCGGTACCGGGCATGGTTGGTTCCCGCCCGGCTTCGTGTTCGGGGCCGCGACCGCCTCGTACCAGATCGAGGGGGCGGTGCACGAGGACGGACGTGGGCCGTCCATCTGGGACACCTACAGCCATACCCCGGGGCTGGTGGCGAACGGGGACACCGGCGATGTCGCCTGTGACCACTACCATCGGTATCCGCAGGACGTGGCGCTGCTGCGTGAGCTGGGCGTGGACTCCTACCGGTTCTCGATCGCCTGGCCCCGGATCGTCCCGGACGGGTCCGGCCCGGTGAATGCCAAGGGGCTGGACTTCTACTCGCGGCTGGTCGACGAGCTGCTCGCGGCAGGGATCGAACCCGCCGTCACGCTCTATCACTGGGATCTTCCGCAGGCCCTGGAGGACGGCGGCGGCTGGCGGGTGCGGGAGACCGCCGAGCGGTTCGGTGCGTACGCGGCCGTCGTCGCGGAGCACCTGGGCGACCGGGTGCCGCGCTGGATCACGCTCAACGAGCCGTGGTGCAGTGCCTTCCTCGGCTACTCCGTCGGCCGGCACGCCCCGGGCGCCCGCGAGGGCCGGGGCGCGCTGGCCGCCGCCCACCACCTGCTGGTCGGGCACGGCCTGGCGGTGCAGGCGTTGAGGGCGGCCGGAGTACGCGAGGTGGGCATCACCCTCAACCTCGACCACCACCTCCCCGCGACCGGCTCCCCCGCCGACGAAGCGGCCGTCACCCGGGCCGACACCCTGCACAACCTGGTGTGGACCGAGCCGATCCTCAAGGGACGCTACCCGGCCACCGAGGAGGACACCTGGGGCGAATTGATCACCGGTCAGGACTTCCGGCGAAACGGCGACCTCGAACTGATCTCCCAGCCCCTGGACTTCCTGGGCATCAACTACTACCGGCCGATCGTCGTGGCCGACGCCCCGGACCGCGAGAGCGACCCGGCGCGGCGCGTCGCGACCGACAACCGGTACGAGGAGGTGCCCATGCCCGAGGTGCGGCGCACGGCCATGGGCTGGGCCGTGGCGCCCCACACCCTCACCGACCTGCTGGTGGGGCTCAGGGAGCGCTACGGCGCTGCCCTGCCGCCCGTCCAGATCACCGAGAACGGGTCAGCGGAGGACGACGAGGTGGGCCCCGACGGGGCCGTACACGACAGCGACCGGGTCACCTACCTGCGCGACCATCTCACCGCGCTGCGGGCCGCGATGGACGCGGGCGTGGACGTGCGCGGCTACTACGTCTGGTCGCTTCTCGACAACTTCGAGTGGGCCTTCGGCTACGGCAAACGCTTCGGGATCGTCCGCGTCGACTACGCCACACAGCGCCGCACGCCGAAGGACAGCTACCACTGGTACCGGTCCATGATCGCGGCCCAGCGGCGGTGACGGCAAAGTGCGCGAACAGCTGCATAAGGCGCGCACTCCGGCGCCGGTGCTGATCATCTTGTCGTTCGATCGGGGGCACCTTGGCCAGTGGACTGGCACCGCCCAACTCCCGCTCCCTAGGATGTACTTCCTGTCCAGCCAGTCCGTTGGCGCGGCACCTTGCAGGAGGAACGATGCACTCCGAGAAGCAGCTGTCCACCGAGATCGACGCGAACGTGCCGACGGCAGCGCGCATGTACGACCACTACCTGGGCGGCAAGGACAACTACGCGGCCGACCGCGCCGCGTGCGAGGAACTCGACAAGGTCGTCCCCAGCACGCGCCGCCTGGCCCTGAACAACCGGCGCTTCCTCCAGCGGGTCGTGAAGACCCTCTCCGAGGACTACGGCATCCGGCAGTACCTGGACCACGGCTCAGGCCTGCCGACCCAGGAGAACGTGCACCAGGTCGCCCAGCGCATCGACCCCACGTCCCACGTGGTCTACGTCGACAACGACCCGATGGTGCTGGTCCACGGCCGCGCACTGCTGGAGCAGGACGAGCGGACGACCGTCATCCACGCGGACCTGCGCGAGACCGACCTGATCTTCGGCCACACCGACACCCAGCGGCTGATCGACTTCTCCGAGCCGGTGTGCGTGCTCTTCAACTCGGTGTTCCACTGCATCCCGGACAGCGAGAACGACGGGCCGCTCGCGGTGGCCCGTCGCGTGCGGGAGCGGCTCGCTCCCGGCAGCTTCATGGTGATGTGCCAGCTGGTCAGCGAAGACCCCGAGGTCCGCGCCTTCGTCACGAACTTCATGGATCAGGCGACCCAGGGCAACTGGGGCCGCGTGCGTGAACCGAAGGACGTGGAGACGTACTTCGAGGGCCTGGAGATCCTGGAGCCGGGGCTCGTGGAGGTGTCGACCTGGCGTCCGGACACCGAAGTGGCGCCCCGTCAGCTCACCCAAGAGTGGATCGAGTTCGGCGGCGTCGGGCGGATCCCCCTGGAGAAGTGATCGAGAGGTGATCGGGCGCTGTCCGGCGCATCATGCCGGGGGCGGGCCGCCTGCACGCGCCACAGGCGGCGATCGCGTTCAACACCAGCGGCGGGGACAGCGTCGAAGCAGCACAGCGCTGGCTTTGAGTCCTACCGGCAGATCACGTCCGGAGTCATGACCGGATGGCCTGACCCGCCCGGTGCCTCACGTCACGGGTAGCGCTGCTCCATCGTCTGCCGCAGCAGCTCCAGCGAGTCGCGGGGCTTGAGCGCCTCGTCCGCGAGCCGGTCCAGCGCGATCCGGTACTCCTCGGTCTCGTCGCGGTCCTCGAGGAAGTTCGCGCTCTTGATGTGCTCCAGGTAGACCACGTCGGGCAGATCGAGGCCGCCGAAGCGCAGAAACGTGATCGGAATGGCCGGTGCCGAGGCGTTGGTGACGCTCAACGGCACGATCTGCAACGTCACATTGGAGCGCTCGGCCATCTCGACGAGGTGCGCGAGCTGCTCCCGCATCACATCGGTACTGCCCAGAACGCGCAGCAGCACGGACTCGTCGATGATCGCCCACAGCTGCGGGGCGTCGGGGCGTGACAGCAACCGGGCCCGGTGCCTGCGCAGTTCGACGCGCCGCTCCACCTCACCGGACGGCGCGTTCGGCAGGCCGCGCTCCACCACGGCCCTGGTGTAGGCGGGTGTCTGCAGCAGGCCGGGCACGTACTGGATCTCGAAGGTACGGATGGTGGCGGCGGCCTCCTGCAGTCCGACCAGCCGGTCGAACCACTCGGGCATCAGCCGCTTGTCATACCGCTGCCACCAGCCCGGCTCTCCGGCGCGCTGCAGCAGCTTGAGCAGCACCGAAGCCTCGTACGCGTCGGTGCCGTAGAGCTCGAGCAGCGCGCGGACGTCGTTCTCCGTCGGCGGGCGGCGGGCCTTGCCCGACTCGATGCGGGACAGTTTCGCGGCACTGAACCCGACAGCGCGCGCCGCCTGGTCCTGGGCGAGCCCGGCGTCCTCGCGGAAGCCGGCGAGCTGTACACCGACCAGCATCTTCAGCAGAGTCGGCGCCGGCTCGGGCCTGTCCAGGTAGGGTTCCAGGCGGGAGATGCGATGCGACGCGGCGGACATCCTGACTCCCAGCAGACCGGCACAAGGGCGACTTACACTATCGCACTTCACCGAGTCTTCACGCATCCGCCCGCAGCGCCCCCGCAGAAGTAGGAAGTTGGACTCCGCTTCTCCCTCGAGGGCATCGCGCCGCGGGCGGGACAGCGCCGTTCCTCACAGCAGGTGGTCGAACTCGCCGTCCTTCGCTCCGGCCAGGAAGGCCGCCACCTCCGCCGACGTGTAGACGAGGGCGGGTCCGTCAGGGTCGCGGGAGTTGCGCATCGCGATCCCGCCGTCGACGAGGGGGGCGACTTCGACGCAGTTGCCCTCGGCGTTGCTGTGCCGGCTCTTCATCCAGCAGGCTGCCAACGAGCTTGCCTGCACTCCGTTCTGCACTGGTGGCACCGCAGTCTCCTTGCTGTTCTCGTTCCCCGCCGCGCACGGTGTGCCCGGCCGTCCGGCCGAGAGCGGCCGCATCCCTTCGACCGCACTCGTCCCCGGCTTGCGTACCCACAGCGGCTGGATTTTCACGCAATTTCTCGTGCAATTGCACGCGAGCGCCTTCAGCGTGGATAATAGCTGCGGCGTCAACCCCCGGGCGGGCGCCGTGTCCTGATGTCGCATCGGGGAGATGCCGTGTCCTCACCTGCGCACCACGTGCTCCGGCCGCCGAGTGGGGCTGCGGCACACGCAGGCGCACCCGGGGCGAACCACGCCTTCCCGGCCGGACCGAAGTCGGTCTCGCCGTACGGGGCCCCGCCCTCGGTGCCGAAGACACTGCCGCAGTTCTCGGGTGCCCTGTCCGCCTCGGCCGCGCTGCGAATCGAGTGCAGCCGGGAAGGGTTCGCGCGAGCCCGGTCCTTCACCCGCGACACCCTGCACGACTGGTCGCTGGACCACCGCTGTGACGACGCGACCCTCGTCATCACCGAGCTCGCCGCCAACGCCGCGACGCACGCGGCGCCGAGAGCCTCGGAGGTGCCGGGTGTGCCGGAGATCCGGCTCGGCTTCCTCCTGGACCCCGGCCACCTGCTGGTCACCGTCTCCGACCACGACGACCACCCGCCCGTGTACGCGCCGGCCGGTGCGGCCCTGGAGGAGCACGGCCGGGGGCTGTGCATCGTCGACGCCCTGGCCGAGGAGTGGGGCTGGGCCCCCAGTCCCCCGGCGGGCAAGACGGTCTGGGCCACGTTGTCGATCCGGCCGGCCATGCCCTGTCCACCCATCTGACCCGACTGCCGCGGAAAGGCCCCTCGCCATGCGCAGCGCTTCGACGGAACACCCGAGCAGCGAGCGCCCCGACGCCCCGACCGGGGCGGCCCGCAACACGCCGCTCACGGCACTGGACCGCGTGCCGTGGGGCGACATCCAGGACTCCACCGGCTCGGCGGTGGGCATTCCCCTCCTGCTCAACGGCATCGCCGGGGGTGATGCCGACACCGCCCGCTCCGCCCTCGACGACCTGCGGAAACGGATCTGCCAGTTCGGATTCGTGGTGGAGCAGGCGACAGCGGCCACGGTTCCCTTCCTGTGGGAGCTGGCGAAGCTGCCGCAGGTGACGTGCCGCGCCCAGATCATCCAGCTGCTCAAGAACATCGCCGACGCCCGGCAGTGGGAGAGCACCGCCGCCGTCTATCCGAAGCTGCTGAACCATCGGGAGAACCCGGTGGTGTGGGAGCGGGCGGCGCGCCAGGCGGTGCGGGCCCGGCGCGGCGAGCTCGGCAGACTGATGGCGGACGAGGACGGCGAGATCGCCCGGGCCACGACCGAGCTGGCCCGCTCGCTGGGCGCCTGAAGCTGTCGTACGTTTCCGGTGACAGGTCGTACGTGTTCCGGTGGGCGCACGCCCGCAGACGTGACGAAACGGTGAGGACCCCCTGTCACCATGGGTGATGCCCCTCGCCTCCCGGGGCCGGGCAGTGTAGACATGGCACATGGTCCGACTCTTGGGTCGATCCGGGACTCGATCGCCCCTGCGGCCCGGCGCTGCGCCGTCTGCACGGCAGCGGCGGGAGGCGGGCCCGTCGCGGTGGCAACCCGTGGCGGGGCTGCGGTCGGTGCTGGGCGGACGCAGCGTCGCCGGACAGGTGTTCCTGCTCGTCGTGGTGATCGTGCTGCTGCTGGTCGTGGCGGCCGTGGTGGCGCTGGTGCTGCAGGTGCGGCACGACACGACGCAGGAGGCCCGCAACCGTTCGCTCGCCGTGGCGGAGACCTTCGCCAACGCGCCGGGCACCGTCGAAGCGCTGCAGAGCCCTGATCCCACCGCCGTGCTCCAGCCGCGGGCCGAGGCCGCCCGTGAACGGTCGAAGGTCGACTTCATCGTCGTGATGAACACCGACGGGATCCGCTACACCCATCCCAAGACGGACCGGATCGGGAAGCAGTTCGTCGGGACGATCGCGCCGGCGCTGGCCGGGGAGTCGTTCACGGAGGAGATCGACGGCACCATCGGCCCGCTCGTGCAGGCCGTGGTGCCGGTGACGAACCCGGACGGCCGGGTCGTGGGCCTGGTCTCGGCGGGGATCACGACCCAGAACGTCGGCGGCACCGCCGACCGTCAGCTGCCCCTCGTGCTCGCGGCCGCCGCGGCGGCGCTCGCCCTGGCGACGGCGGGTGCCGCGCTGGTGAGCAGGAGGCTGCTGCACCAGACCCACGGACTCGGGCCGCACGAGATGACCCGGATGTACGAACATCACGACGCCGTGCTGCACGCCGTCCGGGAGGGGGTGCTCATCGTCGACGACGGGGGCACCCTGCTGCTCGCCAACGACGAGGCGCACCGGCTGCTCGGTCTGCCCGCCGACGCCGAGGGCCGGCACGTCCTCAGTCTGGGTCTCGACCCGGGCACCGCGGACCTGCTGGCCTCCGGCCGCGTCGCCACGGACGAGGTGCACCGGGTCGGGGACCGGCTCCTCGCCGTCAACCAGCGGACCACGGACCGTGCGGGCGTGCCGCCCGGCAGCGTCGCCACCCTGCGCGACTCCACCGAGCTGCGGGCCCTGTCCGGGCGGGCCGAGACCGCGCGGGAACGGCTCAACATGCTGTACGACGCCGGTGTGGGCATCGGGACCAGCCTGGACGTGACCCGCACGGCCGAGGAGCTGACCGAGCTGGCCGTTCCCCGGTTCGCCGACTTCGTCACCGTGGACCTGTTCGACGCGGTGCTGGGCGGCGGGCAGCCGAACGCGGCGGCAGCCCTCAGCCGTACGGCGGTGAGCGGGATCCGCAAGGACGCGCCGCTCTACCCGGCCGGCGAGCGGATCAGGTTCGTCGAGTCCTCTCCGCAGGCCCGCAGCCTCACCACGGGCGGCCCCGTCCTGGAGCCCCGGCTGAGCGAGGCCCCGGGCTGGCAGGCGCAGGACCTCGAACGCTCGGCGCAGATCATCGCGTACGGCATCCACTCGCTGATCACGGTGCCGCTGCGGGCCGGCACCCTGGTGCTCGGTGTGGTCAGCTTCTGGCGCTACGAGAAGCAGGAGCCCTTCGACGCGGACGAGCTGGCGCTGGCCGAGGAGCTGGTGGCGCGGGCCGCCGTCTCCATCGACAACGCGCGCCGCTACACCCGCGAGCACAGCATGGCGGTGACGCTCCAGCGCAGCCTGCTCCCCCGCAACCTGCCCGAGCAGGGCGCCCTGGAGATCGCCTACCGCTATCTGCCGGCGCAGGCCGGAGTCGGCGGTGACTGGTTCGACGTGCTGCCGCTGTCGGGGGCCAGGGTCGCCCTCGTGGTCGGGGACGTCGTGGGCCACGGGCTGCACGCCGCCGCCACGATGGGGCGGCTGCGCACCGCGGTGCACAACTTCTCCGCCCTCGACCTGCCGCCCGAGGAACTGATCGCCCTGCTGGACGAGTTGGTCGGCCGTATCGATCAGGACGAGACGGAGGAGGAGGGCAGCGCCCCGGTCACCGGCGCGACCTGTCTGTACGCCGTCTACGACCCGGTGTCCCGGCGCTGCACCGTCGCGCGGGCCGGTCATCCCCCGCCGGCGCTGATCCACCCGGACGGCACTGTGGAGTTCCCCGACGTGCCGGCCGGTCCCCCGCTCGGGCTCGGTGGTCTGCCGTTCGAGACGGCGGAGCTGGAGCTGGCGGAGGGCAGCCGGCTGGTCCTCTACACCGACGGGCTGGTCGAGGACCGGGAGCGGGACATCGACGTGGGCCTGGAGATGCTGCGTGAGGCGCTGGGCCGGGCCGGGCAGTCGCCGGAGGACACCTGCCGGGTCGTGCTGGACTCGCAGCTCACGGCCCGTTCCAGCGACGACATCGCGCTGATCGTCGCGCGGACCCGGGCGCTGGCCGCCGACCGGGTCGCCGAGTGGCCGGTGCCGGCCGATCCGGTGGCCGTGGGCGAGGTGCGGGCGGCGGTCAGCCGGCAGCTGGCCGAGTGGGGCCTGGAGGAGCTGACGTTCAGCACGGAGCTGATCCTGAGCGAGCTGGTCACCAACGCGCTCCGGTACGGCGGGGGCCCCATACACGTCCGCGTGCTGCGCGACCGCAATCTGATCTGCGAGGTGTTCGACAGCAGCAGCACCTCGCCGCACCTGCGGTACGCGACCATGACGGACGAGGGTGGGCGAGGGTTGTTCCTCGTGGCGCAGCTGGCGGAACGCTGGGGGACGCGTTATCTGCCGGCGGGGAAGGTGATCTGGGCGGAGCAGCCCCTGCCATAAGCGCCACCATGGTCTACCCATAAAGTAGCCTTATGAGCTCATAGACCGGACCCTCGTACCGGGTTAGGCATGCCTTAGTTTAGGCTTCCCATCGAGATCGCTTGTCGCCGCTCGAAGGGAACCTGACCATGCCCCGCCCCCTGCGGGTAGCCATCGTCGGATCCGGCCCCGCCGGGATCTACGCCGCCGACGCCCTGCTCAAGTCCGAGGTGGCCGCCGAACCCGGCGTGTCCATCGACATCTTCGAGCGCATGCCGGCTCCGTTCGGACTGATCCGTTACGGCGTCGCCCCCGATCACCCGCGGATCAAGGGCATCATCACCGCCCTGCACCAGGTGCTCGACAAGCCGCAGATCCGGCTCTTCGGCAACGTGGACTACGGCACGGACATCGGCCTGGACGACCTGCGGGCGTTCTACGACGGCGTGATCTTCGCCACCGGCGCGACGGCCGACCGGGCGCTCTCGCTGCCGGGCATCGACCTCGACGGCTCGTACGGCGCCGCGGACTTCGTGTCCTGGTACGACGGCCACCCGGACGTGCCACGCACCTGGCCGCTGGAGGCGGAGAAGGTCGCCGTGCTCGGCGTCGGCAACGTCGCACTGGACATCGCGCGGGTCCTGGCCAAGACGGCGGACGAGCTGCTGCCCACCGAGATCCCGGCGAACGTCCACGAGGGTCTGAAGGCCAACCGGGCCAAGGAGATCCACGTGTTCGGCCGCCGCGGCCCGGCGCAGGCGAAGTTCAGCCCGATGGAGCTGCGGGAGCTGGACCACTCCCCCAACATCGAGGTCATCGTCGACCCCGAGGACATCGACTACGACGAGGGCTCGATCACCACGCGGCGCGGCAACAAGCAGGCCGACATGGTGGCGAAGACCCTGGAGAACTGGGCGATCCGCGACACCGGCGACCGTCCTCACAAGCTCTTCCTGCACTTCTTCGAGTCGCCGGTCGAGGTCCTCGGCGAGGACGGCAAGGTCGTCGGTCTGCGGACCGAGCGCACGGAGCTCGACGGGACCGGCAACGTCAAGGGCACCGGCACCTTCCACACCTGGGACGTCGGCGCGGTGTACCGCGCGGTGGGCTACCTGTCCGACAAGCTCCCCAAGCTGCCCTGGGACATCGACTCCGGCACCGTTCCGGACGAGGGCGGCCGGGTCATGCAGGAGTCGGGCGAGCACCTGCAGTCCACGTACGTCACCGGCTGGATCCGGCGCGGTCCCATCGGCCTCATCGGGCACACCAAGGGTGACGCCAACGAGACGGTGGCGAACCTGCTGGACGACTACAGGAACGACCGGCTGCACACACCCGCCACTCCCGCCCCCGAGGCCGTGGACGCGTTCCTCGCCGAGCGCGACATCCGCTTCACCACCTGGGACGGCTGGTACCAGCTGGACGCCGCGGAGAAGGCGCTGGGCGAGCCCGAGGGCCGCGAGCGCGTGAAGATCGTCGAGCGCGAGGACATGCTGCGGGCCAGCGGCGCCTGACGTCGTACACCAGCATGGGCGGGTCCGGTGGCAATGTCACCGGACCCGCCCTTCTGCGTACTTGAAGCGTGTACGATCCGGATGCTTCACCGAACCAACACATCGCCTTCACCTGAAGGCCATGCAGGGGGGACGAACGTCCATGCGTATACGCCTTGTCGCCACCACGGCCCTCGCCGCCGGAGCTCTGACCGCCCTCTCGGCGGTCCCGGCCCAGGCCGCCGAGTACAACTCCGCGCTGAAGATCCGGGGCATCCAGTACGACGCTCCCGGCAGCGACTCCAACCGCTGCTCGACGGGGAACACCGACGAGGAGTACCTGACCATCAAGAACTACTCGCGCTCCACGACGGTGAACCTCAAGGGGTACGTCGTGAAGGACGCCGCGGGGAACAAGTTCACCTTCACCGCGAGCCACACCCTTCAGCCGGGTGACTACGTGAAGCTGCGCGGCGGCAACGGCGCCGACTCCGACGCCAAGAACGTCGTCTACCGCGACAACTGCAACTTCATGTGGAACAACGACAAGGACACGATCTACGTGTACAAGCCGTCCGGCAGCCGCGCCGACGTGCACTCGTACACCAAGAGCGGCTCCGACAAGGACCGCAACGGGTACATCACGTACCACGGTTGAGCCTTTTGCCGAACCGGCAACAGGCTTCGCGTGCCGCGCGGCGGGCGCTGGATGATCGATGGACCGAGCGCCCCTTCGGATCGCGGGAGGATCCATGCCGCAGACGTCCGCCGCCGACCGCACGCATCGCCTTGTGCCGACACCGGCCGGCCGCACCCACCTCGTGGAGCAGGGTGCCGGACCGCTCGTGCTCCTGCTGCACGGATTCCCCGAGTCCTGGTACGCCTGGCGCCACCAGCTACCGGCTCTGGCCGCGGCCGGCTACCGCGCGGTAGCCGTCGACGTACGCGGCTACGGGCGCTCGTCACGGCCCTCGGAGGCGGACGCGTACCGGATGCTCGAGCTGGTGGAGGACAACGTCGCCGTCGTGGAGGCCCTGGGCGAGCCGTCCGCCGTGCTCGTCGGGCACGACTGGGGCGCGACCATCGCCGCGACCTCCGCGCTGGTCCGGCCGGACGTCTTCCGCGCGGTGGGGCTGCTGAGCGTGCCGTACACCCCGCCCGGCGGGCCGAGGCCGAGTGAGGTCTTCGCGCGGATGGGCGGTGACGAGGAGTTCTACGTCTCCTACTTCCAGGAGCCCGGCCGGGCCGAGGCGGAGATCGAGCCCGACGTGCGCGGCTGGCTCGCGGGCTTCTACGCGGCCCTGTCGGCGGACACGATGCCCGAGGCCGACCCTCATTTCGTGGCCCGCGGCGGTCGGTTGCGCGACCGGTTCCCCTCCGGCCGGCTGCCGGGCTGGATGAGCGAGGCCGACCTCGACGTCTACGCCGCGGAGTTCGAACGCACCGGGTTGACCGGCGCCCTGAACCGCTACCGGAACATGGACCGCGACTGGCAGGACCTGGCGGACTTCGCCGGAGCCCCTGTCAGCCGGCCGTCGCTCTTCATCGGCGGCAGCCTGGACGCCTCCACGACCTGGCTGGCCGACGCGATCGAGGCCTACCCGACCACGCTGCCCGGCCTGAGGGCCTCGCACATTCTGGACGGCTGCGGTCACTTCGTTCAGCAGGAGCGGCCGGCCGACACCAACCGGCTCCTGATCGAGTGGCTCGCCGGGCTCCCGGTCTAGAGGACAGGCAGCCAGCGGTCGAGATAGGTGCGCAGGCCCGTGAGGTCGGTGCCGCCCGCCAGGTAGCCCACGTATCCGTCGGGCCGCACGAGGGCGTGGGTGATGCCCGGCCACGGGCTGCGCGTGCCCAGGTGGTGCGTGCTCACCAAGTCGCGCCGTCCGCCCGGGGGCGGGTCCTCGGGCCAGAGGTGGGTGGGGCCCGTGAGCAGGAGGTGGTAGCCCGGTCCGGCGACCCGTCGCTGGAGTCCGGCCGGGGTGTCGGGGAGGCGGTCTCCGGCGTGTGGGCCCTGCCGCGGACGGTGCGGTCCGGTGACGGAGGCGGGGCCGCGGCGGTAGTGGATGCCGAGTTCGGAGACCGTCCGGAAGAGGCGAGCCCGGGCGCCGGTCGCGCGCAGGAGCAGCGGGGCCAGGTGCGGGGCGAGACGCGTCCGTGCCAGCCGTGGAGCCGGGTGGCTGCTCGTACCGACGGTGAACGCGCGGTCGGTGAGGCGGCGTACGCCGTGGCCGACCGGGGCGCGCTCCGCCTCGTACGTGTCCAGCAACTCCTCAGGTGCGGCGCCCCGGCAGACGTGGGCGAGTTTCCAGCCCAGGTTGAGCGCGTCCTGGATGCCGGTGTTCATGCCCTGTCCCCCCGCCGGGCTGTGGATGTGCGCCGCGTCCCCGGCGAGGAAGAACGGGCCTTTTCGGTAGCGGGTGGCACCGCGGTTGTGGATGCGGAAGCTCGTCATCCAGACCGGGTCGCGCAGGGACAGGTTGTCGGGCGTCCAGTCGTCGGCGATCCGCTGGAGGAGGTCCAGGGTCACCTCGCCGCCCGGAGCGCCCGGCGGGTGCATCGCGATCATCCGCCAGGTGGCCGGAGTGCCCAGCGGGAAGAAGAACAGCAGCCCGGACGCGGTCATGTACGTGTGCGCGATACCCGGCTCCAGGCCGTCGGCCTCCAGATCAGCCAGCAGGAACGTCTGCGGATAGGCGTACCCCTCGAAGGCGATGCCCGCCTGGGCGCGCACCGTGCTGTGTGCGCCGTCGCAGCCGACGACGTAGCGGGCCCGTACGGTCTCCTCGGTCCCGTCCCGGCGCCGCAGGCGGCAGGTGACGTACGGGCCCTCCGGTTCGGCGCCCAGCAGCTCGGTGCCCCGCTCCACCGTCACGTCCCGCGCGGCCAGATGAGCAGTCAGGACGGCTTCGGTCTCCGACTGCGGGAGGAAGAGCAGGAAGGGGTACGGTGTGTCGTCACAGCCGACGTCGAACACCGGCACGTGCAGCACCCGTCGGGGCAGATGCAGGTGCAGCCGGACCGCCGTACTGCCCCGGTCGACGAGGTCGTCCGCCACGCCGAACGCGGACAGCATCTCCAGGGTGCGGGGCTGGATCGCCGGGGCGCGTGACTCCCGGGCGCGGTCCAGTGAGCGGTCCACGATCCGGAACAGGGTGTCACAGGCGCGCAGTTGGGTCGCGAGTGCGAGCCCGGTGGGGCCCGCGCCGACCACGAGCACGTCCAGGGGCGCTGTCATGGCACCCACCGTAGCCACGGCCGGCTGCACGCCCGTCGTCGCCGTGCGGCGTGCCGGGGCCCTCCGCTACGTGTGGCGGAGGGCTCCCGTCCGGTGGTGCCGGTTCAGACCTCCAGGTCGGCTTCGATGCGGCGCAACTGGTGGCGGGCCATCGCGAGGTTGGCCCGGCTCCCGTCGAGCACGAGGTAGAGGAAGAGTCCGCTGCCTCCGCGGCCCTTCAGGAGGCGGATGAGGTGGTACTGGGTGTTCAGGGTGATCAGGATGTCCTCGATCTCCTCCTTCAGCCCCAGGTGCTCCATGGTGCGCAGCTTGGACCGCACGACGTCGGTGTTGCCCGCGGCGGCGACTTCCAGGTTGAAGTCCTTGCTGCCGCCGAGGGTGCCGAGGGCCATGCCGCTGGTGTAGTCGACGAGTGCGGCGGCCGTCGCTCCGTCGATGGAGCTCAGGCATTCCTTCAGCGCGGTCTCCGTGTTGGCCATGCGCTCGGTTCCTTTCCTTCGGTCTTCTACTTCGGTGGGTCAGGAGGTTCGGACGGCTCAGATGCCGGTCTGCGGGCGCGGCTGGTGCGTGGGCCGCTGCGGGGTGCGTACCGGGAGGGTGCCGATGGGGCGGTCCGCGGCCGGGGGCACCGTGGCGAGGTGCTCTTCGGGAGCCGGCCGGTCGGCGTGGCGGCCGCTGCCGGGCGCCACGCGCGTGGCGACGAGGTCGGCGATCCGGGCGCCGCTGCGCCGGCCTTCCAAATGGAGGCGGCCGACGTTGACGCGGTCCTCGGCGAGGAGGGTGAGTACGGCGGTCGTTCCGGCGGCGTAGGTGGCGACGTAGCCTCCGGAGCCCCGCACCAGCAGTTCGCGGAAGTCGCCGCGAGCGGCGACGTCCGTCATGCGGTAGGCGACGCCGAGGGCGGCGGCGGTGAGCGCCGCGAGTCCCTCCGGCTCGGTATCGGGCACATCGTGGGCGAGGACGAGTCCGTCGACGGTGGCGGCGAGGGAGCCGGTCAGCCGGGGTATGCGGGTGCGGAGCCGACGCAGTTCGTCCAGGACGTCGGTCTCGACGGCCATGAGCAGTCTCCTTTCGGCACGCTGTCTTCGCGCGCGGATCACAGTGCCTCCAAGGCGTGCAGGAGCCGTCGCAGCAGTGCGGTGTCGGGCTCGTCCGGTGCCGCGGGACGAGGAGTGGGGCCCGGCTCGGCGGACACGGGGGCGGGGGCGGACGCAGGGGCTGGGGCAAGGGCTGGGGAGGGGACGGGGACCAGGGGTGCCACGGGGGCCACCAGCCCGGCGGCGGCGAGGCGGCGGAGTTCGACGAGGGTGTGGAAGGTGCGGCAGGCGAGGGCCATGGCGATCTGGGCGGCAGTGCGGACACCGTCGACCTGGTCGAGGGTCCGGACGCGGCGGGCCGGCAGGTCGGCGGCGTCCGGCCCGGGCACCCGGGCGAGAGGCACACGGTCCACGTCGGGCTCGGGCCATATGCGGTGCAGCAGTTCACGGCGGCGTCTGGACTCGCGCAGGACGGTGTCCACCGGTACGGAACGGACCGCGCCGAGCCAGTGCGCGGCTCCTGGTCGGAACCGCAGCGCCGGTCCGTCGTGGGCGAGGACGAAGTACGCCGCGTCGAAGAGGGCGCCCAGATGGCACAGTTCCAGCGCGCCGGCGGCGAGGTGGCCGCTGTCCACCAGCTGCCGTCCGACACGGCAGCGGCGGCCGGCCCGGTCGATCGCCTCCCACCAGCCGTCCGGGGCGAGCGCACCACTGTGGGTGAGCAGGTCACCGAGGTCGGGCGTGACGGCGGATTCGACGTGGACGACGTGTCCCGCCGCGAGGTAGACGATCCCCGACTCGGTGGACAGGGCTCCGGTGGCGCCCTGCGCGGCGAGGGTGCCGAGCAGGGCCGAGGCCGGTTCGCCCGAGCGCAGTGTCTTGGCCGGGGCGGTCATCCGAGCACCAGCCCGTCCGCCATCTCGGCCAGCCTGATGCGGGCCAGGGCCAGGTTCCCTTCGCGGCGGTCGAGCCACAAGTGCACGAAGACCGTGCTGTCGAAGGTCGTGGTGACGAACCTGAGCAGGTGGTACGAGTCGGCGTTCGTGATGATCAGGTCCTGTACGGGGGGTTCCTTGCCGGACTCCTCGCCGGGGCTGCCGGGGCCGCCGCCGGTGAGGGCGAGGGCGCCGCTCTCGGTGGCGAGACGGGCGAGTTCGGCGGTTTCCGCAGCCGTCGCCTCCACATCCCCACCGGGTGCGTCACCTACCGCGCCCAAAGCAAGACCACTGATCCAGTCGACCACCGACGCCCCTCGAGCACCTGGCAGCCGCATGGCCTCCAGCAGACTCTCGTCGATTCCGGGCACGCCGAATCCCCTCCCCCTGCACGGCCGTTCCCGCGAACGTGAGCACGAGACTACGCACAGTGCTCGGCACAGGTGAACGCTTTGGCATTTTCCAATGGAATGTGCAGCGGAGCGGGCATGGGTGCGAAAGGATCGATCCGAAGTGAGCAGGACCTGTCCCGCCAAGCTGCGGGACTCACGACTAGCGTCCTGACCAGCGCCTTAGGAATCGCCGCGTAGGCAACCGGCTGCCCTGACTCGCGGACTCAGACCCACCCCTGACCGCAGCGTCGACTCCTTCGACTTGGGCGATGGCTGCGGCAAGGGACTGGGCGTGGGCGAACGGAACGGCGCCATCTTGATCTCCATGTTCCACGTGGAGAGGGGTGCGGCCACCGTTGATCATCGTGAGTTGTGTGGACAAACGACGAGACGGTGGCCGCGGGCCAGAGCATGGATCCAGCCCGGTGGCGGGGGGCGTTCGAGGTCCTGATGGGCCGGATAGCCGGGCGGTTCGCCCGGGTCGAACCCCCGCGGATGTGCGAGGGGCGTAGCGTCCGCCGCTCCTCGCATCACGACGCGTTCTTCCCCACTCAGTGAGGGGATTGCGACGAGCTCGACTTCGAAAGCGTCGTCGTTGTCCAGGTAGGCGGCGTAGTGCTGTCCACGACATGTCTGAGGAAGGGGACGTGACGCCTCGGCCGAGGTGCCGCGTCCCGCCCCGAACGACGCCCGGTGTCGCATTGCGCTTGCGGGAGGGGTGTCGGCGCCTGCCTCGCTTGAGGGCGGCGGCAGGTGGGGCGTCGCCCGAGGGCGCCGGCATCCCTGACAGGTCAGCTCGTCAGACGGAAAGTGGCGTCGCTGCGTCCCGTCGCGGTGGTGATCGTTTCGAGCTTCAGCTGGAACGCGTAGTGGCGGATGTAGCGGTCGGGGTGGTTGTACGACTGGAACGAGGACCAGGACGAGTCGGCGAGTCCGGCGACCTGGCGGAAGGTGGCGTCCGCGGCGAACTGGGTGGTGCCGTCGTTGTGGACGAGCTGGAAGTCGGCTCCATCGTGCCGCAGGTAGTGGCCGGGGAAGTTGACCGACTCGAAGGAGACGGTGCCGGAGCCGGCCAGGCCGGGGCGCGGCCGGAACTGGGCGTCCGCGTTGGTGACGTTCTGGTCGATGCGCACATCGAAGTTGGCGTGCCGCACGTAGCGGTCCTGGAAGTTGAAGGACTGCAGCCGCTTGGCCGGGGTGTTGGCCCAGCGCGCCTGTATCCGGGCGTCCTCGGCGGCCGTCAGGTTCAGAATCGAGCCGTGGCGTTTCTTGGTGCCGCCCAGAGAGTAGGTTCCCGACGTCGGGAGCTTGTAGGTGCCGGAGGCGGACGGGTTGGTCGTCGTGACCGGCATGTATCCCTTTCCGGCCGCGTACTGGTCGAGGTAGAGGGTCCACTCGTTGCGGTCCCGGAACTTCATCCACATCGGGCCCTCGACCTGGGAGCCGGTCAGGCCGATGCCGGAGAGGTTGCCGAGGTTGGTCCAGGTCCCGAGGATCGAGTTGCTGCCCTCGATCGTGATCTGGCCGTCGCCGGAAGCCCGTACGTAGCGGTAGTTGCCGACGCCGGAGGGGACCTCGACGATCTGGGTGTCGATGATCTCCTGGGTGCCGGGGCGCTCGATGTAGACCTGAGGGGTGGTGATCGTGCGGAAATTCGTGGTGTGGGCGTAGTGGATGCGGTGCTTCGTCACGCCGTTGAGGGGCGTGTTCGTCGCCCAGTACAGGACGTAGTCGTTGCTGGCCGGATCCCAGATCGCTTCCGGCGCCCAGGCATTGCGTCCGTCAGGGATCGCGCCGGCGACGTTGAGCAGCCACGGCGCCGACCAGGTGACCAGGTCACTCGACTCCCACACCACAAGACTGCGGCTGCCGTTGTTGATGGACTGACTCCACGTCTGCCCGCAGTCGATGCACAGGTCGGTCGCGATGATCCAGTACTTGCTGCCGTCGGGTGAGCGCACCAGCGCGGGGTCGCGCACTCCGCGCGTGCCCACCGTGGAACGCAGAGTCATCCCGCCGCCGTTGAGATCGGTCCAGTTCAGACCGTCCGCGCTGTACGAGAAGTACATCTGCTGACCGGTCGACCCCTCCCCGATGAAGTGCGTCATCAGGTAGCCCGGGTCGGCGGCGGCGGCCCGCTGAGGCGTGGTCAGGGCTTGGGCTGTGAACAGCAGACAGGCAGTGACCAGTATCGCCACCAGCCGGGAGAGGAGTGCGCGCATGGGCATGTCCTGTCTTTCTCTGATCTCGGTACGGCTTTCAGTACGGCTGCCGGTACGGCTTCCAGTGCGGCATTTGGGGCGGCCTCCCCTACGTGACCGCTGGAAGCCCACGGCCGTTTCGCGGGTTTTCTGTCCAAGCAGGGCGATGTCCGTGACGAGGCGCCGACTACGTTGCCGCACGTGGAAAGGGGGAGGGTGACGGCACCTCTGCCGGTCAGGTCTTCCGGCGTGCCGTCATGGTCCGCTGGATCAGGATGAAGGCGCACAGCAGCACACCTGTCGCGATCTTCGTCCACCAGGAGCTGAGCGTGCCCTCGAACGTGATGACGCTCTTGATCAGGCCGAGCACCAGCACCCCGAAGAGCGTGCCCAGCACATAACCGGAACCGCCGGTCAGCAGCGTGCCGCCGATGACCACGGCGGCGATGGCGTCGAGTTCCATGCCGACGGCGTGCAGCGGGTCCCCCGACTGGATGTACAGCATGAACAGCAGACCCGCCAGGGCCGAGCAGAAGCCGCTCACCGTGTACACGGCGATCTTCGTGCCGCCCAGCGGAAGGCCCATGAGCAGAGCCGACTGCTCGTTGCCGCCAATGGCGTACACACGGCGTCCGAAGCGGGTGTAGTGGAGCACGTAGCAGGCGATACCGAGGACGACCAACGCCACCAGGGCGCCGATCGACAGCTCCCCCACGCCGAGCGACACCCGCGTCTGGGCCAGGGCGCCCACCGAGGCGTCGCCGATGGAGATCGACTCCTTGCTGATGACCAGACACAGTCCGCGGAAGAGGAAGAGCCCGGCGAGGGTGACGATGAACGGTTGGATCTCGAAGTTGTGGATCACATAGCCCATCAGGAAGCCGCCGAAGGCGCCGACGGCCAGTGCGAGGGGGACGACCAGGAGCAGCGGCAGTCCCTGACGTTCCACCAGCCACGCCGTGAACATGGTGGTGAAGCCGATCATCGAGCCCACGGACAGGTCGATGCCGCCCGACATGATGACGAAGGTGGCACCGATGGCGGCGACCAGCAGATAGCCATTGTCGATGAACAGGTTGAGGAACACCTGGGGTTCGCCGAACCCGTAGTTCTGGTACCGGCTGAGGCCACCGACGTACATGGCGATGAACAGGGCGGCCGTGACCAGGACGGGCAGACGCCGGTCGCCGAGCAGGCGCGTGGCACGGGAGGCGGTACTGCCGCTCGGAGCCGCCTTGGGGGTCTGGGCGGTCGCGGTCATCGCGACACCTCCATCTTCGGGGCGGCGTCGGCCGCCGGGGCGGGCTCCGCCGGGGCGACGTCCTGGCGCGGGCCCTTGGGGCCCTTCGCGCCGAAGACCTTGGCCCGGAACTTCGGGGACTGCAGCAGGCAGACGACGATGACGACAGCGGCCTTGAAGACCAGGTTGGTCTGGGTGGGCACGCCGATGGTGTAGATCGTGGTGGTCAGGGTCTGGATGACGAGGGCGCCGACCACCGTGCCGCCGATGGAGAACCGGCCGCCGAGCAGCGAAGTGCCACCGATCACCACGGCGAGGATCGCGTCGAGTTCGATCCACAGGCCGGCGTTGTTGCCGTCCGCGGCCGAGGTGTTGGAGCTGATCATCAGGCCCGCGATGCCGGCGCACAGCGCGCAGAACATGTAGACCATGATCTTGATGCGGGTGGACCTGATGCCGACCAGGCGGCTGGCCTCGGCGTTGCCGCCGACCGATTCGACCAGCAGGCCGAGCGCCGTGCGGCGGGTCAGCGCCACGGTGATGGCCACCACGGCGGCCACGACGAAGACGGAGAAGGGCAGGGTCAGCCAGTAGCCGCCGCCGATCAGCTTGTACGGCTCGCTGTTGATGGTGATGATCTGGCCGTCGGTGATCAGCTGGGCGACGCCTCGGCCCGCGACCATGATGATGAGGGTCGCGATGATCGGCTGGATTCCCATCCTGGCCACCAGGAAGCCGTTCCACAGACCGCAGACCACCGCGGCCACCAACCCGATGCCCATCGCCAGGAACACCGCGGACAGGGTGTTCTGGTCGGCCTGGTCGCTGATGTACGAACAGGTCAGGGCGCCGGTGATGGCGACCACGGCACCGACGGAGAGATCGATGCCGCCGGTGGCGATGACCAGGGTCATGCCGACCGCCACCAGGATCAGCGGTGAGCCGAACAGCACGATGGAGACGAGGCTGCCGTAGAGGTGGCCGTCCGTCATCCTGATCGAGAAGAAATCGGGTGTGAAGGGGACGTTGACGAGCAGCAGGGCGATCAGGACCGCGACCGGCCAGAACAGGTGGTGATGCGTCAGTGCTCGCCAGCGGGAAGTGGTGGTCACTGGTGTTCTCCGCTCGCGATGGTCTCGAGGATCTTGCTGGTGGTGATCTCCGGCCCGTTGGTCAGTCGCGCCACCAGCCGGCGGTCGCGCAGCACTCCGATGCTGTGGCTGAGCCGGAGCACCTCCTCCAGTTCGGCCGCGATGTACAGCACCGACATGCCGTCCTCGGAGAGGGACACCACCAGTTTCTGGATCTCCGCCTTGGCGCCGACGTCGATGCCGCGCGTCGGCTCGTCCAGGATCAGGAGCTTCGGCTGGGTGATCAGCCAGCGGGCGAGCAGTACCTTCTGCTGGTTGCCGCCGCTGAGCTGCCCCACGCGCGCCTCCGGGTTGGCGGGGCGGATGTCGAGCGCCTTGATGTACTTGGCGACGAGTTCGTCGCGCTGGGCGGCCGGGATGGGCCGGACCCAGCCGCGGGCCGCCTGGAGGGCGAGGATGATGTTCTCGCGCACCGTCAAATCGGGGATCAGGCCCTCGGTCTTGCGGTTCTCCGAGCAGAAGGCCACGCCGGCCCCGATGGCGTCGTTCGGGGCGCTCATCGAGACCTGCTTGCCGTCGATGGTCACCTTGCCGCTGTCGGGCTGGTCGGCGCCGAACAGCAGCCGGGCGAGTTCGGTGCGGCCTGATCCCAGCAGGCCGGCGAGCCCGAGCACCTCGCCCTTGTTGATCTCCAGGTCGAAGGGGGCGATCCCGCCGGTGCGGCCGAGCCCCTCGGCCTTGACCAGCGTCTCGCCGACGTCGGAGTGCATCTGGTGCTCGTGCAGTTCCTCGAGCTGGTCCAGGGCCTTGCCGATCATCAGCTCGATCAGCCCGACCTGGTCGAGATCGCGGACCATGTGCTCGCCGACCAGGGTGCCGTTGCGCAGGATGGTCATCCGGTCGCAGACCTCGTAGATCTGGTCGAGGAAGTGCGACACGAACAGGATCGCGACACCCTCGTCCCTCAACTGCCGCATCAGACGGAACAGTTCGAGAACCTCGTCGCGGTCGAGGCTGGAGGTCGGCTCGTCGAGGACCAGTACCTTGGTGCCGAGTCCCGCGCCGCCCCGGTCCCCGGTGCCCACCGACCGTACGATCGCGACCAGTTGCTGCACGGCCAGCGGGTACGAGGACAGCGGCGCGGCGACGTCGATGTCGAGCCCGAGCCGGTCGACCAGCTCCGCCGCCTCCTTGCGCATCCGTTTCCACTGGATGCGGCCGGCGCGGGTGGGTTCGCGTCCGATGAAGATGTTCTCCGCCACCGACAGGTTGGGGCAGAGGTTGACCTCCTGGTAGACCGTGCTGATGCCGGCCTGCTGCGCCTGCAGCGGGCCGCCGAACCGCACGGACTCGCCGTCGAGGCTGATCGTGCCGCCGTCCAGGGAGTAGACGCCCGTCAGCACCTTGATGAGGGTGGATTTTCCGGCGCCGTTCTCGCCCATCAGGGCGTGGATCTCACCCGGGAAGAGCCGGAAGTCGACGCCCGACAGAGCCCTGACCCCCGGAAATTCCTTGACTATGCCCGTCATCTCCAGGACGGGCCGCGGCTCTGCCATGGCAGCGCTCCTCATGAATGGGTCCAGGTCCGCGGGGAGCCTCCCGGCCGGTGGATGCCGGCCGGCCGGAGGCTCCCCGCCGGTGGGGACGGTCGGTCAGTACTTGCGGGTGGGGAGCGCGTCCTTGGCCTGGTCCTGCATGAAGTCGCTCTCCTTGGTCTTGATCCAGCGCTCGACCGTCTCGCCGTCCTTGACCTTCTTCACGACCTCCATCAGCTGGGGGCCGAGCAGCGGGTTGCACTCGACAATGGCGTTGATCTTGCCCTCGGACATGGCGACGAAGCCGTCCTTCACGCCGTCGACCGTGACGATCAGGATGTCCTTGCCGGGCTTCTTGCCGGCCGCCTCGATGGCCTGGATGGCACCGATGCCCATGTCGTCGTTGTGCGCGAAGAGCACGTCGATGTCCGGGTTGGACTGCAGGAAGGCCGCCATGACCTGCTTGCCGCCGGCGCGGGTGAAGTCACCGGTCTGGCTGACGACGATCTTCCAGTCGTCCGCGTGGTCCGCGTCCATGACCTCCTTGAAGCCCTTGGCACGCTCGATCGCGGGGGCGGCACCGGTGGTGCCCTCCAGCTGTGCGATCTTCACGGGGCCCTTGTGGCCGGCCTTCTCCAGGACCTTCTCCAGGATCTTGGCGGCGCGGCGGCCCTCGTCGGTGAAGTCGGAGCCCACCAGGGTCACGTACAGGGAGTCGTCGGAGGTCTCGACGGAGCGGTCGGTGAGGACCACCGGGATCTTCGCGGCCTTGGCCTCCTTGAGCACAGCGTCCCAGCCGGTGACGACCACCGGCGAGAAGGCGATGACGTCGACCTTCTGCGCGATGTAGTTGCGGATCGCGGAGATCTGGTTCTCCTGCTTCTGCTGGGCGTCGGAGAACTTGAGGGTGTAACCCGCCTCCTTGGCGGCCGACTTCACAGAGTCGCTGTTGGCGGAGCGCCAGCCGCTCTCCGAACCGACCTGGGAGAAGCCGAGGGTGATCGCCTTGCTGCCGCCACCGGAGGAGCCGGACGAGCCGCCGTCCTCCTTGGCGCAGGCCGCGAGTCCCGTCGCAGCCGCCACACCGACCGCTGCGGTGAGGAAGTTCCTTCTGTTGAGCATGCTTGATCTCCTTCGTTGAGCCGGTCCGGGGAATGGGACTCGGGGGCCTGCGGCTTGTGACATTCCGTCGAGAACCGTCGAGGTAATGCCGTTCTGAGTACCGGTCAACGTTCGAAATATTGAACATGAGCGGGTTGTCAGAGAGTAGTCGGGTCGGGCTGAGGGGTGGCCGGACGCGGCGGTGGGGAGGCGGCGCTGTACGCGGCGCCGGTGGGCCGGATCGGCAGGCGGGGCGGGATTAGGGACGGGCTGGCGGAGTGGGCGTGGCGCCGGCGTCGCCCCGGCTGACGCGGGCGATGCATGCGGGCTCGAAGACGACCGGAGGTGTCCCGGTCGGGTCACGGCCCGTGGCATCCGCTCTTTTTCGGTGGCTCAAGAGCAGGGCGGGGCTCCGTTCAGCCACCGCGGAGGGGTCCTGGCGGGCCGTGCTCGGCGGAGGCTCGGAGAACTCCGACTCCGGAACGGAGGAGATCCCGAACTCCTGGGCGTCACAAGGAGCACGACCGGACGGTGGCCCGGCAGCATGCTCCAGCCCTCCTCGCCGGCGGAGGCGTTTCGACCCCCGCCCTGTCCGGAGTGGCCCGCCAGGGCCGGCTCAGTCTGCCGACTCCCCGGCCCAGCGGAACCTTCCGGCCATGCTCGACAGCGCAGCCGACGTGCACGACCAGGATGCTCCGGGCCCCCCGCCAGGGAGGTACCGCTGTGCGCCGGGTGAGTCACGGCCGTCCCCCCATGAAGTGGTCAGTGATGCGGAGGTCATAGTGAGCGCCTACCGTTCCCCCTGGTCAAGAGGTTGCACGAGAAGCAGGCCATTACGTTTGGGTAACGCGGGCGGCGAGCATGCCGGACGGCTCGCCGGTTGCCGGCACAGAAGCACCTTTTTTTCGGAGGAGATATTGACGCTCGGCTGGCATGGCCATACTTTCGGTCACTGAACAGAGCATCGAACTCTGTACGACATCTCGGACGATCGGTCCGGCAACGGCCCTTCTCGCCAGCTGGTCCGGGTCGGGAGCCGCGAAATGAGGGCACCGTCATGACGGCGACAGATCCGGCAGCACCACGGTCCGTACGGCCCTGCCTCTTGCTGCTACCGCCCACGAAACGGGATCGCTAACGGCGGGGCCCTGCGCAGACCGAGGCTGGCCATCCTCGCCGACGCCCCGCAGAGTCGTCCGCCACCACTGCGCCAGCACTTCAGGACGGCATAACGGTGGCCGCCCACGACGGGCTCGACGCGAGTGCCCGTCGCGGCGGTTGCCCGTGAGGCCGCTATGCGAGCCAGAGCGAGCCGCGCCGATGGCGTGCCGGCGGTATGTCCACCGTGTCCGCCGCATCGAGTGCGAGTTCGCCGGCGGCGGTGTTCACCAGCCTCAGGAGAGTCCCCACCTGGGTTCGTAGCCGCTGACGCGCCCGGCGTTCCTCCACTGCGGACCACTGGGCGACGGAGCGGTCCCGCTGGTGTCGAGGGAATGAGTAGACGTCCACCGTGCGGCGGACCAGGCGAGGTCGAGGCCTACTGGACTCCCGTGATCCATCGGTGAAGCTGCGTGCGCTGTACCTGAGGTCGTGGAGAACCACGCAACGCCAGGGCTTTCCTGACGAGCAGTCGCGTGTACTCCGGCTGCGTGAAGAGCGAAGGTGGTGGGCGGTGCGTGTCACGGGGCTCCGTTCGCGGCAACCGCCAGGCATCTCCTGGCGGGCTACCTGAAGCCCGTCGGCCCAGTCGAACGTGCGTTTTCCATGCACGTGACCTTATCTCCCACTCGCGTCGTCACGCCGATCCTGGATCGGAGTGACGAGGGACATCGCGAACAGCGAACTCCGAGGGCGCCGAAACCCCATGCACCACAGGCGTTTCGAGCATCCGCGATTCGGCCAGGTCCGGGTTCCCGGGATGCGGCCTCAGCAGTGAGCCGCCCCGGTCGATGCCTTGTGCGGCAAGGGTCCCAGCACGTCCGGAATCGAGCGCGTTCGATTCGGGCGGCTCGTCGTTAGGCCGTGCACCGCCGCGCCGTCCAGGCGCGGCACGGACCTCCAGGAGGAATCCAGGTGACGGTGACCGACGCCTCGACCACTGACGAGAACACTCCGCCCCCTCCCCCACCCGCGACCCTCACGTTCGGCGGGAAGTACGGCAAGAACCCGCTGGCGGACGCCAGTTTCGCCGCGATGTGCCGCCGCCTGCCGACGGTCCTCGGGCACACCGCGCGGATGGCGTGGGGCGTCGACAGGGCCGGCGTCGTACTGCTCCTCGCCTGCCAGCTCCTCACCGGCATCGCGGCGGCCGTCGTCCTCGCGTTCACCGCGCAGGCCATGACCCACATCCTCGGCAGCGGCACGGTGTCCGAACGCCTGCACCATGCGCTGCCCGCCCTGATCGCGGTGACGGCAGCGGCGGCCGTCGGCCGGATCAGCAGCGCTCTGTCCTCCTACGCCGACGGCCGGATCACTCCGCTGCTGACGACCGAGGCCGACATCGCCCTGGTCGCCGCCGTATGCCGGGTGGAGACCTCCGCCTACGGCGAGGACGGCTTCGCCGACCGGCAGGAAGCCGCCGAAGTCGGTGTCACCCGCACCCGGATGATGGTCCAGGACGCCCAGCGGTTCATGTCCGCCCTCATCCGCATGACCGCCGCGAGCGGAGTCATCACGGCACTGCACCCGCTGATGCTGCCCCTGCTGCTCCTGGCCGTCCTCCCGGCCGGCGCCGGTGCCGTCCTGTCCGCCCGCGTCGACTACGAGACCCACTACCTCAACGTCGGCGACCGCAATGTGCGCTCCATGATGCGCTGGTGGGCCACCTACTCCCGGTTCGGCGACGAGGTCCGCGCCAACGGCATGACCGGCTATCTCATCTACTGGTACCGGGCCCTGTCCGACCGCATCGACCAGCGCACCCTCACCGCCGCCCCGCGCCTGTTGCGCATCGCACTGATCACCAGTGCCCTGGGCGGGGTCTTCCTGCTGAGCACCTGGGCCACCCTCGCCTGGCTGGCCGCCGGCGGCCGGATCGCCCTGCCCGTCGCCGCCACCGCCGTCGTCGCCGTGCAGACCACCCTCGCGGCGCTCAGCCAGTTCGTCATCCACGGCGCCGCGATGTTCCACACGTCGCTCTACCTGGCCGACATGCGGTCCTTCCTCGACATGGCCGCCGAACGCGCCCCGCGTCGCGGTGAGCTGACCATCCCCGAACGCGTCGACGAGATCCGCCTCGAGGAGGTCGAGTACCAGTACCCGGGCAAGGACGAACCGGCCGTCGCGGGCGTGTCGCTCACGCTCCGCCGCGGCGAGATCCTGGCGGTCGTCGGCGAGAACGGCTCGGGCAAGTCCACCCTGGCCAAGCTCATCACCGGCATCCTGCTCGCCGACAAGGGCCGCGTGCTGTGGGACGGCACGGACCTCGCTCGCACCGACCCCGACGCCGTGTGGAAGCGGACCGCGCTCGTACCGCAGAACTTCGCGTGCTGGCCCCTGCGCGCCCGCGAGAACATCACCCTCGGGCAGCCGAAGACCTTCGACGACGGTCCCGTGTGGGACGTGGTCGACGCCGTCGGAATGCGCGAGGCCATCGAGAAGCTGCCCCGTCAACTGGACACGCTGCTCGCCAAGGAGTTGTGGGGCGGCGCCGAACTCTCCGGCGGGCAGTGGCAGCGCCTGGTGTGCGGACGCGCCCTGTACCGCCGGACGCCGCTGCTGATCCTGGACGAGCCGACGTCCCAGATGGACGCCCGCGGCGAGCACGCCGTCTTCCTCGAGATCAAGAGGATCGCCGTCGAACGCATGACGATCGTCGTCACCCACCAACTGGAGAACACCCGCCTCGCCGACCGCGTCCTCGTCATGGACAAGGGCCGGGTCGTCGAACAGGGACGTACGAGGACCTCGTCAACGCCGGCGGCCTGTTCGCCGAACTCGTCGCACTCGCCAACGACCGCTGAGCCGGACCGGGCCGGGTGTAGGGTCCGCGACGGCGTTGGCGATGAAGGCATTTCGTTAGCAGTGGATTAGCAAATCCGCGTCTCTTCCCGGCTCCCCCACCTGCGCTGCCGTTCACCCGCGCCGGCGCTGCCGTGGTCGGCGTGGTCACGTTGTCCTGGCAGGAGGAGCCCACGGCGCAAGATGGGTGAGGGGTTACCTACACCGGGTCCGTGGCTGCGTGCCGCGGGCCCGCCCGGGCCGTCGCGAGTGGGACCATCGGCCGTACCCGTCCGAGCCGAGGAAGTCGGTCAGCGCACCGTGGAACGACCAGCCGTCCCCTTCCCTCCTTCACCGTGGCGCCTCACCGGCGACATGGTCGTCTCGCTGTGGCGCGTCCCCGTGCACGAACTGCCGTCCTGGCCGCTGCCGTCCGGGGTCCGCCCCTGGGTCGTGCGGCGCCGCGCCACCCTGATCACCTTCTGGGTCGACTACCGGCCCGGCGGCGTCCTCGCCTACCGCGAATGCCTCATCGCCCTGGCCGTACGCCACGGACACCGCCTCGCCGGCAGCGCCGTGGCCGCCTGGGTCGACAACGAACAGTCCCTGGCCGGGGGGCGCGCCCTGTGGGGCATCCCGAAAGAGCTGGGCACGATCACGCTCCGCGCGGACAGCCGCAGCACCCGGGGCGAGCTGACCACGGCCGGCACTCCGCCGGTCCGCGTCGCGTACCGCGACGTACTGCGGCTGCCCTTCCGGCTGCCCGCCCGCGCCCACCTGGTCCAGCGGCTGTCCGACGGTACGGGGTGCCGCGTCCCCATGCGGATCACCGGGCGACCGGCCCTGGGCCGCAGCCGCGTGACGACGGAGCCTGATGCTCCGTTGTCCTTCCTCGCCCGGCATCAACCACTGCTGTCCCTCGCCCTGCGCGACTTCCGCGGCATCGTGGGCAGCTCAGCCGTTTAGATCACCGGCGCTCCACCTTTGCGTGGCGTTGCCGAGGGGCGTCCGGAGCCGCACCTTCGATCCGTTGGCAGTCGCCCGTAAGAGGGGCGGCATCGCGGGAGTCGCTCAGCAGCAGCGGCTGTGGGTGCGGGCCTCCTGGTGCCGGGTGCGCAGCACCTGGTATTCGCGGCGGGTCGGCACCGGGGCCAGCGGGTGGTGGCGCCGGTGCCGCTCGCAGTGGCGGTCGTACTCGGCCTCTCCGGTCAGCTCGCGCAGATACCAGCGCACGGCCCGCACCCAGCGCCGGATCCTCACGAGCGGGCTCCGGTCAGTGGCTCGGCGCTCTGGCCGGGTGCGTCGATGCGGGACTCGACGTACGGGGTCTCGGTGGTCGGCAGCGGCGTCGCGGACCGTATCGCGCGCACGCAGACCACCGCCGCGTTGCCGATCACCACGGCGACCAGGAGCAGGAAGAGGGCGATGAGGACGCCGTCGACGGTGGAGTTGGTGACCACCGTGTGCATGTCGGCGGTCGTCTTGGCGGGGGCGAGGATCTGACCGGCGTCCAGGGCGTCGGCGTAGTGGGCCCGTTGGGCGAAGAAGCCGATCTTCGGGTCGGCGGAGAAGATCTTCTGCCAGCCGGCGGTGAAGGTGATCGCGGTGACCCAGGCCAGGGGGAGGCCGGTGACCCAGGCCCAGCGCAGCCGCCCGGACTTGACGAGGACGGTGGTGCAGACGGCGAGGGCGATGGCGGCGAGCAGCTGGTTGGCGATGCCGAAGAGCGGGAAGAGCTGGTTGATTCCGCCGAGGGGGTCGGTGGCGCCGGTGTGGAGGAAGTAGCCCCAGGCGGCGACGACCAGGCCGCTGCACAGCCAGATGCCGGGCTTCCAGTTGACCCGGCCGAGCGGCTTGAAGACGTTGCCGAGCATGTCCTGGAGCATGAAGCGGCCGACGCGCGTGCCGGCGTCCACCGTGGTCAGGATGAACAGCGCCTCGAACATGATCGCGAAGTGGTACCAGAAGGCCTTCATGGCCGACCCGCCGAAGACTACGGAGAAGATCTCCGACATGCCGACGGCCAGGGTCGGGGCGCCGCCGGTGCGGGCGATCAGGGTGTGCTCCTCGACCGCCTTCGCGGCCTGGGTGAGCTGGTCGGGGGTGATGGTGAAGCCGAGGCCCGCCACCGCGTGGGAGGCGGATTCGGCCGTCGGGCCGAGCAGACCCGCCGGGGCGTTCATCGCGTAGTACAGGCCCGGCTCCAGGGTCGCCGCGGCGATCAGCGCCATGATCGCGACGAACGACTCCATCAGCATGGCGCCGTAGCCGATCAGCCGGACCTGGGACTCCTTCTGGATCAGCTTCGGGGTCGTTCCGGAGGAGACCAGGGCGTGGAAGCCGGACAGGGCGCCGCAGGCGATCGTGATGAAGAGGAAGGGGAACAACGACCCCGCGAAGACCGGGCCCGCTCCCGACGTCGCGAAGTCGCTCACCGCGTCCGCCCTGAGTACGGGCGCGGCCACGATCACGCCGACCGCGAGCAGGGTGATCGTGCCGATCTTCATGAAGGTGGAGAGGTAGTCGCGCGGGGCAAGCAGCAGCCACACCGGCAGGACGGAGGCGACGAAGCCGTAGCCGATCAGGCAGAAGACGAGGGTGGTGGGGCTGAGGGTGAACGTGCCGGCCAGGGAGGAGTTCTGCACCCAGCCGCCGCCGACGATCGCCAGGAGCAGCAGCGCCACGCCGATCAGACTGGTCTCGACGACCCTGCCGGGACGGATGCGGTGCATCCAGAAGCCCATGAAGAGGGCGATGGGGACGGTCATCGCGACGGAGAAGGTGCCCCACGGGGAGTGGGCCAGAGCGTTCACGACCACCAGGGCGAGCACACCCAGCAGGATGATCATGATGGCGAACACCGCGACCAGGGCGGCCACCCCGCCCGCCCGGCCGATCTCCTCGCGGGCCATCTGCCCCAGCGACTTGCCGTCCCGGCGCATCGACAGGAACAGCACCACCATGTCCTGCACCGCCCCGGCGAAGATCACCCCGGCCACGATCCACAGCGTGCCCGGCAGATATCCCATCTGCGCGGCGAGCACCGGCCCCACCAGCGGCCCGGCGCCGGCGATCGCGGCGAAGTGGTGGCCGAGCAGCACCCGGCGGTCGGTCGGCTGAAAGTCGACGCCGTCCTCCAGGCGTTCGGCGGGCGTGGCCCGGCGGTCGTCCGGCTGGAGCACCCGACGGGCGACGAACCGGGCATAGAAGCGGTAGGCGATGGCGTACGACCCGAGCGCCGCGATCACCAGCCAGACCGCGGAGATCCGCTCACCCCGGGCCAGCGCGAGGACGCCCCAGGCGACGGCGCCGAGCAGGGCGACGGCGGTCCACAGCAGGGCGGACCGACGTGATTTACGCGACTTTTCGGGCGCTGGCAGTCCGGTTTCGGGCAGGGCGGACGTAGGCATTGCGGCTCCTCACCAGAGCGGTGCGGGACACCCCGTGACACGAGGTGCCTGGGAATCAGCGAAACGAACGGCTCTCCCGCTCGCTGTCGGTCTGTGCAAGAGTTGCCCACTCCCCGGAACCGGTTGACAGCGAATGTCCAGAAGATTTCCCGCCGGTTCCGTGTCCTCCGATCGGGGCCGCCGCGCAACTCCCCCGTGAGGGATCAGGCACACCAAGGACGGTGACCCATGGCCGACGGCACCATGACCGCGACGTTCCTCGCCGTGATCGGCGGCGCGTCGCTGCTCGCCGTCACCGCGCGGCGCCTGCGGCCCAGTGACCGGCTGCCGTCCCTGGAGGGCTGGGCACTGGCCGACCGCAGCCTGGGCCCGGTGTGGACCTGGTTCCTGCTGGGCGGCACGATCTACACCGCGTACACCTTCACCGCCGTTCCTGGTCTGGCGTACGGCAACGGCGCCGCCGCCTTCTTCGCCGTGCCGTACACGGTGATCGTCTGCCCCCTCGCCTTCGTGCTGCTCGGCCGCCTGTGGACCGTGGCCCGCGCGCACGGCTACATCACCGCCGCCGACTTCATCCGCGGCCGGTACGGCTCGCCGCCACTCGCCCTGGTCGTCGCGCTGACCGGGATCCTCGCGACCATGCCCTACCTGGCGCTCCAACTGCTCGGCATACGGGCCGTGCTGACGGCCGGCGGGGTGTATCCGCGCGGTGCGGCCGGGGACCTGGTGATGGTGGCGCTGTTCGCGGGGCTCGCCGTGGCCACGTACCGGCACGGGCTGCGGGCCCCCACCGTCATCTCGGCGCTGAAGGCGGTGGCCGTCTTCGTGTCGCTCACCGCGGTCACCTGGCTGGTCCTGGAGCGGCTCGGGGGGCCGGGCCCCGTCTTCGACGGAGCGGCCCGGCGGCTCGGCGGCTCCGCGCTGCTGCTGACCCCGGCCCAGCAGCCCGCCTACGCCACCCTCGCGCTCGGCTCCGCGCTCGCCCTGCTGATGTACCCGCACGTGCTGACGGCGGGGTTCGCCGCCGACGGACCGCGCACCCTGCGCAAGGTGTCGGTGGCGCTGCCCGCCTGGACTGGACTGCTCGCGCTCTTCGGCGTCCTCGGCTTCGCGGCGCTCGCCGCCGGGGTGCGGGCGCCCGAGGGCGGGGCCGAGGCCGCCGTGCCGATGCTGGTCGACCGGCTGATGCCGGGCCCGCTGGCCGGGCTGGTGTTCGGCGCGATCACCGTCGGGGCGCTGGTCCCGGCGGCGGTGATGTCGATCGCGGCCGCCACCAGCTTCGTCCGCAACGTGTACGTCGAGTACGTGCATCCGACGGCCACGCCCAAGCGGCAGGTCCGCATCGCCAAGGCCGTCTCGCTCATCGCGAAGGCGGGGGCGGTCGCGTTCGTCTTCGGGCTGCGCGACCAGGACGCGATCAACCTCCAGCTGCTCGGCGGGGTCTGGATCCTGCAGATCTTCCCGGCCGTCGCCGTCGGTCTGTTCACCGGGCGGCTGCATCCGCGGGCGCTGCTCGCCGGGTGGGGCGCGGGCATGGCGGCCGGGACGTACCTGGTCGTCCGCGGAGGGTTCTCGTCCATCGTGGGCCTCGGTTCCGGGCCGCTGGAGATCTACGCCGGTCTCGCCGCTCTGCTGCTCAACCTGATCGTCGCGGTGGCCGGCACCGCCGTACTCGAACGTCTCGGTGTCCCGCGCGGCGCCGACCTGACCGACCTGCCGTCCCGCCTGACCGTCAGGCGGCGTCCGGAGACGGGAGCGAACCAGCAGTGAGACACAGACACCCCATACCGGTGCCGGAGCCCGGCGTCGAGGCGCTGACGCCCGCGCCGGCCGACCCGGCGGAGCTGGAGCGCGAGGCCGGACTGGCGGGGCTCTTCGAGCTGCACTACGCGTCGATGCTGCGCCTGGCCGTGCTGCTGGGCGCGGACGACCCGGAGAACGTGGTGGCCGAGGCGTACTACCAGATCTACCGGAAGTGGCGGCGTCTGAGGGACACCGAGGCGGCGGAGGCGTATCTGCGCTCCACGGTGTGCAATCTGACCCGAATGCGGATCCGGCACCTCCAGGTCGCCCGCAAGCACGTGGAGAACCCGCCCGAGGAGACCGTCGTCTCCGCGGAGAGCGCGGCGCTGCTCCGTGACGACCAGCGCGTTTTGATCGACGCGCTGCAGCAACTGCCGGCCCGGCAGCGCGAGGCGCTCGTGCTGCGGCACTGGCTCGGACTGAAGGAGGGCGAGATCGCGGCCGCGATGGGCATCTCCTCCGGTTCGGTGAAGACGCACACCGCACGCGGTCTCGCCGCGCTGACCCAGGTGATGGAGGCCCGGCGATGAACCACACCGACCCGGACCGCACGGAGCGGGAGCTGACCGAGGCCCTGGCCGCCCTGGCCGGCGGGGTGCGGGCCGCGCCGGACGCCTATCGCACGGCACGCGGCGAGTGGCTGCGCCGCGAACGCCGTCGCCGGCTTGTCCTCGCGGTGCTCATCACCGTCGTGTTCACGCTGGCCACGCTGATCGGTCTGTGGGTGCTGAACGAGGCGCCGTCACATCCGGGAGTGATCTTCTCGGGCCTGTCGAGCCCTCAGGGCAGCACGTGGTAGGTGACGTGCGTGACCCGGCTCGCCGGCCGCGACGTCACCTGCTCCAGTTTCAGCGGCGGGACGCCCTCGAACAGCCGCGTGCCGGCGCCGAGCGTGAGCGGCACGATGTGCAGCCGCAGCTCGTCGATCAGGCCGGCGGCGAGGTACTGGTTGATGGTGGTCGCGCCGCCGAGGACGGTGACATCGCCGTCGCCGGCCGCCGCGCACGCCTGTGCCAGGGCCGACGTGATGCCGTCGGTGACGAAGTGGTACGTGGTGCCGCCGTCCATCGACTGCGGCTCACGGGGGTGGTGGGTGAGCACGAACACCGGCGCGTGGAACGGCGGATCGCCGCCCCACCAGCCGTTCCACCGCCGATCCCACTCGCCCCGCACGGGGCCGAACATGTTGCGCCCCATGATGAACGCACCGGCCGTGTTCAGCCGGTCGATCTCGGCCCGGTTCTCGTCGGGTGTGTCGAACATCCAGGCGTGCAGCAGGCCGCCCGATCCGTCGCCGCCGTCGTCTCCGAACGGGCGTTCCTCGGTCTGGTTCAGTCCGGCCGCGTACCCGTCGGCCGAGATCGTGATGTCGCAGATCACTCTGCCCGCCGGTGTGGTCATCGCCCTCTCCTCCTCGTGGCGTTCGGTATCCGAAACTACGCGCACGACCCCCTGCCCCGAGAGCTCCGCCGACCACGCGCGGATGCGAAAGGGTGATCGCCCGCGCGGACGCAACGGAAGGGAATCTTCAGCATGGCCGTCATCCACGACACCACCCTGGAGCCGAGCAAGCTGGAACTGCTCGCGTCCTGGCTGCCCTCCCGGCCGTGGTACCGCGGTGGCGCGGCCGGGCCGGAGCCGGCGAAGGCCGGCGGCTTCCGGCTCGACGATCCGCGAGGCGAGGTGGGGATCGAGTTCATCGTGGTCACCGACGCCTCCGGCCCTCAGCCAACCACGTACCTGGTGCCTCTCACCTATCGCGGTGCCCCGCTCGAAGGGGCGGAGCACGCCCTCGTCGGCACGATGGAGCACGGTGTGCTGGGGCGGCGCTGGGCCTATGACGGCTGCCATGACGCCGTGCTGGTCGACCAGTTGGTGGCCCTGATCGAAGGGCGGGCGCAGGCCCAGGACCAGAACATCAGCGATGCCCCCGCTCGCGAGGTCATCGCCTCCTGCACCGGTGCGGGCGCCCTCTCCACGGACTTCACCGTCACCGACGACCAGGACGGCACCGCACTGACCACGCCGCAGGGCACGACCCTCCGCCTGCACCGGGCCCTGCGGCCCGCCCCGGACGGTGCCCGGGGAGCGTTCGCCGTTGTGCACAGCGGCAGCGACAGTCGGGCGTAGCTTCCCGCGGGATCAGCGCGTCCGCGAGCGGAACGTCCTGCGGTAAGCGTCCGGGGGCACGCCGACCGTGCGGTTGAAGTGGCGGCGCAGCGTCGTGGCGGTCCCCATGCCGGTGGCCGTCGCGATGGTGTCGACACTGTCGTCGGTCTTCTCCAGCAGTTCCTGGGCGTGCCGGATCCGCTGGGTCAGCAGCCACTGCAGAGGAGTCGTACCGGTCACCGCTCTGAAGGTTCGGCCCAGGTGCCGGGAGCTCATCCCCGCCCGGCGGGCCAGGTCCTCCACGGTCAGCGGCCGGTCGAGCCGTTCGATGATCCAGGGGAACAGGGCGGCGAGCGAGTGATCGTCCTGGTCGGGCACCGGAGCGGTGACGAACTGGGCCTGTCCGCCCGCCCGGTGCGGTGGTACGACCAGGCGGCGGGCGACGGCGTTGGCGACCGACGAGCCCCGGTCGAGGCGGACGAGGTGCAGGCACAGGTCCAGCGCGGCGGCCTTGCCGGCGGAGGTGAGCACGCTGCCGTTGTCCACGTAGAGCACGTCCGGATCGACCTCCACGCGGGGATGACGGGCGGCCAGAGCCTCGGTGTGCGCCCAGTGCGTGGTGGCGCGCCGTCCGTCGAGAAGCCCTGCCGCGGCCAGGACGAACGCGCCCGTGCACAGGGAGACCACGCGAGCGCCGGCCTCGTGGGCCTCGCGCACGGCGTCGACCAGGCCGGCGGGCGGGTCCTCGTCGATGTCGGCCCAGCCGGGGACGATCACCGTGCCGGCCTGCCGGAGCCGGTCGAGCCCGGCGTCGGGCTCCAGCCGGAACCGGCCGATGTGCACGGCGGCCGGTCCGCAGACGGTGAGGTCGTACCAGGGGCCTGTCACCCCGGCCGGGGCGGCGGCGAACACCTCGTGCGCCAGGGACAGTTCGAAGTGCAGCATCCCGTCGGTGGCGGCCAGCGCGACAGTATTCATGTCCGTAATTGTATGGGGCGTGTCGTTCCGGACACTCACGATCAGGTGCCAACCGCCGTCAGGATGGGCTCAGTTGGATCATTCGAGCACAGGGGAGAGCTCATGGGACCGGGTCAGACGGTGACGGTGTTCGGCGCGTACGGGCACACCGGCCGGTTCGTGGTGGCGGAGCTGCGGGGTCGGGGGTTCGTCCCGGTTCTCTCCGGCCGTGACGAGGTCAAGCTGAAGGCGCTGGCGGCGTCGTACCCCGGGCTTGAGGTCCGGCCGGCCTCGGTCGACGATGCGAACTCGCTCGACCGCGCGCTGGACGGGGCGGCGGCGGTGGTCAACTGTGCCGGGCCGTTCGCGACGACGGCCGCTCCCGTGATCGAGGCGGCCCTGCGCACCGGCATCCCGTACGTCGATGTGGCAGCCGAGATCGAGGCGAACGCCGACACGTTCGCGCACTTCGCGGACCGCGCCCGCACCACGGGAGCGGTCATCGTCCCGGCGATGGCCTTTTTCGGCGGACTCGGTGATCTGTTGGCCACCGCAGCGATGGGCGACTGGACCACGGCCGACGAGGCGCACGTCGCGTACGCGCTGAACGGTTGGCAGCCCACGGAAGGGACACGGGCGGCGGGCGCCGTCTCCCGGCAGCGGCGGGGCGGCGCGCGCGTCGTGTTCCGCAACGGTCGGCTGGACTACCGCCACGACGACGCGACGACCCTCCAGTGGCCCTTCCCCGAGCCGTTGGGCCCCCGGGCGGTCATCGGGGAGTTCACAATGGCGGACGTCGTCACCATCCCCAGCCACCTGTCCGTTCCCGACGTGCGCACCTACATGACAGCCGAGGCGGCCCGGGACGTGTCGGCCCCCGGCACACCGGCGCCGGCCGCGGTCGACGACCAGGGACGGTCCGCCCAGACCTTCCTCGTCGACGTGGTCGTGCGCTGCGGCGGCACCGAGCGGCGCGCCGCGGCGAGGGGGCAGGACATCTACGCCGTCACGGCGCCCCTCGCGGTGGAGGCAGTGCACCGCATCGTCACCGGGCGGACACGGACGGTCGGCGTCGCCTCCGCCGGCGAGATCTTCGACGCGGCCGACTTCCTCCGCGCGCTGTCCTCGCACCTCTCCGTGGAGCTGCTTCGGTAGGGCCGGCGACTGGCGGACGCCTGCTCCACCTCGTTGAGGGAGATCGCTCCGTGGCGGCTGAGGCATGAGAATGGCCGATCGGCTGAGGCCGGCCGGCCCGCCCGCCCGCCCGCCCGCCCGCCCGTGGGACCGGAACCGTGGCCTTTCGGCCGAGGTGACGCGGGGCCGCCTGCCGCGAGAGTCGGGAGCGGCGGCCGGGCTTCCCGTGAGGCGGTCGTCGTGCATCACTCGCACGGCCGGCTGCCCGGCCTCAGCCCCCGGAGCGCGATCAGCACCGAACTGCGTCAGGCCCGACCACTCCTGGATCCCGCCCTCCCCGCCCCTGCGGCCCCGATCCGAACCACTCCTCAAGGCTGTCGTGGAGGTCGTGCCCATGCTGGTGACTGTGGCCCTCGGGCGGCGGGGGGTCCGTCGCCAGGGCAGCATGCGGGGCGACGAGGCGGTGACGTACCAGGTGGCGCACCGCAGCCAACTCGTCGGCCTCGCGGCCATGGCAGTGGTGGGCGTGTGGTGCGCCCGGGGCCCACTGCCCGCCCGGGGGCCGATCCGGTTGCCCGCTCCGGCACTGCCGCTCCTGATCCTCCCGGCTGCGCTCCTCCTGCTGCTCGCCCTCGTCAAGCCCCTCTTCGTCGACCGGTACGTCCTCTACAGCACGATCGGGTTCGCGCTGCTGCTGGGCGCCTGGCTCGATGGATCGGCGCCCGTGTCACGGTCTACGCGCGGGACGGCGTCCCGTGCACCCCCCGATGACGAGGTGACGGCCGGCCGCCCACCGCATCAGAAGGCCGGCGCGGACTGCTCGGCGGGCTGGTTCTGGCGCCGTGCCCCGAGTACGGCGTCCCGCAGCCGCTCCTGAGCGATCGTCAGGCAGGCGTACACCGCCCCCTGTGCCGTGGACAGACCGATCAGGTGCTGCACCGGTCTGATCTCGGGGACGGCCGGCAGGCTCCGGTCGAGCCGGACGCGCACCTCCGGGAGCACCTCGTCGACGAGCGGACGCAGGCGGCCCACGAAGTAGACCGACTCGGGGTCCAGCGTCACTGCGACGACGCTGACAGCGGTCACGATCGCCGTGGTGAACGCCTCGAGCACCTCGGCACGCGGAGCCTCGGGGTGCGACTCCAGCCAGAGGTCCTCGACGCGCTCGAGCTCGAGCCCCCGCTTGCGCGCGAACCGGAAGAGGCCCCTGGTGCTCAGCAGCTCGTCGAGGATCTCGTTCTCGGCCCCGGAGGACAGCACACCGATGTCGCCGAAAGCGGGCGTGTTCCCACGGGCGAGCTCGTGCTCCGTGCAACTGGCGAAGTTGAGTATGGTGCTGACGCTGAACAGCGCGGCATTGGAGATGGTGGCGTCGTTCGTGAGGATCCCGAGCAGGGCCGCGTTGGCATCGCTGTCGAGAACCACGGGGGCGTCGACCAGGTCCTCGATGGCCCGATGGAGGCCGGAGCCCTCGAAAATCTTCATCGACTCCGCGGGGCCGAAGATCTCCGTGCCGCCCCGGACCCGGCCGGGAACCGCGGCGACGATCTGACGCAGCGGGCCCTGCGCGGATTCGGCGGCCTGGGCGATCAGGTCGACCAGCCATCGTGCGGCGTCCTCGACCTCCTGGTGGTCGGCGGTGGGAACAGCCAGGTGGTGCACCTCGCGGCCCCTGAGGTCGGTCACCAGCACACCGGTGGTCTGCGCTCCGAAGCTGATGCCGGCGACATGCCCGGTCGTGCCCGGCAAATCCAGATAGGTGGACCGGCGGCCGCGGCCGGTGACCTCGTCCATTCCGCCGTCGACGACGAAGCCGTCGGCTCGGAGCTCCTCCACCGCTCTGGACACCGTGGCCTTGCTCAGGCCCGTCAGCTCGATCAGCTGGTTCCGGGTCAGGGGCGCGTGGGAGAGGAGCACGTCGAGGACCGACGCCTTGTTGTAGTCGCGGGGAGTGGGGTTAGAGGTCACGTGATGACCATAGCGAGCCCGGTACGCCGGTCCTGTCGGGACCGGCCTGGGTGTGATGATCGCGGGCTTCGGCGGAGTGACGCAAGGCCGGCCGCGCCCGCCTGCCGTCGCCTGGGTGCGCTGGGGGATGCCCTCAGGGCCCTCTGTCTCGTCTTCTGCTGCGCCGGACGGTTCTCGGCTCATCTGTCATGCACTCCGAAGGGTCCCCGAAGCGCTTCCGGCGAAATCGCCGCATCGCGGCGCAGGCCAGGAGGCTGGGGGGTCGATGACCAACTGACTGTCGGCAGCGAGCATCGATCAGACGGTGGACCCCTGTGCGGTCAGCCGCCGCGGCGCAGTGACGTCGCCGGGCTGATCACCCCGTGATGCAGGGCGACTTGACCGCATGCCGCCGACCTTACCACTCGCGATCAACACCTTCCGGCCCGCGTGCGACGTCGCCCAGCGGCATATCCCCTGCGCAAGACGCTGGTCGCCCGCCCGCTCGACGTCTGGATTGAGCCGCTGTACATGGATCCGCAGCTTCCGGATCGTCCCGGAATCGCGACGTCCACAGCACCCCTGCCCACACCGATCACCGGACCGCACCTTCAAAAGCATCTTGTTTCAGGCTGGAACTGGAACTGGTATGGTCTGGGCGCAGCAGCGAGCAGCTTCCGACACCCCGAGCGGCTGACGGCACTGGCAGGAGAGAGCAGCGACATGAAGTTCACCCCCTACTGGCTCGACACCGCCCCCCAGGGACCGGACCGGTCCAGGACAGACATCGGCGGGCGCGTCGACGTGGCGATCATCGGCGCCGGCCTGACCGGCCTGTCGGCGGCACTGCACCTGGCCCGGAAGGGTGCGAGCGTGCACGTCTTCGAGAAGGACACGGTCGGCTTCGGGGCATCGGGCCGCAACGGCGGCATGGCCACCACAGGAATGTCGATCGGCTTCCGGTCCGCGATCTCCCGCTACGGCTTCGACACCGCCAAGGCCTATCTGATGGCCTACCACGACGCGGTCGACACTCTCGAAACCCTCGTCACGGACGAGAGCATCGACTGCGACTTCGCCCGCACGGGCAAGCTGAACCTGGCGTCCAAGCCGGCCCACTTCGACGGTCTGCGCAAGACCCACGAGATCATGTCCGGCCGTCTCGGGCTCGAGACCCGCCTGATTGCGCAGAGCGAACTCCACACCGAGGTCGGCTCCGACCGCTACCACGGCGCCATGGTCGAGTCCAGGAGCGCGGGGCTGCACGTCGGCAAGTTCACCAAGGGCCTCGCCGAGGCCGCCGCGCGGCTCAGCGTCACCATCCACGAGCAGGCACCGGTCGAGAAGATCGACAGGCTGGGCGGCACGAAGCACCGGCTGGTCACCCCGCGCGGCACCGTCGAGGCCGACCAGGTGCTCGTGGCGACCAGCGGCTACACGAGCAGGCCGTTCCGCTGGCACCAGGTCAGGATCGCGCCCGTCGGCAGTTTCATCATCGTGACCGAACCGCTGGGCGAGGACGTCTGCGACATGCTCCTGCCGAACCGGCGGATGGCATCGACGTCCCTGAACCTGCTCAACTACTTCCGGATCACTCCGGACCACCGACTGCTGTTCGGCGGCCGCGCCCGGTTCGCCGGGTCCGACCAGCAGTCGGACGCGAAGAGCGGACGCATCCTGCACAAGGCGATGACCGAGGTCTTCCCGCAGCTCTCGAAGACGCGCGTCGACTACTGCTGGGGCGGGCTGGTCGACATGAGCATGGACCGGATGGTGCACGCCGGCGAACAGGACGGACTGTTCTACTCGCTCGGCTACTCCGGCCACGGCGTCCAGATGGCGACCCACATGGGCAAGCAGATGGCCGAGTACATGAACGGGACACCGACCGCCAACCTCTGGCGCGACCTGCCCTTCAAGCGGATCCCCGGCCACTTCGGCCCGCCCTGGTTCCTGCCCTTCGCCGGCGGGTTCTACAAGTTCATGGACGTCATCAAGTAAGCGTCGGAAAGACGCTGAGAGCATGGGCGGTGGACCTATGAGCGTTTTCCTCACATCCCTGGTCGTACGTCTCGCCGAGACGGCGCCCGGTCTGCGGGTGGAGACCGGCCCGGGGGCAACCAGGCGGACCGCCGCAGCGGTGACGACCGCACAGGAGCCTTCGGTGCCCACCAGAGCACGGGCCAGATCGAAGCCGTTCTCCGGCAGCAGGTGGTGTAGCGGTGGATGCCTGTGCGGTCGCTCCTGGGCACGCAGGCCGCCCAGCGCGTCGCCGACCGCGTCCGCACCTTCAGCGGCGCCCTGACCGACCTGGCAGACCAGGGCTGGACCCCGCCGCCCCTGGCCGAGACCGTCGTGCTCCAGACGCACTGCCGTGAACTGCCATGCAGATCCAGCCAAAAACCTTTCTAGTTTCAGGTTGGAACTGGAACAAAGAATGGTATGGTCTCAGCCACAGCAGCGAGCAACCTCGACGAAAACAGACTGAAGGTGTGCCTGCAGATGACTTCGACACTCAGTCGGGCGATCGCCCACTACCCCAACCGGTTCGATCCGGGCGCAGTCAGCGAACTCCCCGAACACATCCAAGAGACCATCCACCGCCGCGAGCGGGTGCTGGGCCCCGGCTACACGCTCATCTACAAGGAGCCGGTCGAGTTCGTGTCCGGTCACGGCGCCCACCTGATCGACCGTGACGGCAACGACTATCTCGACGCCTACAACAACGTCCCGTGCGTCGGACACGCCCACCCCCACGTGGCCAAGGCCGTCGCCCGGCAGATGACCGCCGTCAACACCAACACGCGCTACGTCCAGGAAGCACTGGTCGACTACGCGGAGCGGCTTCTGGCGACCTTTCCCGAGGAGCTGTCGAAGCTGAGCATCGCGTGCAGCGGCTCGGAGGCGAACGACCTGGCCATGCGCGTGGCGAGGTTCCACACGGGCGGCGAGGGCATCATCGTCACCCGCTGGGCCTACCACGGCATCACCCGGGAGGTGGCGAGCTTCTCGCCCACCCTGGGCGCAGGCTCGCCACTGGGCCCGAACGTCCGGCTCATCGACGCTCCCGACCCGCGCCTCGTAGCCCCCGGTTCCACTCTCGACGAGCACATGCGGCAGCAGGTGCGCGGCGCGATCGACGACCTCGAGCGCCACGGCTACCAGCTCGCTGCACTGATCACCGACTGCGCCTACAGCAGCGACGGCATCTTCACCGACCCCCCCGGCTACATGCAGGCCGTGGTGGAGGAGGTGCACGCGGCCGGCGGTGTCTACATCGCGGACGAGGTCCAGTCGGGATTCGCCCGGCTGGGGGACTCGATGTGGGGCTTCAGCCGCCACGGCGTGCTGCCGGACATCGTCACCATGGGCAAGCCGATGGGCAACGGCCTGCCGATCTCGGGTGTGGTCTTCCGCCCCGAGGTCTGCGAGGAGTTCGGACGCAACGTGCGCTACTTCAACACCTTCGGCGGTAGCTCCATCCCCGTGGCCGCCGGCGCCGCGGTGCTGGACGTCATCGAGAAGGAGAACGTGCAGCAGCGCGTCCTGGAGAGCGGCAACGCTCTGCGCGCGGGGCTGCGGGAGATCACCAAGGACTCCCCCTACATCGCCGAAGTCCGCGGCGCCGGCCTCTTCGTCGGCGTGGAGATCGTCAAGGACCGGGGGACACTCGAGCCCGACCGCGCACTTGCCGAAGACGTCATCAACGACATGCGCGACCGCCGCATCCTGATCAACGGCACGGGCACGTCGGCGAACACACTGAAGATCCGTCCTCCGCTGGCCTTCGACTCCGCCGATGTGACCCGCTTCCTTGAGACCTTCGCCGAGGTCGCGAAAAACCGTCTGTAGCAGGCCGCTAAGGGGACTGATCGTGAACACCTCACCAGCACCGACCTACGCCGAACGGCTCCTCTCGGAGAGCGGCCTGACGTCGTCCCATCAGCCCATCGACGTGATGCTGGTGAGCATCTTCCTTGAGAAGCACTACCGCCTCAGCGGGCGCTTCGAACGGCTGGCGACCGAGAAGGACGACACATTCAGGCTCAGCACCGAATCGAGCACCTACCTCGTGAAGGTCTCACCCCCTGAAGAGGCCGAGGCGGTCGTCGCCCTCCAGACCGCCGCGATGCGCTACCTCGAAAGCACCGCTCCGCACTTGCCCGTCCAGCGGGTGAGGCTGACTGCCGGCGGAGACGACCATGTGAACATCAGGCTGAACGACGGCAGGACTCGGGTCCTGCGGGTGTTCGACTTCGTAGAAGGCCAGGTCCTTGCCGATGCGAACCCGGACGCGGAGCGGCTCGCCAGAGCGGGCGAGATGCTCGGGCTGATCGACGTGGCGCTCAGAGAGTTCTCCCACCCGGCGGACCGACGAGGTCTGGCATGGGACATCCGGCACTTCCACCAGCTGGCCGAACTGGTCGAGCACACGCCCAAACCCGAGCACCGCCGGTCGGCCCGATCGGTCTTCCGGCTCTTCGGCGAAAACGTCGTCCCGAGGCTGAGTGATCTCGAGACGCAAGTGATCCACGGTGACTTCAGCCCCTACAACATCGTGGTGGATCCGAAGAATGATCACTACGTCACCGGGGTCATCGACTTCGGCGACACCGTGCGCAGTGCGGTGATCTTCGACCCCGCCGTTCCCATGGCGAACCTGCTCGGCAGGCCGCCGGATGACCCCTGGCGGGACGCCTGCGCCTTCGGCGCCGGCTACCAACGGGAGCGGCCGATCCGGGCCTCCGAGCTCCCACTGCTCCCGGTTGCCGCATTGGCACGACTCACGCTGCGTGCGCTGATCACGAACTGGCGCGCGGAGCGCGCACCCGAACGGCGCGAGTACCTCCTGGAGCACGCCAAGGACGACTGGATCAATGTCGAGCGTTCCTTGTCCGTGAGCCTCGACGACGTCGTCGCGCACCTACGGGAAGCCCGTCACGGGCATTCCTAAGAATCCGGTCCCGAATGTGTGTGGTTCCCCCAGAGAAAGAAAGAGAGCAGGAGCATTCTCATGGCAATTCCCTCGTTGCAGTTCCGCCCTAAGTACGTCTCGTTCGACTGCTACGGCACGCTGATCGAATACCCGATCACCCCCATCACGTACGAGCTCGTCGGCGACCAGATCCCCGCCGAGCAGTGGGACCAGTTCGTCCGGGAGTTCCGCGGCTACCGCTACGACCAGGTCCGCGGCGAGTACTACCCCTACGAGCAGGTGCTGCAGGACTCCTTCGAGCGGGTCTGCCGCAAGTGGGGTGTCAAGGCGGCGCCGGACGCCGGCAAGCGGTTCGCCGACGGTGTCCGCAGCTGGGGGCCTCACCCGGATGTGGTGGCGCCGCTGAAGAAGATGGCCGAGCACTACAAGCTGGTGATCCTCTCCAACGCCGACAACTCCTTCCTCGCGGAGAGCGTGCCCAAGCTCGGCGCGGACTTCCACGCCGTCCTCACCGCTGAGCAGGCCGGCTACTACAAGCCCCGGTACGCCGCGTTCGAGTACATGCTCGAGAAGCTCGACGCGTCCCCCGAGGATTTCGTGCACGTCGCCTCGCACACCCGTTACGACCACCAGTCGATGCACGACATGGGCTTCCGCAACCTGGTTCTGCTGGACCGCGGCTACGACCCGGTGACCCACGGCTACGACTATGTGACGGTGAAGTCCCTGGACGACCTCAACACCATGCTCGGCATCTGATCCGACGCATCGCCGGTTCCGCACGGCACACACCCGTGCTCTTCTGACGGCTTGTGCTGCCGTGCGGGACGAGAATCCAGTGCCTCCCGCATCCATTCCACGGATGCACTGCGGACCCGACGGTAATCAAAACGATAGAAAAGACACCGTCGTGATATTGCCGCTCTTGTCGACAGCGTGCCGCACCACCGCGCGTTTCGTTTCCTTACTCCTTCCCCCCGGTCTCGCTCGGCGGCCTGAGCCCCGCGTGTTTCCGTCCGTCGTTACGGCGTTCCAGCCCCCCTCCGCCGGGACCAGTACGTCCCCGCATCACAGATTCCCCCGTAGATCCAGCGATTTCCAGGAGGCCCTGCCATGGAAGGCAACCTGATAGGACGCAGAAGCGTACTTCGCACCGCAGGCGCGCTGGCCGCTGCCACCGCAGTGACCGGCTGCGGCACCCTCACGGGCAGCGGCGAGAGCCGCACATCGTCGGGCGGTAAGAAGCGGCTCGTCGTCAGCAACAGCGGTGGCGCCTACAACGACGCGCTGACCAAGGCGCTCTACGAGCCGTTCACCAAGGAGACCGGCATCACGGTCACGACGGTCAACTACCAGTCGGCGCAGGTCATCGCGCAGGTCAGGCAGGGCCGCCCGCAGGTCGACCTGATGGACAACTCGCTGCTGATCTTCCAGAAGATGACGCGCCTGGACTGTCTGGAGCCGGTGGACTACGACCGGCTGAAGAACGTCAAGGGTGCCGGTATCGCCGAGGTTCAGCTGCCGGAGCACGCGGTCGGCAAGAACGTGTGGGCCAGCGTGATGGCCTACCGCACGGACAGCCTCAAGCGCGCCCCGAAGAACTGGGCCGACTTCTGGAACACGCACTCCTTCAGCGGCCCGCGCTCCCTGCAGAGCGTGGAGGTCGACCTTCCCGAGCTGGAGTTCGCGCTGCTCGCCGACGGAGTGCCGCTGGACAAGCTGTACCCGCTTGATGTGGACCGGGCCTTCGCGGCGATGTCGCGGATCCGCAAGGACGTGAAGAAGTTCTGGAACACCGGCGCCCTGCCGGCCGTGCTGCTGGGCCGCAAGGAAGTCGTCGCCACCAGCCTGTGGGGCGGTCGTGCGGATGAGCTGATCAAGCAGGGCATGCCGGTCGCCTACCAGTGGAACGGCGCCCGCAGGATGACCAACGGCTGGGGCATCCCCAAGGGCGCGGACAACACCGACGCCGCCTACAAGCTGATCGACTTCTCGCTGCGCCCGGAGGTGCAGGCGGCGTTCTCCAAGCTGTACTCGGGCAGTCCGGTCGTCCCCGGCGCCATCAAGCTGCTCTCGGAGGACGATCTGGTCAACCAGCCGACCTCGCCGAAGAACCTGAAGACCGGGTTCGACGCGGATGTGGCCTGGTGGGACAAGAACCGTGACGCCGTCACCAAGCGCTGGCAGGAGTGGGCCGATGCCTGAGCGGCCCCAGAGTCTGACCACCACCGGGAAGCTGTCAGCCGACGATCTCGCCGCTGTCCTGGCACCACAATCCTCCTCCCTGACGGGGAAGTCGTTGTCGGTGACCGGGCTGCGGAAGTCCTACAGCGGGACGACGGTGGTCGACGGTGTGGACATGGAGATCGCGGCGGGTGAGTTCGTCACCTTCCTCGGCGCGTCCGGCTCCGGCAAGACGACGACGCTGATGATGCTGGCCGGGTTCACCGAGCCCGACTCCGGCACCATCGCCGTGGACGGCCGGGACATCACCAAGCTCAACCCCGGCAAGCGGGACTTCGGTTTCGTCTTCCAGCAGTACCTGCTCTTCCCCCACATGACCGTCGCCGAGAACGTCGCCTTCCCGCTCACCCTGCGCGGTGTGGCCAAGGAGGAGATCCGCCGCCGCGTGGGCGAGACCCTGGAGGCGGCGGGCCTGTCGAAGTTCGCCGGCCGCAAGCCGCGTGAGCTGTCCGGTGGCCAGCAGCAGCGTGTGGCGCTGTGCCGGGTGCTGGTCTACCGTCCGCCGATCGTGCTGATGGACGAACCGCTGGGCGCGCTGGACAAGAAGCTGCGCGACCAGATGCAGACCGAGATCAAGTCCATCCAGCGCGAACTCGGCCTGACCGTCATCTACGTGACGCACGATCAGGAGGAGGCCCTGGTCCTGTCGGACCGGATCGCCATCATGAAGGACGGCCGCATCGAGCAGTTCGACACCCCCCGCGGCCTGTTCGAACGCCCCCGCACCCCCTTCGTCGCCGACTTCCTCGGCGCCGCCAACTTCCTCCCGGGCAAGGTCGAGGAATCCACCGCGGATGGCTGCACCCCGGTCCGTCTGGACACCGGCGGTCTGCTCAAGGCGCGTGCGCATGCCTGTGCGCCGGGCCAGCGGGTGCGTGCCGCAGTCAGGCCGGGCAAGCTGCGCCTGGTCAGCGCCGAGGAGAGCTGCTGTACCGGCACGGTCGAGACGGCCGTCTACGTGGGTTCGCTGACGCGGATCACGGTGCGTCTGGATGGTGCGGCTCCGGGTACGCCACTGCTGCGGATCGAGACGGCCGCGAGCCCGCCCCGTCCCGGTGAGCGGGTCTGTGTCACCGCTGACCGCGAGGACGTCAGCGTCTTCGACGAGTCGGACGGGGGGTGAAGGATGGCCGGCACCGCTCTCGCACCCGGCAAGGTGCGTGTCAAGACGTCCGAGAAGCGCGGACACCGCTCCCGCATCGCCCTGGTCAACGCCGTGCCCGTCACGGTGTTCCTGCTGGTGTTGTTCGTCTACCCGATCATCGGGGTGCTCTCCCTCAGCCTGGAGGGCGACAGTGGCGGCTTCACCCTGCACTGGTACGCCGACGCCCTCAGCGGTGTGAACCTGTCGGTGCTGATGTCCACCCTGCGGATCTCCGCCGAGACGGCGGTGCTGAGTCTGCTGGTGGGTTTCGTCCTGGCGCACGCCATCGCCCGGATGCGGCCGGTGTTCGCGGCGCTGGCGATGCTGATCGTGGTCGTGCCGCACTTCATCAGCGCCCTGGTGCGCACCTACGGGTGGATCATCATGCTCGGTGAGCACGGGCTCATCAACACCCTGCTGACCTCCGTGCACGCTCCCGGGGCCCCGTATTCGCTGCTGTACAACGAGACCGGTGTGGTCATCGGCACCACCTCCGTCATGCTCCCCTACACCGTCCTGGTCCTCCAGGGCGTGATGCGCGGGGTCGACGGCCGGCTCCTGGCCGCGGCGGCAGGCTTCGGCGCCTCCCGCCTGACGATCTTCACCAGGATCTATCTGCCGCTGGTCGCGCCCGGCATCGGCACCGCGGGCCTGCTCAGCTTCATCCTGTGCCTGGGCTACTACATCACCCCCGCCCTGATGGGCGGCGACAAGCAGACCGTCGTCGCCGCGCTGATCGACCAACAGGTGATGAAGCAGGACCAGTGGAACTCCGCCGCCGCCTTCGGCGTCATCCTGCTCCTGCTCACCTTCGCCGGCCTGGGCGTGCTCGGCCTGGCCAAGCTCCGCCGCAAGAAGACGGCCGCACGAAGGAGCAGCTCATGATGGAACTGCCCCCCACCCGGGCCGGACACATCGGCCGCGGCCTGAGCGCCACCGCGATCCTGCTGTTCCTGGCCATGCCCATCGTGATCATCCTGGTCACCTCCTTCGGCGCGGACGGCATCGGAACCTTCCCGCCGCAGGAGTACAGCACCCGCTGGTACGAGCAGATGGCCGCACCCGGCGGCAACTGGGCCACCTCCATCGCCCTGTCCAGCCTCATCGCCTCGCTGACGACGGTGTTCTCCCTGATCCTGGGCGTCACCGCCGCCATGGCCCTGGCCCGTGGCCGGCTGCCCCTGCACGCCGCGGTCTACGGGCTGGTCCTGGCTCCGATGCTCATCCCGCAGGTGGTCATCGCGCTCGGCCTGTTCCTGTTCTTCGAACCCGCCGGCATGCTCGGCAGCCCCCTGGCCATCGCCCTCGGCCACACCGTGCTCGCCGCACCCATCGCCGTCCTCATCATGATCTCCACCCTGAAGGGCATCGACGAACGACTCGAAGACGCCGCGGCCAGCATGGGCGCCAGCCGGATGACCATCGCCCGGCGCATCACCTTCCCGCTGGCCACCCCCGGCCTGATCGCGGCAGCGGTGTTTTCGTTCATCACCAGCTTCGACGAGTTCTTCATCGCCCAGTTCCTGTCCACCCCCGACACCCGAACCCTGCCCGTGCTCGTCTTCAACGCGCTGCAGTTCGACGTCGACCCGACCGTCACCGCGGTCAGCGCCGTCCTCATCGCCCTGGCCATCCTCGCCCTCGCCCTGGTCGCCCTCGTCCGCAAACTCGGCGGACACCGCAACCAGCAAGGCGGCTTCCTCCCGACGGAACCCCTCGCCTGATTCGGGAGTCCTTCCTTCTCATCGAGAAGAGCGAGCTGTTCGGGTTCATGGGCTTCTGAACCAGCGGGCCGGGCGTCTCTCCCCCGGTGCCCGGCCCCGCTCCCCCTCGGCCTGCTTCAGCGTCACGACGGCGGCCGTCGATCCGCACCACCACCCGCATCAAGACCTCAAGGAGAAGACCAGCCATGACCACGCCCGTCGTCCGTGATGTTCCCAAGCAGCTTTTCATCGGCGGCGGTTGGCAGGACGCGGAGTCCGGCCGGACGCTGTCCGTCGACAACCCGGCCACCGGCGAGGAGCTGTGCCGGGTCGCCGACGCCTCTCCCGCCGACGGGCAGCGTGCCGTCGAGGCGGCGGTCGCGGCGCAAGCCGGCTGGGCCGCGACCCCGCCCCGGGTGCGCAGTGAGATCCTGCGCCGCGCCTACGACATCATCATCGCGCGCACCGAGGACCTCGCGCTGCTGATGACGCTGGAGATGGGCAAGCCCCTGGCCGAGGCGCGGGCCGAAGTCGCCTACGGCGCCGAGTTCTTCCGCTGGTTCTCCGAGGAAGCCGTGCGTATCGACGGCGGCATGATGACCGCCCCCGACGGCCGCAACCGCCTCCTGGTCACCCGTCAGCCGGTCGGCCCCTGCCTGCTCATCACCCCCTGGAACTTCCCCCTGGCGATGGGCACCCGCAAGATCGGCCCGGCTATCGCCGCGGGCTGCACCATCGTCCTCAAACCCGCCCCCCAGACCCCCCTGACCAGCCTCGCCCTCGCCGCGATCCTGAAGGAAGCAGGCCTGCCCGACGGCGTGCTGAACATCATCGTCACCACCGACGCCGCCGGCGTCGTCGAGCCCCTGCTGCGCGGCGGGCAGATCCGCAAACTCTCCTTCACCGGCTCCACCGGCGTCGGCCGGATCCTGCTGGCCCAGTGCGCCGACACCGTCATCCGCACCAGCATGGAACTGGGCGGCAACGCCCCCCTCATCGTCTTCGACGACGCCGACCTCGACACCGCCGTCGAAGGCACCATGGTCGCCAAGATGCGCAACATGGGCGAATCCTGCTGCGCCGCCAACCGCATCTACGTCCACACCACCGTCGCCGAGGAGTTCGCCACCCGCCTGGCCACCCGCATGGCCGCGCTGAAGGTCGGCGACGGCACCCAACCCGGCACCGACGTCGGCCCCCTCATCGACACGGCCGGCCGCAGCAAGGCCCACGACCTCGTGCGCGACGCCGTCAAGCGCGGCGCCACCGTCCTCACCGGCGGCGAACTCCCCGAAGGCCCGGGCTCCTTCTACCCACCCACCGTCCTCACCGGCATCACCCCCGACGCCGCCATCAACGACACCGAGATCTTCGGCCCCGTCGCCGCGATCCGTACCTTCGACACCGAGGACGAGGCCGTCACCGCCGCCAACGACACCGAATTCGGCCTCGCCTCCTACCTGTTCACCCAAAACCTCGACCGCGCCCTGCGCGTCGCCGAACGCCTCGAAAGCGGCATGATCGGCCTCAACACCGGACTCGTCTCCAACCCCGCCGCCCCCTTCGGCGGCGTCAAACAGTCCGGCCTCGGCCGCGAAGGGGGCCGCGTCGGCATCGGCGAGTTCCTCGAGTACAAGTACATCGCCATCCCCACCGGAGCCTGACATGCCCGACCGCCTCGTCGTCCTGTACCGGGGCAACCGGCCACCCGCCACCGGGCTCATCGAACGCCTCGCGGACACCGTCTACGCCACCGAAGAGGAACTGCCCTACCTCCTCCCCGGCGCCGACGCCCTCCTGGCCTGGGTGACCATCACCCCCGCCATCCGCGAAGCCTGGCCCGACAACCCGGAGAAGGCACCCCGCTGGGTCCACGCGGCCTCCGCGGGCGTGGACTCCTTCCTGTTCCCCGCCCTGGTGGAGGATCCCGGTGTCACGCTCACCAACTCGAGCGGTGTGTACAACGAGCCGATCGCCGAGTACGTCCTCGGCCTGATCCTCGCCCTCGCCAAGGACTTCCCCGGCACCTGGGAGCACCAGCAGCACCGCGAATGGCGTCCTCACCAGAGCGAGACGATCAGTGGCCGCACCGCGCTGGTCTGGGGCACGGGACCCATCGGCAGAGCCATCGCCCGACTGCTGCGCGCCGCCGGCATGCAGGTCTGCGGCGCCGGCCGCAAGGCCCGCACGGACCACCCCGACTTCGGCACGGTCCACGACTCCGCCACCCTGCACTCCGCCTTGGCGGAGGCAGACTACGTCGTCCTGGCCGCACCCCTCACCCCGGACACCCGGGGCATGGTCGACGCCCCCGTGCTCGCCGCCATGAAGCCGGGGGCGCGTCTGATCAACGTGGCCCGGGGCGGGCTCGTCGACGAGGAGGCGCTGGTCGGCCACCTCGCCGCCGGACGCCTCGCCGGCGCCGCCCTGGACGTGTTCGCCCAGGAACCGCTGCCCGCCGAATCGCCGCTGTGGGACATGCCGGGTGTCATCGTCTCGCCGCACATGGCGGGCGAGACCATGAGTGAGAGGGAAGGACTCATCGAGCTGTTCCTGGACAACCTCCGTCGCCGCGCCGAGGGCCTACCGCTGCGCAACGTCGTCGACAAACGTCGCGGATACGTGGTGGACTCCAACCCACCACCTCTGTGAAGGCAGTACTTTTCCTGGTAAACACTGACTAAAGCCGCACGAGGCAAAGGCCGGCCGGGATTCACCCTCCGTCACGGATCGTCCAGAAGGCACTGTGGAGGCAGCCGGTGGGAGACATCGCATTCGACCGCAGAGCCTTCCTGACCGGTGCCGGAGGGATCGCCGTCGGCGCAGCTACCACATCGCTCACGGCCTGTGAGACGCGCACCGGGCGGAATGTCGCCGAGAGCAGCAAAATGCTCATCGTCCGGAACTTCGGCGGCTCCTACGACGAGGCGAACCGGAGGGCCGTCTACGACCCGTTCACCAGAGAGACCGGCATCCGGATCAAGGTGGTGAACTTCGGGCACGAGCAGATGCTCGCCCAGGTCAAGGAGGGCCGTCCGCGGTTCGACGTCATGGACATCGACATGTCCAATCTGGTGCTCTTCGAACACGAGGGCGCCTCCGAGCCACTGGACTACGGCCGGTTGAAGAACACCAGAAACGCCGGCATCGCCCAGTCACTGCTCACCCCCAACGGTGTGGGCAAGAGCTACTGGGCCAGTGTTCTCGCCTACCGCACCGACGCCTTCGGCCGGCGGAAGCCCGAGTCGTGGGCGGACTTCTGGAGTCTCGGACGCTTCCCGGGCCGCCGCGCGCTCCAGGGGGAGGTGGACTGGCCGGAACTGGAGTTCGCGCTGCTCGCGGACGGTGTGCCGCTCGAGCGGCTCTACCCCCTCGATGTAGACCGCGCCTTCAAGGTCATGGACGAGATCAGAAGCTCCGTGCGGATGTTCTGGGAGTACGGCGCGGAGCCGGGTGAGCTGCTGACCCGCGGCACTGTCACGGCCTCCAGCACCTGGGCCGGCCGGCTCCAGAACCTGCTCGGACGCGGGACTCCCCTCGCCTACGAGTGGAACGGCGCCCGCAGGCAGAGCAACGGCTACGGAATCCCCAAGGGCGCCGCGAACCCGGATGCCGCCTACCGGCTCATCGATTTCGCGCTGCGGCCCGAGGTACAGGCCCACATGGCCCGGCTCTACCCCGACGGCCCCGTGGTGCCCGCCGCCTACGGGTACCTCACCGAGTCCACCGCCGCGCATCTGCCGAGTACTCCTGGCCACTTGCTGTCGGGCTTCGACCTGGACATCGAGTGGTGGCTCGAGAACCGTGACCCCGTGACCAGACGCTGGCAGAGGTGGGCTCGCACCTGACCGACTGAATGCAGCCATATGGCTGAATATGAACGTGCATGGTAAAGAGTCGGTATGGCCCGGCACCCCGGTCGATTCTCGGCCTTCCGCTCCTCCCCGCGCAGCGGCGGGCGTACCCACTCGGCCTCACGACGGCGAGGGCGCCAGGACGCGCAGCAGGAGCCCGGCGTCCGGCCCACGGGAGCACGATGGCGGGCCCTGCCGAGAGTACGCAGTGTCGCCGGCCAGGTGTTCCTGCTGCAGTTGGTGATCATGGTGCTGTTCGCCGCCGTCGCGGGAGGAGCACTCGTCGTGCAGGCGCGGGAGTCGAGCACACAGGAGGCGCGTCAGCTCTCGAAGGGCGTCGCCCAGTCCTTCGCGCGGGCCCCGGGGACGCTGGACGCCATGAAGTCCGGCGACCCCACCGAACTGCTCCAGCCGCGGGCGGAGGACACCCGGAAGAACACCGGCGTCGACTACGTGGTGACCTTCGATCCCCAGGGCTTCCGCTGGACCCACCCCGACCCGAAGCTGATCGGCAAGCACATCTACGCCGTGCGCGAGGGCGGCGCCGCCGACCGGCCGTTCACCAAGACGTTCGAAGGCAGTCTGGGCCTTGCCGTGGACACGACCGTCCCGGTCTACGACACCAACGGACTCACGGTCGTCGGTTTCGTGTCGGTCGGGGTCACCGTGGCCAGTGTGGACGACGTGGTGCAGGATCAACTGCCGCAGCTGCTGGGGTTCGCCGGAGGCGCGCTCGCGGTCGCAGCGGGTGGCACCGCACTGGTCTCGTGGCGGTTGCGGCGGCAGACCCGCGGCCTGGATCCGTCCGAGATGACGCGGATGTACGAGCATCACGACGCGGTGCTGCACGCGGTGCGGGAGGGCGTGCTGATCATCGGGAGCGACGGCCGGCTGCTGCTCGCGAACGACGAGGCGCGGCGGCTGCTGGGCCTGCCCGCGGATGCCGAGGAGCGCCGGGTCACGGATCTCGGTCTCGAGGCGGGCACCGCCGAGCTGCTGGGCTCGGGCCGGCCGGTCACCGACGTGGTGCACCTTGCGGGCGACCGGCTGCTGGCCGTCAACGTACGGCCGGTCGACCCCGACGACCGTGCCTCGGGCAGCGTGGCCACACTGCGCGACACGACGGAGCTGCGGGCCCTGGCGGGCCGGGCGGAGGTGGCCCGGGAGCGGCTGGGGCTGCTGTACGAGGCGGGGGTACGGATCGGAACCACGCTGGACGTGGTGCGTACCGCGCAGGAGCTGGCCGAGGTGGCGGTCCCCCGGTTCGCCGACACCGCCACGGTCGACCTGCTGGATCCGATCCTGCGCGGTGCGGTGTCGGCCGGGCCCGGTCGCGAGATGCGCCGGGTGGCGGTGCACGGCGTCGGCGGTGCCCGGTCCCTCTATCCGGTGGGTGAGCTGCTCCGCTTCGTCCCCACGTCGCCGGCGGCCGTCGGTGCCGAGCGCGGCCGTGCGGTCCTGGACGTCGACCTGACCGCTTCGGGCGGCTGGATGAGCGCCCAGGACCCCGATCGGGCGAGGCGCGTGCTGGACCTCGGTTTCCACTCCCTGATCACGGTGCCGCTCCAGGCCCGCGGTGTGGTGCTGGGCATGGCGAGCTTCTGGCGCTCCGACGGCGCCCCCTTCGGCAGGGAGGATCTGGCCTTCGCCGAGGAACTGGCCGCGCGGGCCGCGGTCGCCGTCGACAACGCCCGCCGCTACACCCGCGAGCACACGCTGGCCGAGTCGCTGCAGCGCAGCCTGCTGCCGAGCTCCCTGCCCGACCACTCGGCCGTCGAGGTCGCCCACCGCTACCTGCCCGCTTTGGAGGGCGTGGGCGGCGACTGGTTCGACGTGATCCCGTTGCCCGGTGCCCGGGTTGCCCTGGTGGTCGGCGACGTGGTGGGCCACGGCCTGCACGCCGCGGCCACGATGGGCCGGCTGCGTACCGCAGTGCACAACTTCTCCGCCCTCGACCTGCCCCCGGACGAGCTCCTCGGGCACCTGGACGAACTGGTCGCACGGATCGACAGCGACGAGAACGGGGAGCGGGACGCCGAGAGCGTCGTGGGCGCCACCTGCCTCTACGCCATCTACGATCCGGCCTCCGGAATCTGCTGCCTGTCCCGGTCCGGGCATCCGGAACCGGCCCTGGTGCACCCCGACGGCACCGTGGAGTACCTGCGGGTGCCCGGTTCACCGCCGCTCGGTCTGGGTGGCGCCGAGCCCTTCGAGACCGCCGAGGTCACCCTCCCCGAGGGTTCGCGGCTGGTCTTCTACACGGACGGTCTGGTCGAGGACCGGGAGCGGGGCATCGACACCGGTCTGGAGGCGTTGCGGCACGCTCTGGCCGGCACTCGCCGCACTCCGGAGGAGACCTGCCAGGACGTCCTCGACGCGTTGCTTCCCGCCCGGTCGAGCGACGACATCGCCCTGCTCGTCGCCCGCACCCGGCTGCTGGACCCCTCCCAGGTGGCCGAGTGGGACGTGCCCGGCGATCCGGCCGTCGTCGCGGGCGTCAGGGCGGACGTCACCGGGCGGCTCAGGACCTGGGGACTGGAGGAGATGGCCTTCACGACCGAGTTGATCGTGAGCGAGCTGGTCACCAACGCCATCCGCTACGGCATCGAACCGATCCGGCTGCGGGTGCTGCGCGACGACGACAGCCTGATCTGCGAAGTCGCAGACGGCAGCAGCACCTCACCCCACCTGCGCAGGGCCGCGATCACCGACGAGGGCGGGCGGGGACTGTTCCTCGTCGCCCGGTTCGCCCAGCGGTGGGGCACGCGGTACATGGCACGCGGCAAGGTGATCTGGACCGAACAGTCCACGCGGAGCCCGGCCGCCGAACCCGAGGAGGTGTCGGCCGACGCCCTGCTGGACCAATGGGAGGACGCGGCCTGGTGAGGCAGCTCGTCACCTGCCGATGCCGTACACCTTGCGGATCGTCTCTTCGACGTCCCAGCGGCCGGACCATCCCTTGGGCTGGACGATGACATCACTTGCGGAGATCTCGAAGGTCCCTCCCTTGGCGGCGTCGGTGACGAGCGCGCGGCCGCTCAGGATGTAACAGGTCTCGGTGTCCTCGCGCTCCTCGGCGGGCCACCGCGGGCTGGGATGCCCAGACACCGCCGTTCCCTCCGGGCAGAACGGTGGCTCGCGACGTGCCGACCGGACCCCGGCTGATCATTGTGCAGCAGGGCACGGCCGAACGGGCCTGTGCGGACGACCTGCGCGAGGACGGTGTCGATTCGCCCGTCGCGGCCGAGACGGAACATCGGGCGTCGGTGCTGCCGATGGCGCCGGAGGGGGTGGGGCCGGCGGTAGTGACCGACCCTGGCGGCGGACGGCGGGCGCCCTGGTGCTCGATCCGGAACCGAACGCCAATCTGCGAAATGGCCGCCATATAGGACCACCTTATAAGGCACATCGGGATTGTGTCTTGGACGCGCTGCCCGGCCCGCTGCTGCAATCGGCCGTATGACGAACCAGAACCACCGCATCGCCCTCATCCCCGGTGAAGGAATCGGGACCGAGGTGCTGCCGCCCGCCCGGCGATTCCCGAAGGTGCCGGCCCCCTTCTGCAATGGCACAGCCTGGTTCCTGCCGCTCGGCGGCGCTTACCACAAGGCGATGGACAAGTCGTTCTGAGCCGAGACCGCCGGCGGTGACGCTGCGCAGCATTTCCGCGACGCGGTCGTGGGAACTGGCCGAGCGGTGCGTCGCGGGGATCACGGCCGACACCGAGACGCTGCGGGCGGCGGTGGTGAACCAATCGGCCTGGTCACCGCCCTCAACCCGTCCATCGGCTACGAGGCGGCCACGACCATCGCCAAGGAGGCCCTCGCCACCGGACCCGCAGTCGCCGAACTCGTCCTGGACAAGGACCTCCTGCCCGCCGGCACCCTCGGCGAGCTGCTCCGTCCCGAGGTCGTCGCGGGGCCCGGTCAAGCCCTGGCGTGACGTGATCAAGCGCGGCCTCGACTGACGTTCCCCCACTCGACTACGCGTAACAGGTCAGGAATTCGCCATGTCTCTACCCCTCCATGCCCAAACGCGGCCCGTCCCCGAGGCAGGGGTGCTGGAAGGGCTGCCTCCAGTCCACGAGGTGAGCGCCGCGGAAGTGGCCGCCCGCGTAACCGGCGGCCCCCGTCTCGTCGTCCTCGACGACGATCCGACCGGCACCCAGACGGTCGCCGACGTGCCCGTCCTGACCTCCTGGACGGTGGACGACCTGTGCTGGGCGCTGCGCCAGGACAGCGCCGTCTTCTTCGTCCTCACCAACACCCGCAGCCTGTCCCCCGAGGACGCCGCCGCCCGTAACCGCGAGGTGGTCCGCGCCCTGCACGCGGCGTCGGCGGCCGAGGACACCGGTTACGTCCTGGCCAGCCGTGGGGACTCGACGCTGCGCGGCCACTTCCCGCTGGAGACCGACGTCCTCGCCGAAGAGCTGACCGAGCTGGACGGCAAAGCTCCGGACGGAGTGGTACTGGTCCCCGCCTACATCGAGGCGGGCCGGCTGACCGTCGGCTCCAACCACTGGATGCGGACGGCCGACGGGCTGCTCCCGGTCGGCGAGAGCGAGTTCGCCCGCGACGCCACCTTCGGCTACCGCAGCTCGTCGCTGCCCGAGTGGGTCGAGGAGAAGACGGGCGGACGCACACCCGCGGACGAGGTCCTGCGCGTCACCCTCGACGACCTGCGAGGTGGGGGCCCGGCGCACACGGCGCGGCTGCTGTCGTCGCTGCGCGGCGGACGCACGGCCGTGGTCGACGCGGTGTGCGACGACGACCTGCGGGTGCTCGCCCTGGCCCTCGCGGAGGCGGAGGAGAACGGCACGCGGCTGCTGTACCGGGTCGGGCCGTCCTTCGTCAGGGCCCGCGCCGGACAGGCGGCGCGGGCACCGCTCACCCCGGCCGAACTGCGCCCGCTGCGCGGGGACGCACCGCACGGTCTCATCGTCGTGGGGTCTCATGTTGCCCTGACGACACGGCAGTTGGACCGGCTGCGGGAGCGAGGCGGGATCGCCGAGTACGAGCTGGACGTGGCCCTGCTGCTCGACGAGGAGCGGCGTGACGCCCACGTCGCCGAGGTCGCGGCCGCGGCCGCCGGGGCCCTGGACGCGGCGGACGCCGTTATCCGCACCTCTCGCGTGCTGGTGACGGGTGCCGACGCGGACGACAGCCTGGCGATCTCCCGCAGGGTCTCCGCCGCGCTGGTGGAGGCCGTGCGTCAGGTCAACGCCGCCCGGCGGCCCGCTTTCGTCGTCGCCAAGGGCGGTATCACCTCCAGTGACACCGCCACCCATGGACTGGAGATCCGCCGTGCCTGGGCCCGGGGCACGCTGCTGCCCGGCATCGTCTCGCTCTGGGAGCCCGTGGACGGCCCCGCCGCCGGCATCCCCTACATCGTCTTCGCCGGGAACGTCGGGGGCACCGACGCCCTCGCCGACGCTCTTGACCTGCTGAGGAGTGCCTGATGCTGCTGCACGGAACCGATGCCCTGAAGGAGGCCGCGGCCGCCGGTCACGCACTGCCCGGGTTCGTCGCCTACAACCTGGAGACGGTCCAGGGCATCACGGCCGCCGCCGAGGCAACCGGACGGCCGGTCGTCATCCAGGCGGGCTCCAGCCCTTTCAAGCACGCTGGGCGCGACGCCCTGATGCGGCTGGCGCTGGACGCGGCCGGACGCTCCGCCGCCCGCCTCGGGGTGCACCTCGATCACAGCCGGGACCTGGACGAGATCACCGCCTGTCTGGAGGCCGGCTACACCTCCGTCATGGTCGATGGCTCCCATCTGCCGTTCTCCGAGAACATCGCGTTGACGAAGGAAGCGGTCCGGCGGGCTCGTGACCACGGTGCCTGGGTGGAGGCCGAGCTCGGTGCCCTGCCGGGCGACGAGGACGTCTCCACCGACGCCGTCGCGCAGGCCGCGGCGATGACCGATCCGCAGCAAGCGGCCCGTTTCGTGGCCGCGACGGGCGTGGACGCACTCGCCGTCGCCGTCGGCAACGTCCACGGCTTCACCAGGCACCCGGTCCGCCTGGACCTGGAGCGGCTGGCCGCGATCCACGAGTCCGTACCGGTCCCGCTCGTCCTGCACGGCGCCAGTGGTCTGCCCGTCGAGGAGTTGCACGGCGCCCTCGCCCGAGGCGTCGCCAAGGTCAACGTCAACGCCGAACTGCGCCGCGCCTGTCTGGAGGCCGTCCGCGTGACCCTCCCGTCCGCGCTGCCCGGCTCCGACGTCGTCTCGCTGTGGGCGGCGGGCCGCGACGCGGTCCGGGACGCCGCCCTGGAGGTCATCGGCCGCCTGAGCCCCCGCGCCGAGGGGGGAAACGCGTGACGTGAACTCAGCCCCGCTGCCCTCGCCGCAACCCACACAAGACCGTCATACGCCCTTCCGGCCGTGCGCGTTGCGCCCGGTTCGCACCGCTCTGTCTCGCGCTCCCGTGCCCTCCTCGGCACGCGGGCCGATACCGCACCCTGTTGGAGCCACCATGTCCACCACTCCCTCGATCGCCGTGCTGCACACCAGCCTGCTGTTCATCAACCCCGATTCGCTCATCAACGAGTACCTCGCGGAACTCGCGCCGGACACCAAGGTTCTGCACTTCGTCGACAGCGACGTGCTCGCAGCCGTGGTGCGCGACGGTGAGGTCTCACCTGCCAGCACGCAGCGCATGCTGCACCTGGCCCAGGCCGCGGAGTCCGCGGGGGCCGACGTCATCTTCTCCGCCTGCTCCTCGGTCGGTCCGGCCATCGACGTGGCCCGACGCCTGGTCTCCGTCCCGATCGTCAAGATCGACGACGCGATGACCGCGTCGGCGGTCAAGAGCGCGGACGCCGTCGGCGTCCTGGCGACGGTCCCCACGACGCTGCCGCCGACCCGTGCCCTCGTCGAGGAGAAGGCACGGGCGGCCGGTCGTGACATCAGCGTCCAGGAGCGGCTCTGCGAGGGCGCCTTCTCGGTGCTGATGTCCGGTGACCGCGACAACCACGACGCGATGGTGCTGGAGGGGGCACGGGCGCTGGCCACGGAGGTCGACGCGATCGTGCTGGCCCAGGCGTCCATGGCACGGCTGGCTCCCGCGATCGCCGAAGCCGTCGGCAAGCCCGTGCTCTCCAGCCCGCGCAGCGGAGCGGAGGACGCGGTGCGTGTACTGCACGAGCGGGCGGCTGCACTTGTCCATGCCACAGAGATGCGGTCTTCGTGAGGCGTGGCGTCGTGACCGGCCGATGACCGGCGCGCTCAAGGACGCCACCGGCACCGCGGTGATCCCGATGCACGTCTCGGGAATCGCCCTTGTCGTCGCAGCCGCAGCGCTGCTCACCACCGAGAAGCACGTCGTCAACCACCGCCTCTGGCCGTCCCCGGCCGGACCACAGGAGCCAGCATGCCGAGGTTCGCAGCGAACCTGACCATGATGTACAAGGAGCACGATTTCCTCGACCGCTTCGCCGCGGCCTCGGCCGACGGCTTCCAGGCCGTCGAGTACCTCTTCCCCTATGCGTACGAGGCCGCCGAGCTGCGCCGCCGACTCGACGACCACGGCCTCGAGCAGGTGCTCTTCAACGCACCTGCCGGAGCGTGGGAGGCCGGGGAGCGCGGCGTGGCGGCACTGCCCGGACGCGAGGCGGAGGTGCGTTCCGGGGTCGACCGGGCGCTGGAGTACGCTGCGGCGCTGGGCTGCCCGCGGGTGCACCTGATGGCCGGGCTGGTCCGACCGGACGCGACACCGGCCGAGCGGGCCAAACACCGCGACACCTACCTGACCCACTTGCACTGGGCCGCGGAACGGGCCGCCGCGGCGGGCGCCGACATCCTCATCGAGCCGATCAACGGCCGCGACATGCCCGGCTACTTCCTGAGCACCCAGGCCGAGGCCCACGCCGTCGTGCAGGAGGTGGGAGCCTCGAATCTCAAGGTGCAACTCGACCTCTACCACTGCCAGATCGTCGAAGGCGACCTCACCGCGACCCTGCGCCGCGACCTGCCGACCGGCCGGGTCGGTCATCTGCAGATCGCGGGCGTCCCCGACCGAGGCGAGCCCGACCGGGGCGAGCTCGACGTCCACCACCTGTTCGACGTCGTCGACGAGCTGGGCTTCGACGGGTGGACCGGCTGCGAGTACCACCCTCGCGCCGGCACGAGCGAAGGTCTCCGCTGGCTCAGCGACTACCGGAGCCACCGAGGGGGAGGCGCATGAGGTTCGTCATCACGGGTGGCTTCGGCTTGCTGGGACGACAAGTCGCCGCCGCACCGCGCTCGTGGATGTCGTGCGGGGCGACCTGATCGGCCACCTCGACGAGGTGTTCGGTGAGCCGGTGGACGCAGGGTGTTCGGTGAGCCGGTGGACGCAGGGATCCACCTCGTCTCCGCTTTCCCGGCCGGATGCGAGGCCGATATCGACCTCTGCATGAGCGCCGACGTGGACACGGTCCGCGCGCCGCCGCTTGACACAATGTCCGAATATCGTGCCCGCAACCGACAGATCACCCGTCGGCTCCGTGCGGGACTGCGGAGATACTCAGTGGACCGCAACAGTCGCACCATCCACGCCGCCGGGGTGCAGGCCCGTTCGAGCATCATGCCCGGGCGCGGTCGATCCGGTGCTTGCCGAGGTCGCCCATCAGGTCGCCTTCGGTGATCGGCACGCCCCTGGAAGGCGCTGGGTCGGGTGTCGCGAGCTTTACCGGCCCCGTGACCGCCCGACCCGGACACATCGGGTCCGCTGAGGCCGTCGACATCGCCATGGAAGCCCTCGCCACCAGCCGATGCGTGGCCTGACTCCTTCAGGACGATGGCCTGCTGCCCGCCGAGACGCTCGCCGATCTGCTGCGCGCCGACACCGTGGCCGGCAGCCGTCAGGGCTTGGTCCGAGATGCGCGATGAGCCTGGTCGAACTCGGCCCGGTGACGCTTGGTATGTCCGATCCCTGTGTGCGCGATTACCAGAACCAGTAGAGGAAAAAGCATGTCGCTTCTGAAGACCCTCGATACCGACCCCTCCTTTGCCCCCCTCGAGTCCGGCCCGCTGCCGGAGCGCCTGATCTCCGGCAACCCGGCTTACAAGACCTGGGCCCAGGACGCCGCCCGCGGGGAAACGATCAAAACGGGCGTCTGGGAAGCCACGCCCGGCGAGACGCACTCGATCAAGGGCGAGACCTTCGAGTTCTGCCACATCCTCTCCGGCGTCATCGAACTCACGCCGGAAGGCGGCGAGCCGGTGGTCTACAAGGCAGGCGACAGCTTTGTCATGAAGCCGGGCTACGTCGGTGTCTGGAAGACCATCGAAACCGTGCGCAAGATCTACCTGATCGTGTCGTAACGCCGATGCCGCAGGGCACGATCGTCGTCGAGTCCTCTCGCGAGGGCAGCCTGTCCAGAAGGCGCTTGCTCTCGATGCCCTGATGACCACGCAGTGGCAGAAATCCGGCTCAGCGATGGACTGTGCGGCGATGGGACCGGGCGGCTACCGCCCGGTCCCATCCGTATTGCTCGGCGTCGCCGCGCAGGCAGCAGGCGCCCTCCAGCGCCTCGCGCAAGCGGCAAAGGCGAGTAGCACGCGCCCCGGCCGGTAGGAGCTACCGGCCGGGGCGCGTGCTACTCGCCTTCAGGCGGGGTGCGTCTCGTCGACCACGTGCCCCCGCCGCTTGTCCACCACGTACGCAACGGCCGGCCCTCGATGTGCCGGGTGAGGGGGCGTGCGTCGCGCGTCAGATGCCGAGCATGGTGTTGAGCTCGTCCAGGGACTTCACCGTCACGTAGTCGTAGCCGTGGGTGACCGGGTCGCAGCCGCGGTCCAGGAGGACCAGGTTGCGGAAGCCCATGTCGTGCATCGGCATCAGGTCGTAGCGGGTGTGCGAGGAGACGTGCACGAAGTCCTCGGGAGACGCGTCGAGCTGGTCGAGCATGTACTCGAAAGCGGCGTAACGGGGCTTGTAGTAGCCGGCCTGTTCCGCCGTGTAGACCGCGTGGAAGTCCGCCCCGAGCCGGGGCACGCTCTCCTCGAGGAAGGAGTCATCGGCGTTGGAGAGGATGACCAGCTTGTAGTTCTCGCCCATCTTCTTGAGCGGCTCGGGAATGTCGGCGTGCGGGCCCCAGCTGCGCACGCCGTCGGCGAGCCGCTTGCCCGCGTCCGGGCCCGCCTTCACACCCCACTTGCGGCAGACCCGCTCGAAGGAGTCCTGCAGCACCTGCTCGTAGGCGTAGTACTCGCCGCGGACCTGGTCGTAGCGGTAGCCCCGGAACTCCTTGACGAACTGGTTCCACTGCTCGGCCGGGATCTGGTCGCCGACGAGTTCATGGGTGATGGGGGTCATCGGCCACTCGATCAACGTGCCGTAGCAGTCGAACGAGACGTACTTCGGGCGGAACTGGAACGAGGGAATGGGCATGGAAGTGCTCCGCTTTCTTGTTTGGGGGAACTGGTTACCGCCGGCCTGGCCCTTTTCGGACATGCTCTGACAGAGATGTGCAGGTGGAGGGTGATGCCGTCGACAATCGCCGGGGGTCAGGCGGCGCCGACTCCTGCCGGAGCGAGGAAGTCGATGGGGTGCGTCGTGGTGCCGTCGAGTGCCAGGTCGGCGCCGATCTCGCCCATCGCGGGCGAGAACTTGAAGCCGCTGCCGGAGAATCCGGCCATGACGATGATGTCGTCCTCGCCGGGGAGATGGCCTACGAGCGGGTACCCGGACGGCGAACCAGGCGGATTCGTGTAGCCCTCCATGTAGGCCGACGTCCTGATGGGGTCGGGGTTCAGGTCGGGCATGAGTTCACTGATGAGCTCGTGGAAGACGTTGAGTTCTTCGGGGCGGACCGTACGGTCGAGCCGTTCGGGCTCGGGCACCGACGCGTGGTACCTGAAGGACAGACCGAGCTTGACGGAGATGCCGTCGGGCGACGGGATGCCGAAGCAGTCGTGGGGTGTGCCGCGCAAGAAGGCGGGAGCGCCGCCCGCGAACCAGTCGTGGCGGGTGGGCAGGTGCCAGGAGCAGATCACCCGGCGGACCTCGACGGTCCGTGGGAGGTCCGGGAGCAGGGTGTTGATCCAGGGGCCCACGGTCACCACGGCGGCGTCCACGTGGTCCGTGCCGTGGTCGGTGACGATCTGCACGCCGCCTCCAGCCGCGGGGACGATCTCCCGCACCGGGGTGTGGCGGTGCAGCCGGGCGCCCAGCTGCTCGGCACGCCCCGCGGCGGCCTGGATCGACGCCTCCGGCCTGATGATGGAGCCCTGCCGGTCGAGGATGGCGGTGTGCCCGGCCGCGAGACGATGCTGCGGGTAGCGACGGGCGAGGGCGTCGTGGTCCAGTACCTCGTGATCCAGACCATGGGCGGCGCTGGCGGAGAGGAGTAGTTGCATGTCCCGTGAGGCGGTCTCTCCCATCACGAGGCAGCCGCTGCGGCGTCGCAGCGACCGGCTCGTCTCCGCCTGGAGCTGTTCCCACAGCCCGTCCGCGAGCTTCAGCAGCGGAGTGTATCTGGCGTCGCCGAGGTGGACGGCTCGGAACATGCGGCTCTCGCCCCCGGCCGCTCCACGGTCGTGCCCCGGGGCGTACCGGTCGTAGCCGATGACCTCGGCCCCGCGGGCGGCCAGACGCCACATGGTCTGGCTGCCCATACTGCCGGCACCGATGACGGCGACACGCTTCTGGATGCGCATGAGGTCGCTCCTTTCGATGGTGTGGTCTGGGTGGTAGTCGGGCGCCGGCACCGTGCGGACACTGTGGGGCACTTTCCGGTTCGGGCCCCGCTGGGGATGGAGTTCACTTTCCGCCCGGGAAACCTGCACGTCAAACCATGCTTTGTTGCCCGTTGAGGCAGGGGAGACGGCTCAGAGGAGCTCGATCAGCTTGTCGGTGAACTCGGCGGTGGTCGCGGTTCCGCCCAAGTCACGGGTGCGGGCGTCGGTCTTGGCCAGGACCGACGTGATCGCGTCCGTGATGTCCTTGGCCGCGGCGGGATGGCCGAGGTGGTCGAGCATCATGGCCGCGGACCAGATCGCGCCCAGCGGGTTGGCGATGCCCTGGCCCGCGATGTCGGGCGCGGAGCCGTGCACCGGCTCGAACATCGAGGGGAAGTCCCGCTCGGGGTTGAGGTTGGCCGCCGGGGCGACGCCGATGGATCCGGCGACCGCGGCCGCGAGGTCGCTGAGGATGTCGCCAAACAGGTTGGAGGCGACGACGACGTCGAAGCGGGCCGGCTCGAGGACGAACTTGGCCGCGAGCGCGTCGATGTGCTCCTGGTCCCAGGCGACCTGCGGGAACGAGGCGGCCCGCTCGGCGACGAGCTGGTCCCAGAACGGCATGGTGTGCACGATGCCGTTCGACTTGGTCGCGGAGGTCAGGCGGCCGCCACGCCGGGAGGCGAGCGTGAAGGCGTAGTCCAGCACGCGAGTGACGCCGGCCCGGGTGAACACGGCCTCCTGTACGGCGATCTCGTCCGGGAAGCCGCTGTTGAGCCGGCCGCCGACCTCGCTGTACTCGCCTTCCATGTTCTCGCGCACGACAACGAAGTCGACCTCGCCCGGCCGGGCACCGCGCACCGGGCTTTCGATGCCTTCGAAGACACGGATGGGCCGGAGATTGACGTACTGGCGGAAGCTGCGCCGGATGGGGATCAGCAGCCCCCACAGCGAGACATGGTCGGGCACCCCCGGGTATCCCACCGCGCCCAGCAGGATCGCGTCCTTGTCGCGCAGCTGGTCGATCCCGTCGGCGGGCATCATGGCGCCCTCCCGAAGGTACCGCTCGCACGACCAGTCGTACGAGGTGTAGGACAGGCTGAAGCCGTGGCGGCGGCCGAGAACATCGAGCACCAGCTGCGCCGGGGGCAGTACCTCGGCGCCGATGCCGTCGCCGGGGATCAGGGCAATGCGGTGGTTCGTCGTCATGCCGTTGATTGCAACAAGGCGGTCCGTGAGGCGTCCAAGACGCAAAGCGGATCTCCCTTATAAGCGGTGCCTATCAGCTATGGCCTGCCGAGGTCGCGGCCGTGACGAACGCGGCGGCCGCGGGCGACAGGCTGCCGCGGCGGCTGACGAGGGCGATGTCCAAGGTGGTCTCCGGCTCGATGTCCAGGACGCGGGCGCCCAGTCGCCGGGCGAGGTCCCGCCAGGCATCCGTGACCACCGCGAGCCCGACCCCGGCCAGTACCAGGGGCATGAGCGACACCCGGTGCTCGGTCTCCGCGGCGACCGTGAACTCGATGCCCTGCTCCCGCAGCGCGTCGACGTAGGCGCGCATCCCGGTGCCCGACTGCCCGACGATCAGTCGCTGTCCCGCGAGCTCCCGGCACTCCACCGCCGTCCGACCGGAGAACGGGCCGTCGGCCGGCACCACCAGCACAAAACGCTGCCGCCCCAGCGCATGTGAGACGACCTCCTTGTCGGAGACCGGACCCGCGGACGCCAGGAGCCCCAACTCCACGGCCCCGGTGCGCACCATGTCGATCACATCACGCGATGTGAACACCGCATGGATGGCCACAGAGACGCCGGGATACCGGTGACTGAAGGCACTCACCAAGGTCGTCAGCGGCTCCACCGCCTGCGACGGCATCGACGCCATGTCCAGGCGCCCCTCACGCAGCTCATGCACCGCCGCGACACTCGCCCGCGCCGTCTCCAGACTCCGCACGGCCTCCCGGGCAGGCTCGATCAGGGCCCTTCCGGCCTCCGTCAGCACTGCTCTGCGCCCAATGCGATGGAAGAGCTCGGAGCCGAGATCACGCTCCAGTGCCCGCACGGCCTGCGACAGCGACGGCTGCGACACGTACAGAGCCGAGGCCGCACGGTTGAACCCCCCACGATCGACAATCGCAAGGAAGTACTCCAGCTGCCGAATGTCCATACGCGCCTCTGCCCCTCAAGAGATCAACCGACGACTCACATGGTCCCGACCATGGTTGCGTGAAGGATCGCCTCGACGAAGTACGGACCGCCGACGCACCGGCCGCAATCGTCACGGATGCGCGCTCACAGCTCACCGAAGCACTCAATGAAATGGCTGCGGCGCTCAGTCGCAGCCGTCCCAGGCCCAAGGTTCGAAAACAGGCACGACTCCGTTCCCGTGCCGCCCGGCGGGACGTAGGGGCACTTGGTCTTCGAGCGGGAGATCTGGCTGCGGTCCGCGATCGAAGGGCGCGAGCGGAAGGGCCGCCTTGAGCGAAGGCCGCCGTACGGCCGCGCTGATGGCGCCAGTGCGGGCGGGTGACGCCCAGCGGACCGAAGATACGGCGCTCGGCGCGGTCCTGGAGGTCCTGGTCCAGCGCACGAGCGGCCGGCAACTCGCCGAGGGCGGCTCCGAGTTCCAGCCGGCCGTCCCTGACCGCACACCCGACGAGCGAGGACAGCACGCTTTTGGTGACGGAGAAGACGCACCAGGCCTCGTCGACCGCTCGCCGGCCGTACGCGTACGCGGCGGCTGTGCGGCTGCGTGCTCCACGACGAGGTGCTCGGTGTGCGCCGCTATGTTTCCCGCCGGATCCGTGCTTCCGCCACGGCGACGGCGTCGTCCACGGTCAATGGTCCACCGGGCGGGCGGACCCGACGTCTCACGGGGTGCGGAACCCGCGGAACGTCACGTGCTTGCGGGTCTCGAAGCCGAGCCGCTCGTAGAGCGCGAGCGCGCCGCTGTTCGCCTCGGCCACGTGCAGGAAGGGGCGTTCGCCGCGCGCCACGATGCGTGCGGCCAGCGCGCGCAGCAGGCGGACCGCATGGCCCTGTCCGCGTGCCTCGGGGGCGGTGCAGACTGCGCTGATCTCGGTCCATCCGGGAGGCCTCAGCCGCTCTCCCGCCATCGCCACCAGCCTGCCGCCGTCGCGGATGCCGAGGTAGGTGCCGAGCTCGTGTGTGCGGGGCTAGAAGGGCCCCGGCCGGGTCCGCTCGACGAGGTCGAGCATCTCGGGCACGCTCTCCACGCCGAGTTCGACCACGCCGGAGTCGAACTCGGCACGAGAGGGATCCGGGCCGCTGTCGCCGGCCCAGATCATCTGGCGGCCCTCGAGGACGAAGACCGGTTCCCAGTGCGACGGCGGCATCACCGGGCAGCTGAACATGTCGGCGAACTCGCCCGGCCCCAGCAGCTTGGCCAGGTCGGCCCATGCCTCCGGGCCCGGCTCGTCGGATACCGCGGAGAAGGTCGCGACTCCGGGTATGTAGGTGACAGCGCCGCCGAGCCGGCGGGCGAGGTGTGCGTGGTGCCCGCGGAGCGACTCGCCCACCGGGTCGTCGAGTGCGACGGCGTCGCGGAGCCCCGTCATCGTGTTGCGCCCTTCCTGCCCTCTGCCGGTGCCGACCGGCCAGGAGGCCGACGCGGCGTCTTCGGATGCCGGCAGCCATGCTAGTCAGCCCCTCGTGACCGGATCCCGGCGCTACCTGAGATAGGCGGCGAGCGCGAGGTTCTGCCTGCGCACGTCCCCGGCGACGAGTGAGGCGATGCGCTGCGCACCGTAGGTCTCGAAGTGGGTGCGGTCGTTGCAGAAGAACGCGCCGACGGGGCCCGATCCGAAGTCGCCGTTGTGCGGGCAGAAGCGCAGGCTGTTGTAGAGCGAGACGCTCAGCGACTGCAGGTCGACGACCGGCGCCCTGGTGGCGGATCCGACGGCGAAGGTCTCGTTCACGAAGCCGCGGTTCTTCGTCGCCGTGCTTCCGGAACAGGTGATCGCGGCCACCGGGGTGAGCAGCACCGGGTGCGCTCCCCGGGCCAGGGCGGCCTGCACCATCGTGGTCATCAACTGCCGGTAGCGGGCGGGGCCGACGTGCCGGGGGCAGGTCGAGGAGGAGTCGTTGATGCCGAACTGGATGAACAGGTAGTCGCCGGCCTTCATCCCGGTGCTCGCGTTCAGCATCGCCTGCCAGCGTGAGGAGTACGAGTTCGAGGTGAGGCGGCACTCGCCGTCCGAGCCCTTGGTGCCGCTGACGTTCCCCTCGTACAGCCATGTCTGGATACTGCGGCCTCCCACGGCCTGGTTCCTGACGGTGACGTCGGCGTTGAACAGGGCGTCGAACTGGCTGCCCCAGCCGACCGGGCAGCGGGCGGAGCCCGGGTTGGCCATGGTCGAGTCGCCGGCCAGCCACACGGTGACCGGCTGGGCGGCCGCTCGGGGCGCCGGTGCCGCGGCGCCCGCGGTGCCGGCGCAGCGCGTCGCGGTGCTGTCGGCCGCGGAGGCGGCACTGAGTCCGAGGCTCGACAGGGCGATCACCAGCGCGGTGGTGATGACGGTCCGTAGGTTCTTCATCTGTTCCCTCCCAGGGGCGGGCTCCGTCGTACGTCGGTCAGCGCAGGTGGGCGGCGAGGGGCAGGTTCTGCTCCCGGATGCTCCGGAGCAGCAGGGCGCCCATCTGGGTCGCGCCGTACTGCGAGAAGTGGGTGTTGTCCGTGACGCCGTCGACGGAGGAGCGCAGAAAGAGCTGTGCGGAGGCGGACGGTCCGAGGGATTCGACCAGCGCCTTGCTCCGGGCGGTCAGGTCGACCACCGGAACCCGCTGGGCCGTGCCGACCGCGCGCATCTCGGCGGGCAGGTTCACGTTGACGCCGTTGACGTGCAGTGCCGTGGGCGTGAGCCGGTTGCCGTCGAACAGTCTGCGGACCGGTGGCGTCACCAGGACCGGAACACCGCCCTTGGCGCGGACCCGCGAGATCATGGTGGTGAGGTTGTTCCGGTAGGCGGACGCGCTGGTCTGCTTGTCGTTGTGGCCGAACTGGATGAAGACCGGATCGTTCACCTTGACCTTGGCCAGCAGTGCGGGCAAGAGCGCCGAGTTGCTGAGGAAGCTGCCCGAACTCTCCCCCGAGTCGCCGTAGTTGGCGATGACCGCGCCGGGACGTAGCGAGGGCGTGATCATCTGCCCCCAGCCGGTGTACGGAGCCACCGGCTGGTCGCACACGGTCGAGTCGCCGGCCAGGTAGGCGACCAGTGGCTGCGAGGCCGGTTTCACCGAGACGGCCGAGACCTGCGGGCCTGAACCCGTGAACCGGAGGTCCAGACCGGGGTTCCCGGTGCCGCCCTGGCCGGTGGGCTGCCCCTCCGGCTGGCGCACGTTGACGGTGAACGAGTAGGTGGCGACGGCTCCGGCCGCCGTTCTCGTCGCCGGGAGCATCAGACGCCGGGCCTCGGCCCACATCTCGGTCTGCCCGGCGGAGGCGCCGCCGATGGAGACCGTCACGTCGTAGTTGCCCGGCGCGACAGCGTAACGACAGGTGATGGAGGAGGTGCCGGAGCAGCCGGCCGGCAGAGCCTGCGGTGCGGCGGCGGCACTGTGGGCCGCGCCCGTGCCGGCGAGAGTCGCGAGGGTCAGCAGGCCCGCCGCTCCCAGCTGGGCGCCGCGTCCACCACGGCGCCTCGATGCCATGCTCATTACAATCATGGGTCCGTCCTTCGCCACAAGGTTGTACGGGTGGGGGCGTACGGCTCGCCGCTCAGGCCTGAGTGAAGCCGTCCATGATGACGGTGGGGCGCTTGCTGGACGAGTCCCAGGCGCCCATGTCGTAGCCGGTGAACGGGGACATGCACTCCGGCTCCCAGTAGAAGATGCCCTGTCCGCCGTTGGCCTTCAGCGCCCTGGTGTAGGCGACCAGTGCGGCCCGGGTGGAGGCAGCCCGGTCCACCCGACCGCCGAACTCGCTCTGCAGGAACAGTTTTCCGTAGGCGTCGGAGATCCTCTTCATGTTCGCCACGATCCCGGGGGCGACGTCGGCGCTGCCGTAGGAGGAGAACACCGACATGTCCCACTTGCCGCCGTTCGCCGCGTAGCGGCTGAAGAACGTCGTCATCACGTCGTACTTCTGCGGCTGGGCCACGTGGATGCACACCGTCGAGTTCGGCGAGACCGCCTTGACCTGGGCGTAGGCAGCGTTGAGCAGGCCGGTCAGCTGCGCCGGGTTGGAGACGCTGCCGACGGGGCGGCAGATCCCGCTGTTGATCTCGTTGCCGATCTGCACCCAGGTGGGGAGCACGTCGTTGTTCTTCATGACGGTCATCGTCTGGTTCACGTAGCCGCTCATCGCGGTGAGCATCTGGCTGTAGCCCATGTTCCGCCAGGCGGCGGGCGGGTTCTGCACCCCGACGGAGTTCCAGGTGTCGCCGAACATGTAGTCCAGCATGATCGACATGCCGGCGGCCTTGACCCGCTTGGCGAAGGCGGCGACCTCGCCGATGGCGCAGTGCCCGTTGGCCGGGTCGCCGGAGGGGTTGACGAACGTACGGAGCCGGACCGCCGTGATGCCGTACCCCTTCAGAAGGGGCAGCAGGTCCTGCGTCTGCCCGCTCGCGTTCCTCCAGGAGTAGCCGCGCGCCTCCATCTGCGGCACCCAGCTGATGTCGACGCCCTTGACGAACCCGGCGGCAGCGTGGGCCGGCGTCTCGAGTTCGGCGAGCGCGGCGGCTCCGGCGATCGCACCGGCGGTCGCGGTGGTGGCTTTGAGCAGCGTCCGGCGGGTGATCCGAGCGGGAATGGGAGCGGGGATCGGGGACATGGTCACTCCTCCCTGTCCGCCGGCCGCGCGTGAGATGCCGCGGCCGGCGGGCAGCGGGTTGTGGGGGGTGGAGTTTCCGGGACTGGGGCGATCCGCCTGCACACGCTGGGAGCGTTCACAACCTGTTTAAGCGGGCACCAGAGGCTCCATCCTCGAAAGGGAAGGTTGCAGGTGCGGGGATCCACTGACTGCCGTGCACAACACATGAGTTCACTGGCCGGACGAACCAGTTCGACTGCCTTCGACCACAGTTGACCGTGAGACGCATCCCGCAGTGTTCAAGGCCCGCCGCCCGACTGTCAATCCATCGGTACGGAGAAACTCACGGATCCGAACAGGGCCGAACAGTGGACTGGACAGAATCCTTGACGAGGCATCAGCTCCTTCTTACGCTCCCTCACCATGGGAGCGTTCCCATACCCCCCACGCCCCGGAGGCCACTGTGACCGGCTCGCACCGGCGTCCCCCCACCGCGCCACGACCGTGGCGATCGCCCCACCGGCCAGGCGGCCGGTTCATCGGCTGCGTCGGCGCTGCCGCACTGGCCGTCTCCGCGCTCGTCGCACTGCCGCAGAGCGCGCACGCCGCGACCGCACGGCAGGTCGAGAAGCTCGACCGCGGACTGACCAGCGTGCACACCGACAGCGGAAACCTGGTGTCATGGCGATGGCTGGCGACCGACCCGAACGACGTGTCGTTCAACGTCTACCGTGGCGGTACCAGACTCAACTCCTCGCCCGTCACCGCCTCGACGAACTACTTCGACGCGGGCGGCGCGGCCTCGGCCGACTACACGGTGCGCGCCGTGGTCAACGGCAGCGAGCAGGCCGCGTCCGCGTCCGCGGTCCAGTTCCGCACGGGCTACAAGGACGTGCCGATCTCCCCGCCCGCGGGCGGTACCGCTCCGGGGAACTCGGCCTACACCTACGAGGCCAACGACGCCTCCGTCGGCGACCTCGACGGCGACGGCGCCCTGGACCTCGTCCTGAAGTGGCAGCCCACCAACGCCAAGGACAACTCCCAGTCCGGCTACACCGGCAACACCGTCGTCGACGGCATCAAGCTCGACGGCACCCGGCTGTGGCGTATCGACCTGGGCCGCAACATCCGCTCCGGCGCCCACTACACGCAGTTCCAGGTCTACGACTACGACGGTGACGGCAAGGCCGAAGTCGCCATGAAGACCGCCGAGGGCACCCGGGACGGCACCGGCGCGGTCATCGGCAGCTCCTCCGCCGACCACCGCAACTCCAGCGGATACGTCCTGTCCGGGCCCGAGTACCTGACGATGTTCAACGGCCGGACGGGCAAGGCGATGCAGAGCGTCGACTACGTCCCGGGCCGCGGCAACGTCTCCTCCTGGGGCGACAACTACGGCAACCGCGTCGACCGCTTCCTCGCCGGCACCGCCTACCTCGACGGCGCCCGCCCCTCCCTGATCATGGCGCGCGGCTACTACACCCGCACGGTGATAGCGGCCTGGGACTGGCGGAACGGGGCCTTCACCCGCCGCTGGACCTTCGACACCACCTCCTCCACCAACAGCGGCAAGGGCTACGACGGCCAGGGCAACCACAGCCTGTCCGTCGCCGACGTCGACGCCGACGGCAAGGACGAGATCGTCTACGGCGCGATGACGGTGGACGACAACGGCAGCGGCCTGTGGACCACCAGGCTCGGCCACGGCGACGCCGGCCATGTCGGCGACCTCAACCCGTCCCGCCCGGGCCTGGAGTACTTCAAGGTCTCGGAGGACTCCAGCAAGCCCGGCTCCTGGATGGCCGACGCCCGCACGGGTGCGAGGCTGTGGCAGACGGCGTCGGGCTCCGACAACGGCCGTGGCGTCGCCGCCGACATCTACGCCGGCAGCGCGGGCGCCGAGGCCTGGTCCGCCTCCGACACGACCCTGCGCTCCGCCACCGGTGCCTCCCTGGGCCGGGAGCCCTCCAGCGTCAACTTCCTGTCCTGGTGGGACGGCGACCCCGTCCGCGAGCTCCTCGACGGCACCCGCATCGACAAGTACGGCACGTCCGGAGACACCCGTCTGCTGACCGGCTCCGGCGTCGCCTCCACCAACGGCACCAAGTCCACCCCGGCCCTGTCCGGCGACATCCTCGGCGACTGGCGCGAAGAGGTCGTCTGGCGCACGAGCGACAACAGGGCGCTGCGCATCTACTCCACCCCGAACCAGACCAGCACGAAGATCACGACCCTGCTCCACGACACCCAGTACCGCACGGCGCTGGCCTGGCAGAACACCGCCTACAACCAGCCCCCGCACCCGAGCTTCTTCATTGGCAACGCCATGCCGACGGCTCCGCGCCCCACCGTCTACACACCCTGACGCGAGGGCCGTGGACGCAAGGCTCGTACCCTCCTGGGCACCGGGGGGGTACGAGCCGTTCTTCGCGAAACCACCGGCACCGCGGTCACGCTCGGGACATGACGGCCGCTGCGACGAGGGTGACCGTGATCTCGCCGAGGGGGTGCTGGATCCGGCCAGGGCCGTACCGACGTCGTTTGCCGAGGACGCCTCAGGTGTCGCGCAGCGCCTTCTCGATCTCGCCCAGCGCGTGGGTCAGCCGTCCGTAGTCGGCGTGGGCCACCGGTGCCACGAAGTAGCGCTCCACGACCTCCGCGTGGACGCCGGCAGCCCGAAGGAAGACCGCACGGCCGTGATCGGTCGCCTCGACCAGGACGCTCCTGCGGTCCCCGGGAGCCGGTACGCGCCGCACCAGGCCGGCTCCCTCCATCCGGTCGATCAGGCGGGTGATGCCGCTGCTGGTGAGTGTGAGGTCGTCGGCGAGCCGACGCTGTGAGATCTCCTCGTCCGGGTGCCGGCACAGCCGGATGAGGACCTCGAACATCGTGTGGCTGACCTCGCACTCCCTGCGCAGGGCCGTGTCGATCCGCTGTTCCAGGCGGGTGGCGGCCTTGATCAGCAGTCCGAAGTCGTGCACGAGCCCGCTGTCGGCGGCGCGGGCGGCTTCGTCGTTCTCTCGGTTCGCGGGGTTCACCCGGCCGACTTTACTGCTTCCTCATCTACTGCCATCTCAATTACTGAGCAATCAATTGCTGAGCAATCAATTGCTGAGCAGTCAACTATTCTCTATGGTGAACGCCACCAAGTCGGAAGAGAGGGAGATCAGTGGACCTGCAGCACTGGCTCGGCCGGGCCAACGACGCGATACAGCAGTGGGCCGACACCTTCGGCCCCTACGAGCAGCACCCGTCCCTCCTCGTCGACGACGACCGCTTCGCCGCCGCCTTCGATGAGCTCACCGGGAGGCTGAAGGAGAACTACCCCTTCTTCCACCCGCGCTACGCGGGGCAGATGCTCAAGCCCCCGCACCCGGCGGCCATCGTCGGCCACCTCACCACCATGCTGATCAACCCCAACAACCACGCCCTGGACGGCGGCCCGGCCACCGCCCGCATGGAACGCGAGGCCGTCGCGCAACTGGCCGCGATGTTCGGCTACGACACCCACCTCGGCCACCTCACCACCAGCGGCACGATCGCCAACCTCGAAGCCCTCTTCGTCGCCCGCGAGCTCCACCCCGGCCGCGGCATCGCCTACAGCGCCGACGCCCACTACACCCACGGCCGCATGTGCCACGTCCTAGGCATGAAGGGGTACCCGATCCCGACCGACGACCGCGGCCGGATCAGCCTCGACGCGCTCGAGGACATCCTGCGGACGGGAGAAGTCGGCACGGTCGTTCTCACCGCCGGCACCACCGGCCTCGGAGCCGTCGACCCGATCCACACCGCCCTCGCCCTCCGGGACCGCTACGGCGTCCGGCTCCATGTCGACGCGGCCTACGGCGGCTTCTTCACCCTGCTCGCCGGCGCCGACGGTCCGGAAGGACTACCACCGCGGCCCTGGCGGGCGATCGCCCAGTGCGACTCGATCGTGGTGGATCCGCACAAGCACGGCCTTCAGCCCTACGGCTGCGGCGCCGTCCTCTTCCGCGACCCCGAGGTGGGCCGCTTCTACCTCCACGACTCGCCCTACACCTACTTCACCTCCAGCGAGCTCCACCTCGGCGAGATCAGCCTGGAATGCTCCCGCGCCGGCGCCTCGGCCGCCGCCCTGTGGCTCACCTTCCAGGTCCTCCCGCCCACCCCCGACGGACTCGGCCTCGTCCTCGGCGCCGGCCGCCGGGCCGCCCTGCGCTGGGCCGACCTGATCACCGCCTCGGACGCCCTGGAGCTGTACCAGCAGCCCGAGTTGGACATCGTCAGCTACTTCCCCGCGGTGGAGCCCGCCTCACTCAGCACTGTCGACGCGGCATCGGCACGCGTCCTGGCCGACGGCATGACGGGACCCGATCCCGTGTTCCTGAGCACCCTCAAGGCCGACCGCGACGCCTTCACCGCGCGCCACCCGAAGGTCACCGCCGACGCCGACGGCGCCCGCGTCCTGCGCAGCGTCCTGATGAAGCCGGAGTCCGAGGACCACATACAGCGCCTCCACGACCAGGTCACGCGTCTCGCCCGGCCATGACCTCTGCCCGGCACCCATGAGATCCAGGTCCCGTAGCAGCGCGTCTTGCCCGGCGACCTCGTTCTACGGACGGCTGGCCACGCCCGTCAGGGCGAGGAATTCGCCCCGGGAGCGGGCGTCGGAGCGCAGGAGGCCGAGCAGGGTGGAGGTCAGGGTGTCGGAGCCGGTGGCCTGCACGCCGCGCAGCGTCATGCAGGAGTGCTCGGCCTCGATGACGACGCCGACGCCCTTGGGCTCCAGATGGGCCTGCAACCAGTCGGCGACCTGCTTGGTCAGGCGTTCCTGGACCTGGGGCCGGCACGCGAAGTGCTCGACCACCCGCGCCAGCTTGGACAGGCCCAGGATGCGGGCGCCGGGCAGGTAGCCGACGTGCGCGGTGCCGACCACCGGCAGCAGATGGTGCTCGCAGACGGTCCGGACGGGGATGCGCCGGGCGAGGACGAGTTCGTCGTAGCCCTCGTCGTTGGGGAACGTGGTCAGGTCGAAGGGGCGCGGGCTGAAGAGTTCGGCGTACGCGCGGGCCATCCGGCCGGGTGTGCCGCGCAGGCTCTCCGAGGCCGTGGAGATGCCGAGGGCGTCGAGGAACCGGCCTGCCGCGATTTCCGCGGCGGCCAGGTCGATCCCGTCGGACTCGTGGACCACCCGCAGGGCGGGCCGTGCGGGTGCCGCTGCTTCTCCGTCGTACGGGTCCGTCCGGACGGAGGTCTGCGCCGGGTGTTCGGTCATGTCAGCTGCCTCCGATGGCCGGAACCGGTTTTCACCAATCCGGAACCGGTTTTCACCAATAAGGAGCCGGCGGACGAGACGCCCCGGGATCACTGAGGACCGTCGGCCACCTGCACCGGTACCGGCTCGTCCTGGCAGGCATGGTGAGCGAGCGGTCAGAGGGGCCTTTGCGGTTGCCGCGACGCATGCGCCGGGTTACGACGGGACTACCGCGCGTCAGACGGGACCGCAGCGAACCCTGGGAGAAATCACATGGCAGTGGAGATCAGGCCTCTGGTGAAACCCTCACGGCTCAGACGTCGCGCAGGTCTGGCGGGCGAGTGCCTGGCGGAGTTCCTGGGGACGTTCGTCCTCATCGCCTTCGGATGCGGCGTGGTGGCGATGACGGTGGCGGCGCTGCCCGGCTCGGGGCGTACCGAGGGGCCCACCGTCTTCTTCCTCGGTGCCGGTGACTGGCTGCTGATCACCTGGGGCTGGGCCATGGCCGTGATCCTCGGCATCTATGTGGCCGGCGGGGTCAGCGGAGCCCACATCAACCCAGCGGTCACCCTGGCCTTCGCCGTCCGCCGCAAGTTCCCCTGGGTCAAGGTCGTGCCCTACTGGGCGTCCCAGGTGCTCGGCGCCCTGGCCGGGGCGGCACTGGTCTACGCCGTGTACCACGACGCCATCAACGCCTTCGACGACGCCATGACGGGGCCCAAGACGAACGGGCACACCCTCGCCTCGTTCTCGATCTTCGCCACGTTCCCGGCGCCGTACTTCAACGGCGGCGTCTGGGGTCCGCTGGTCGACCAGATCGTCGGTACCGCCTTCCTGGTCATGCTGGTGGTGGCGATCATCGACCTGCGCAACACGGCCGTGAAGGCGAACCTCGGCCCGCTCGTGATCGGCTTCGTCGTGGCGGCCATCGGCATGTCCTTCGGGGCGAACGCGGGATACGCCATCAACCCGGCCCGCGACTTCGGCCCGCGCCTGTTCACCTGGATGGCGGGATGGGAGGATCTCGCGTTTCCGGGCAGCCTGGCCGGGGCGTTCAGCGACTACTGGTGGATTCCGATCGTCGGGCCGCTCGTCGGCGGTGTGATCGGCGTGCTGGTGTACGACCTGTTCATCGGGGACGTGCTCCACGCCCGCGCGCAGGAGGGTGAGGCACCGGAGCCCGGGCGGACACGCCCCACCACGTCCGAGGAGGAGTGACCGGGCATCGGCCGCGGCGCGGACGACGGCCGGTGCTAGATTTTTCTGGGCATCCGCCATGAGCACTGCGGATCGCCTGCCGAACAGGTGAACCGGCCCGGGGCGGGGCCGTATCGGATGGTGGCACGATCCATGACTGACCCGGAGGAGCTCCCCGGCACGGCCGACACTCCCGTTGCGCGGATCCTGGGCGACGCCGGCTCGCTCGCCGCGACCGACCCGGCGTCGACCGGCGCCCTGTGGCGACTGGCCGAGCCCGGCCGGCAACTGGACGCCAACCTCATCCGCATCCCGCCCCAGGGGTCCATCGACGCCCACGCCGAACCCGACCTCGACGTCCTGCTGCTCGTCGTCGCCGGCGACGGCACGCTCGGTTCCGCGGACGGGCCGCACCCGGTGGAGTCCGGCAGCCTCGTCTGGCTGCCGCACGGCAGCGTCCGCAGTGTGACCGCGGGCGAGAACGGCCTGTCGTACGTGACGGTTCACCGCCGCCGCCCCGGCATGCAGATCAAGGGCCGCCCCGGCGTGTGACGGCCCGGTCGGGCACGAAGAGAACCAGCCGCGCAGAGAGCCGTCGAGTCCGGAGCACAGCGATCTGGGACTCCGACTCGCATCTGTTACCCCGGCGGACGCGGTGGTGCGAGCACGGGTATTGACGGTGGTACTGCGCGGCCCCTACGTTCCCATCCGACACCACGAACGTCGTTCGATATATCGATCGACGGGGTGAAGGACAGCTTCCCTCCGAAGCTGAAAGGACGAGCCGCCCATGCCTTTCCGCGTTGACCCTCCGGGACGCCGACGACGTGCGCGGCTACCTCAGCGACCGGTCGACGACCGTATCCGCACCGCTCGCGATACACCGGCAGTTCGGCCCTCCCCTCGCACGCCCCCTTGGAGAAGCAGATGAGCCCGAACCCCCACCTCTCCCGCCGAGGACTCCTCGGCATGACCGCCGCCGTGCCGCTCGCCCTGACCCTCGGCACCGGCACCGCGCACGCCGCCGACTCGGCGTACGCGATGGTCTACTTCACCGAGTCGACCAAACTCGGCGACGGCACCGACTACGGCCTGCACCTCGCCGTCAGCCCCGACGGGCTCAACTGGACACCGCTCAACCAGAACAACCCCCTGGTCACCCCCACCGCCGGTGCGCTCGGGCTGCGCGATCCGTTCCTGATGCGCAAACAAGACGGCACGTTCGTCGTGCTCGCCACCGACCTCAAGGGCACCGACTGGAACTACAACAGCCAGTACATCCACGTCTGGGACTCGGCCGACCTGCGCACCTTCACCGGCTACCGGCGGCTGAAACTGCACGACATGGCCACCCACAGCTGGGCGCCCGAGGCGTTCTGGGACGCGGGCCGACGGCAGTACGCGGTGATCTACTCCGCGGTCAACTCCAGCGGCCACAACGTGATCATGGTCAACTACACGACCGACTTCGTGACCGCCTCGGCCCCGCAGGTCTTCTTCGACCCCGGCTACGACGTCATCGACGGCGACATGGCCCTCGGCGTGAACGGCTACAACTACCTCTACTTCAAGAAGAACCAGACGCTGGTGGCCGCCAGATCCACCACCCTGAACCCGGGCAGCTTCACCGAGTTCAGCACCGGTGTGGCGCACGGCGGCACCGAGGCGCCGACCGTGGTCAAGTCACTGACGTCCGGCACCTGGTGGCTGTGGGGCGACACCTACACGCCCAACGGTGTCTTCTACGCCTGGCAGTCCACCAACCTCGCCTCCGGCACCTGGACGGCCCTCGACCAGAAGACCTACACCCAGCCGGTCAACTCCAAGCACTGCGGCATCGCGACGATCACCACGGCCGAGTACGACAACCTGCTCACGAAGTGGGGCGCGCCGGCCTGGAACCGGCTGAAGTCGTACAACCACCCCTCCCGCTACGTCCGTCACGCCAACTACCTGGGCCGGATCGACGAGTACCCCATCGAGCCGTACAAGGACTCCCTGTGGACCCTGGTCCCGGGGCTCGCCGACAGCTCCGGGGTCTCCTTCCGGTCCGTCAACTACCCGACCCGCTACCTGCGGCACTACAACTACGAGCTCCGCCTCGACGCCAACGACAACACGTCGACGTTCGCCGCGGACGCCACCTTCCACCGCACGGCGGGCCTGGCGGACGCGACCTGGTCCTCGTTCCGCTCGCACAACAACCCGACCCGCTACATACGCCACGCCGACTACGCCCTGCGCATCGACCCGGTCTCCACGACGACCGACCGGCAGGACGCGACCTTCCGCGTCGGCCACTGAGCACGGGGGCACCAGGACGTCAGCGCCCTGGAGGAGAGGGTCCGGAAGACGCCGTGCCAGGATCGGCGGAGCACCCGGGCTGAACGGCCGTGTGATCCGGCACGTGTCTTCGCGCGGGACGCGAATCCCGCAGAAGGAGGCAGTCTCATGCGAGAAGCACGCAGCCGGATCCTGGTGACCGGGTCCGCGGACGGACTGGGGCGGGCCGCGGCGGAGGCGTTGCTCGCCGCCGGGCACGACGTGGTGGTACACGCCCGGAATCAGGAGCGGGCGGCGGTACTGGGCGAGTTGACCGACCGCGGGGCACACGTCGTGGTGGGCGACTTCGCCGAGCGTGCCGACGTGCGGCGGGTCGCCGACGAGCTCAACGCGTCCCAGCCGCTCGACGCCGTCATCCACAATGCCGGGGTGTGGAGCGGACCCGCGGTCATGCCGGTCAACATCGTGGCTCCGTATCTGCTGACCGCTCTGCTGCGCGGGCCACGCCGACTGGTGTACCTGAGCAGCAACTCGCATCTCGGCGGGCGCCCGGCGTCGCTCGACGGGGTCGACTGGCGGGGCGGGAGCGCGGGGTCGTACGCCGACAGCAAGCTCTTCGTGACGACGCTGGCGGCCGTGGTGGCCCGGCTGCGCCCCGGAGTGCTGAGCAACGCCGTGGACCCCGGCTGGGTGCCGACGAGGATGGGCGGGCCCGGCGCGCCGGACGACCTCGAACTCGGCCACCAGACTCAGGAGTGGCTGGCGTCGAGCGACGCACCGGAGGCCCTGACCGCCGGCGGGTACTGGTACCACGGCCGGCGGTTGCAGCCGCATCGCGCCGTCCACGACGAGGCGTTCCAGGACCGTCTCGTGCGGGCCCTGGCCGAGGAGACGGGCGCCGCGCTGTGAGCGGCCGGCCACCTCTCAACCCGGGGAGTTCGTTCAGCCCGGCCCACCGGGGCCGGACGGCTCATAGTCGAACCAGTCGAAGTGAACGGTGCCCGCCGCGGCGTACATACCGATGACGCGGCCGGTGAAGCCGCCGGCGACCTCGGTGGACAGGTACCGGCCGTCGAGCGCGGCGAGTTCGGTGAAGGCGCCCCGCGCGTCCTCCACGCCGAGGGAGACGGTGTCCGGGCCCTGACGTGCGTCGCTGACCGTCCCGGTGACGGCCGTCTCGATCCTCAGCGTCACCGGGCCGTCCGCCGCTGTCGGGTGGGACGCCACCTCCGAGCGGAACGGGCCGACGCGGGTGAGGACCCGCACTTCGCCCGGCGTCGCCTCGATCTCGTAGTGGTGCTGTTCGTCGAGGCGGACGGCCAGACCTCCGCGTCCTTGCGCCGGGTCGACCAGCACCCGCGTGCGGCACGACACATGCTGCTGGCGGCGGCCTACGAAGGTGACGTCGGGGTCGTCGAGCGACGCGCCCGCAGCGCGCAGGCTGAGCCAGCCGGCTCGTTCCTTCGTGGTGCAGTTCTCCTCGGGCCGGGAGCGGAGCGAGATCCAGCCGGGGGCGAGCTCACCGAGGTCGAAGTCGTCCCGCACCGGCGGGGCCGAGGGCTCCTGCAGCGGCCACGGGGGCCGGGCCAGGACGGGTGAGAGCTCGCCGACGACCGGCCAGCCGTCGGACCAGGTCACCGGCACCAGGAAGGTCTCGCGGCCGAGGACGTGCCAGCCGGGCGTGCCGCCGTGCGGCCGGACGCCGAGCAGGACCATCCACCACGAGCCGTCGGGTCCCTGCACCAGGTCGGCGTGACCGGTGTTCTGGATGGGGTGGTCGGTGCCCCGGTGGGTCAGGACGGGGTTGGCCGGGCAGGGCTCGAAGGGGCCCTGCGGTGTGCGGCCGCGGGCGATCGAGACGCCGTGGCACCGCTCGGTGCCGCCCTCGGCGATGAGCAGGTACCAGTAGTCCCCGATGTGGTACAGGTGCGGTGCTTCCGGGGCCTTGGCGCCGGGGGCGCCGGACCACAGGCTCCGCCGTTCACCGAACGTCTCCCCCGTGTGGGGATCGATGCGGATCTGTCCGACGCCGGCCGTGGTGCACCAGCAGGTGCCGTCGTCGTCCCAGGCGAGGTCGGGGTCGATGCCGTGCACGCCGGGCAGCCGGATCGGGTCGGACCAGGGGCCGGCCGGGTCGGTGGACGTGAACAGCAGGTTCCCGTCGCCGCTCACGTTCGTGACGATCAGCCAGAAGCGGCCGTCGTGGTGGCGCAGGGTCGGGGCGTAGACGCCGCCGGAGGAGCGCGAGTCGGGCGGCAGGCGCAGCTGGCCCGGCCGGTCGAGCGCGTTGCCGATCTGGGTCCAGTGCACCAGGTCCCGGCTGTGGAATATCGGTACGCCGGGAAAGTACTCGAAGCTGGAGCACGCGAGGTAGTAGTCCTCGCCGGCCCGGCAGATGCTCGGATCCGGATGGAAGCCGGGGATCACGGGGTTGGTGACGGGGGGATTCGTCCCGGGCATGCTCGACACCCTCATCGATTCCTTTCGCTGAGAACTGGTCTTCCGCAACGGGGTACGCGTCAGCGCGGCCGGCTCATCAGGCGGTACGGGCCGGACGGCAGCCGGTAGGAGGCTACGCCGTCCACGTGTCCGGTGCAGCCGACTCCGGCCACCCGGGCCGGCGGCGTCCGGCCCTCGCGGGCGGAGTCCGCGCAGACGGCCCGCAGGCGCAGAGTGCTCGCTGTTCGGGGGCACGATCCCCCTCACATGGGAGGGGCCGGGCGGGGCACCCGGGTGTCCGTCCAGCAGCCCAGGGAGGCGCTCACGCGGTCGCCGCCGTCATCACCGCGGTGAGCCGCAGCGGCGCGCGGGCCGCCGCTCCCGGGGCCGCATGACCTTCCGACCGACCGTACGAGCCGAGCGGGGAGCCTCGTGATGAACGCCGAAGACGCCGACAAGCTGCTGGACGGGCTGACCGTGGACGACAGCCGGCGAGAGCAGCCGATCGTGCTCGACGGGGACGGACGCCCCATCCGGACCTGGCAGGAGAACCATCCCTACGATCGCAAGGTGGGCCGCAAGGAGTACGAGCGGGCCAAGCGCATCCTGCAGATAGAGCTGCTGAAGCTCCAGCGGTGGGTCAAGGACACCGGCGCACGCGTTGTCGTCGTGTGCGAGGGGCGTGACGCGGCGGGCAAGGGCGGCACGATCCAGCGGCTCATCGAGCGGCTCAACCCGCGCGGCGCACGTGTGGTCGCCCTGGACAGGCCCACCGAGCGCGAGGTGGGCCAGTGGTACTTCCAGCGGTACATCGCGCATCTGCCGACGGCCGGGGAGATCGTCTTCTTCGACCGCTCCTGGTACAACCGGGCCGGCGTGGAACGCGTGATGGGCTACTGCTCCAAGGACGAGTACGAGCTGTTCCTCGACCAGTGCCCGGCCTTCGAGCGGATGCTGGTGGACGACGGCATCCTGCTGATGAAGTTCTGGTTCTCGGTGTCCCGCTCCGAGCAGCGCACGCGCTTCGCGATCCGGCAGGTCGACCCGGTGCGCCAGTGGAAGCTCTCCCCCACCGACCTGGCCTCGCTGGACCTCTGGGACGACTACACCGAGGCGAAGGTGGACATGTTCCGCGCCACCGACACCGCCCACGCCCCCTGGACCGTCGTCAAGAGCAACGACAAACGGCGCGCCCGGCTGGAGACCATGCGCAGTCTGCTGTCGCGCGTGGATTACGCGAGCAAGGACCGCCAGGCGGTCGGCACACCCGATCCCCTCATCGTCGGCGCCGCCGACACCCTTCTGGAGCCGGGCGAGGAGGACACCACGCTCTCCCCCACTCCGTTGTCCCCCGGCGCCGACGGGCCCGGCAAGCACCCCGAGAGCGACTGACGCCCCGGGCCCCCTCCCACCGGTGCGAGGGGCCCGGGCCCGCGTCATCGCCGGGCGGGCGCGCGCGTTTGCGTGCGGTGGTCGTAGTACGCCCAGACGGTCACCGCCACCACGACGGTGAGCCCGACCGTCAGGACCCGCACGGCGCCACTGGTCAGGTAGGCGACGAAACCGGTGAGCCCCGCTCCGCACAGCATGATCACGCGGCTGACGAGGCGGTTCTCGGGCGGCTGGGGATCCTCGCGGTCCTTCAGGTCGTGCAGGGCGTCATGTGCCGGATGTGCGGAACCGCGCCGGGCGCGGGCGCGGTAGGCCAGGCCGTAGCTGATCAGTGCGTACAGCGCGACAGCGCCCAGGACCCAGAGCCAGACGTACGGGTCGTCGTCACTCGATCCTCGTGCCAGGTACACGACACTTCTCCTTCAGACAGAAGCGGGCCTCACCGGTGACCAGGCCTCAACTGCTGCTGCCGCCCTGCCGGTCGATGCCGCCCTCGGCATCGACATCGGCACCGGGGTCGGGATCCGGATCGGCGGGACGGAAGCATGCCGTCACCGTCTTGCCGTGCCGCTGGCACCTCATCCCCCACTCATCGGCGAGCTTGCGCACGATCGCCACTCCGCGGCCGGAGACCTCGCCCGGCTCCGGTTCGCGCTGGCGCGGCAGCGTCGGGTCCTCGTCGTGGACGCTGACATGAAGGCAGTCACCGTCCCATGTGAGGACCAGATGCGCGTCACTGTGCGCGTGGATGTGCGCATTGGTGATCAGCTCGGACACCGCCAGCACGATGGTGTCCACCGTGTCCGGCTCGGCAGCGGCCCAGGGCAGGGAGTCAAGACGCCTGCGCGTCCACTCCCGCCCTGCGCGCACTCCTTCGGACATACGGAACGAGTGCGCCCAGCCCATCGCCTTTACCACCACTGCCCCCGGTCCCCTCTCCTCCGCCCACACACGAGCACGTGCACGGACGTGTACCCGGCCCCCGCCCCGACAGGCATGGGGGCGTCCTGGGGCGAGCCGGCAGGGCGCGTCGAGATCCCCCGAGCACCCTATGACCCTCGTTTTAGAGGCAGTGCAGGCTCGGCTTATAACAGTCGTCATAGGGAGAGTCATGACCGTCACCACCGTGACCGGCCCGAAGGGCCGCCTGAGCCCGGAGCGGCGCCGCAAGCTGGCCGAAACGCTGACGGACGCCGCACTCGTGCCCGAGGTCGGTCAGTTCGCCCCGGCCGCCCGGGTCGGGTTCCAGGTCCACTTCACCGAGCGTGAAGCCGACATGATGGCCATCAGCGGCCGGTTGCTGGCGGACGCGGGACCGGAGGCCGACGCGATGGTGATCGACGTGACGGTCATGGACGTGACGGTCATGGACGGCGACTGGAGCCAGGAAGTCCGCACCGAGGTCATCCAGCGCGCCCTGGTCGCGATGCCCGACGCCTGCGGCCTTGCGGAGCCGTCGCCGGCCTGGTGGGTGACCTTCCGCGTGATCGACGAGGGCAGCTGGGGCTCACGCGGCACCGTCCTGTCCGTCCTCTCCCTCCTCGACAGCGGTGTGTTCACCGCGGAGAAGGCCGAGGCCGTCCGCACCGCGCTCGGCGCGTGAGAAGCGCGGACCAGGAGTCCCCCGCCCGCCGCGTGGAGTGTCGGTCGCGTCGCGTTGATCGCGGCCGGCACCCCCCGGTCAGTCTTTGATCGTGGCGGCGATGAGAGCCTGGAGTCGCGCTGCCGTGCGGTCCAGAGGTTCGGTGCTGCGCTTGGCACGGCAGAGGGCCACGGTGCCCTCGACCGCCGCGACGATGAGCCTGGCGACCTGCGCCGCCTCTTCGGCGTCTGCGCCGTGGCACGGCGGGGTCAAGCGCCTGCACCATCCCCAGGCGGGCTTCCTGGAACTGACCTACCAGCCCCTGGACCTGCCCGTGTCCGCTCACGAGGCGCACTCCCTGACCATCTACACGGCCGAGCCCGGCACCGCGTACGAGGACCGGCTGCAGCTCCTCGCCAGCTGGGCGGCGACCGGGCTGGAGGCGGCGGACCCCGCCGGCGGCGGGGATCGCTGAACGGCGCTCCTCGCCGCACGAAGCGAGCAGCACGCGGCCCGGCGTCTCGCGGAGCGGGCAGGACCCGCCCCGATGCGGATGGTGGGCGGGCCCTGCTCGTGCGCACCATTGTCGGGACCGGGCGGCGCGCGGGCCACGCGTGAGATCTCCCGGTCTGCGCGCGGCGCGCACACCCCGCGCGCATGGCGCACATCCCGCGCGCCCGGCGCCACCTCAAGGCGCTGCCGGTTGCCGGAGCACGCTGCCCGGCGCCGCATCGCGCCGCCCCCTCGCCACATGCCGCAGCCCTTGCGTCACATGGCACGGCCCGGCGCGGGTAGGCGGTGCGCATGACCGTCGGCGAGACTGGTGCGACCCCGGGTAGCACCCGTCGGCCTGCGGCGACGATACTGACAGGCGCACGTACCCCCGCTCACAGATGGACCCATGCAGACCTCCCTCACCGCCCGCCTCATGACTCCCGACACGGTGTGGCTGGCGCGCGGCCGCCACGCCCCGGGCTCCACGGAAGACGTTCTCCGGCGCTCGCTGCAGCAGCGCAAGGACAGTCAGGCCATCGACGATTTCCTGGAGTTGCCCGAAGACGAAACCGGGCCGGCGGAGCGGGTCTTCGAGGCCCGCTGGCGGGCCGGCGGCGACGTGACCGTGCGCGCCCGGCTGAGCCTGAAGCCCGGCGCGGGCGACGGGGACGGGCAGCAGGAGTGGATGCTGGTCGCCGAGGCCGAGCAGCCGTGGAACCACGCGTGGCCCTCCCCCGCCGGCCTGTTCTGGCCTCAGGAGCCGGACACCGCCTGGGACCAGGATGCCGCCACGCGCCTGCTCCTGGGGAAGATCAACCCGCTGCCCCAGGACGACAAGGAGACCCGCCGTCTGCTGAGAAACACCGTGCGCGGCGGTTGGCACATCCACGTGGTCGTCCACGAGGCGATGACCACCGACGACCGGGGACGTACGCCGGTGGCACGCTGGCTGCCGCCGGGCCTGCGCCACCGTGTGGTGGAGCATCACGCCGCCCCGCAGCAGCTGCGCGGCCTGAACTGGGCCCTGCGGGGCTCCGGCGTCCAGGTGCCGCGCGGCGGAGCGGTGGTACTGCCGGGCCTCCCGGCGCCGGACGGCTACGACGCCCAGGACTTCTCGGTCCGCGCGGTCTTCCTCGACGGTTCGGAGCCGGCCGACCTCGTCGACGCGGTGACGCGCTTCGCCGTGCTCCCAAGGCCCCTGCCCGACGGCGCCGAGGACGACCTCACCGCGCTGCGGGAGAACTGGCACCTGCTGACGCTCCAGGAGGAGCTGGAGCGCCAGCGCGGCCTGGTGGCCATGTACGCCGAGGCGCTGGAGGCCATGACGAAGTCCCGTGACCTGTACCGGGAGGCGGCCGAGAGCGCCCACGAGGCACTGGCCGCCTACCAGGAGGCCGCCGAGGCCGCTCCCGCCGGGCCACAGCCCTCCGGCCCGCCCGCCCCGTCCCCGCTCCAGCAGCTCACACGGACGTTCGAACGCTTCAAGGTCAAGCGTCCCGCGACCGCGGCCGGCGACGAGGAAACCGCCGGCCGGCACGTGACGTCGGAGCAGTAGGAGCACCCTCCTCGTGAGACGCACGTGTCAGCCGTGCCCTCCTGGATACGCGGTCCGTACGGCATCACGGCCCGCCCGGGAAGGTCCACCACGACATGGGCAACCACCAGCACCACGCGCAGACCACGCTGCGCGTCAATGGCAAACCGCACACACTCACCGTCGACCACCGCCGGGTCCTGTTGGACCTCCTGCGGGAGGATCTCGGCCTCACGGGCGCCAAGAAGGGCTGTGACCACGGCCAGTGCGGCGCCTGCACGGTCCTGGTGGACGGGCGGCGCGTCAACAGCTGTCTGCTGTTCGCGGTCACCCTCGACGGCTGCGAGGTCACCACCGTCGAGGGTCTCTCCGACGACGGGGAGGAGCCGCATCCCCTGCAACGGGCCTTCCTGGAACGCGACGCCTTCCAGTGCGGGTACTGCACCCCGGGCCAGATCTGCTCCGCGGCCGGCGTGCTCACCGAGGCGGCGGCCGGCCACCCGTCGCACGTCACCGACCCGGCGGCGCCCTCGGGTGAGCCGGTGCCGCTGGACCGCGAGGAGATCCGGGAACGGCTGAGCGGCAACCTGTGCCGGTGCGGTGCGTATCCGCGGATCGTCGAGGCCGTGGAGGACGTGATCCCGTGAAGGAGTTCGCCTACGTCCGCGCCGGCAGCGTCGAAGAGGCGACCTCCGCGTACGCCTCCCACACTGGAGCGCGGTACCTCGGTGGCGGCACGAACCTCGTCGACCTGATGAAGCTCGGCGTCGAGACCCCCGCCGCCCTCATCGACGTCACCCGGCTGCCCCTCGACACGGTCGAGGAACTGCCCGACGGTGCGCTGCGCGTCGGGGCGACGGTCCGCAACAGCGACCTCGCCGCCCACCCCCTCGTCCGCGACCGGTACCCGGCGCTGTCGCAGGCGGTGCTCGCCGGCGCCTCCGGGCAGTTGCGCAACGCGGCGACGACCGGCGGGAACCTGCTCCAGCGCACCCGGTGCCCGTACTTCCAGGACCTGTCGAAGCCGTGCAACAAACGCGAGCCGGGCAGCGGCTGCGGCGCGCGGGACGGCGTCCACCGTGATCACGCCGTGCTCGGGCACTCCGCGCAGTGCATCGCCACCCATCCCTCGGACATGGCCGTGGCGCTCTGCGCTCTCGACGGGCGTGTCGAGCTGGACGGGCCCGAGGGAGCCCGGAGTGTCGCGGCGGCGGACTTCCACCGGCTGCCCGGGGACCGCCCCGAGCAGGACACCGAGATCCGCCCCGGCGAACTGGTCACCGGCGTGGTGCTGCCGGCCGCCACGGCCGGACTGCCGTCGGCGTACCGCAAGGCCCGCGACCGGGCCTCGTACGCCTTCGCCCTCGCCTCCGTCGCGGTCGTGCTGCGCCTGGAGGACGGTGTGATCGGCCACGCGGGGCTCGCCTTCGGGGCGCTGGCGCACCGGCCGTGGCGGGCCCGGCGGGCGGAGGAGGCGCTGCTGGGCGCGGCTCCGACCCTCGCCGCGTTCGAGCACGCCGTGGATCTCGAACTGTCGGCCGCCCGGCCGCTGCGGGACAACGCCTACAAGGTGCCGCTCGCCCGCAATCTCGCCGTGGACGTGCTGTCCCGGCTCACGGACACCGCACTCACCGGGAGGGCCGCATGACCGGCAGTGCGGGCGCCCCCGCCGAGCGTCTGGAGGGACGCGAGAAGGTCAGCGGCACCGCACGCTACGCCGCCGAGTTCCACTCCCCCGGCCGGGCCCAGGCCTGGCCCGTGCCGGCGAGTGTGGCCCGGGGCCGGGTGACCGGCGTCGACACGGCGGCCGCCCTGGCCGTGCCCGGTGTCCTCGCCGTCCTCACCCACGAGAACGCGCCGCGTCTCGCGGAACCGGACGATCCCACACTCGCGGTGCTGCAGAATCCGCGGGTTCCGCACCGCGGCTGGTTCGTGGCCCTGGTGGTGGCCGAGACCCTGGAGGCGGCCCGCGCCGGTGCCGCCGCCGTCCGCGTCACCTACGAGGCCGAAGAGCACGACGTGACCCTCACCGCCTCCCACCCGGGCGTGTACGTGCCCGAGGAGGCCAACGGCGGTCATCCGGCCGTCCGCGAACAGGGCGACCCCGACGGGGCGTTCGGTTCCTCGGCCGTCCGGGTCGACGTCGCCTACCGGGTGCCGCCGCTGCACAACCACCCCATGGAGCCGCACACCAGCACCGCCCGGTGGGAGGACGGCCGGCTCACCGTGCACACCTCCAGCCAGGGCGCCGGTGCCGTACGGGCCGTGCTCGCCGGGCTGTTCGGCCTGCCAGAGGAGCGGATCGTCGTCACCGCCGAGCACGTGGGCGGCGGCTTCGGGTCCAAGGGCTCGCCACGGCCGGACGTGGTGCTCGCCTCCATGGCGGCACGCCACACCGAGCGGCCGGTGACGGTGGCGCTGCCGCGCCGCTACCTGCCCGCCGTCGTCGGGCACCGCGCTCCGACCCTGCACCGGCTGCGGCTCGGGGCCGAGGCGGACGGCCGTCTCGCGTCGCTCGTGCACGAGGTCACCACGCACACCTCCCGCATCAAGGAGTTCGTGGAGCAGGCGGCGGTGCCCGCACGGGTGATGTACGCCGCGCCGCACAGTCGTACGGTGCACCGGGTCGCGGCGCTGGACGTGCCTTCCCCGTCCTGGATGCGGGCGCCGGGCGAGGCTCCCGGCATGTACGCGCTGGAATCCGCCATGGATGAGCTCGCCACCGAACTCGGCCTGGACCCGGTCGAGCTGCGCGTCCGCAACGAGCCCGACGTCGAGCCGGACACCGGCAAGCCGTTCAGCAGCAGGCACCTGGTGGAGTGCCTGCGCGAGGGCGCCCGGCGCTTCGGCTGGGCCGGGCGCGATCCCCGGCCGGGCTCCCGCCGGGTCGGTCCGCTGCTGCTGGGGACGGGCGTGGCGGCGGCGACGTATCCCGTCATGGTGGGGCCCTCCACGGCGGTGGCTCGCGCACTGACCGACGGTTCGTTCCTGGTGCGGATCAACGCCACCGACATCGGGACGGGTGCCCGGACGGTGCTGGCGCAGGTCGGCGCCGACGCCCTCGGGGTGCCGCTGGAGCGGGTGCGGATCGAGGTCGGCAGCACGCAGCTCCCCTCGGCGCCGCTGGCCGGCGGCTCGTCCGGCACCGCCTCCTGGGGCTGGGCGGTGCACGACGCCTGTGCCGGACTGGCCCGGCGGCTGGCCGGGCACGTGGGGCCGCTGCCCGCGCAGGGTCTCGACGTCCGCGCCGACACGAAGGGCGCGGCGGACGCCGAGAGCGGCTTCGCGCGGCACGCCTTCGGGGCGCACTTCGCCGAGGTCGCCGTGGACACGGTCACCGGCGAGGTCCGGGTCGGCCGGCTCCTCGGGGTGTACGCGGCGGGCCGCATCCTCAACGCCCGTACGGCACGCTCCCAGTTCGTCGGCGGCATGACGATGGGCCTGGGCATGGCGCTGACCGAGGGCAGCACCGTGGACGCCGCGTTCGGCGACTTCACCGAGTCGGATCTGGCGTCGTACCACGTGCCCGTGCACGCCGACGTCGCCGAGATCGAGGCGCACTGGCTGGACGAGGACGATTCCCGTCTCAACCCGATGGGCAGCAAGGGGATCGGGGAGATCGGCATCGTCGGGACGGCCGCGGCGATCGGCAACGCGGTGCACCACGCCACGGGCGTTCGCCTCCGCGAACTCCCACTCACACCGGACCGGGTGCTGGCCGGGCTGCTCGATCGCCGGATCTGAGGAAGGCCGCCGACGGGAGCCCGGCCCTTGTGCGGGCGACCGCGGCTCGATTCGGTCCGACCGATGGGATCACCTCGGGTCTCACTCCGCCGCGCCGCGTGCCTCGGGCGCCGGCGCGGCCGTCCACTGTCTGGCGGCGATGGGCGCCAGCACCCGGAAGACCATCGCGACGAGGGCCAGCAGTGCCGCGCACCCGGCGACTCCGGCGGCCAGCCACGGCGGGGCGAGCGCCAGGTCGACGGCCCGGGGCAGGGACGCCGACGGGAAGGAACTCCCGTACGCCTGGGCCCCGGCCAGGACCGTGGGCACCAGCACCGCCCCGGCCAGCACCAGCGCGACGGGGCGCAGCGCCAGCAGCAGCGCCAGCACCGTGCACAGCACCGACAGGCCGAGGGCGAACGCGTGCAGACGCAGGGACGCGTCGCCGCGCTGCAGCGGGAAGTGGACCACCGCGCACACGGCGAGGGCCAGGGCTGCGAACCAGCCCGACCAGGACACGGACCGGGCGAACCGGTCGGTCGCACGCTCGTGGTCCGGCGGTGAGTCGTCGAGGGTGCGGTGGGTCTCGCGGGCCGGGCCCGGGCGGGCCGCGCGGCGTTTGCCCTGGCGGCCGGGCGTGCCAGGGTCGCCGGTCTCGCCCTCGGGGCGGGACGTCCCGTTCGGGCGACGGCCGTTGCGGTCCAGGCGTTCCAGGCCGAGGCGGTCGATCAGCTCGACCAGCTCCCCGACGGACCGGCCGGTGGCGGCCGCGCGAAGTGCCTCCTCGCGGACGTGGGGCACCTGCGGTTCCTTGTGCAGCAGGGTCACCAGCCGTGTCACTTCCTCCACCGGCCGGTGGGCGGCCGCGGCCCGGATCGCCTCGTCCGCGCACTCGGCCTCGCGCGGGGGCTTCGTCAGCAGGGCGATCAGCCGGGACACGTCCTCCACGGACCGGCTCACCCCGGCGGTGCGGAGCGCGTCGACCCTCGCCTGCGTGTGGTCGGGCGACTCCTCCAGCGACACGATGAGGTCGACGACCTCCTCCAGCGGCCGGTCGGCCACGGCCGCGTGCACCAGGTCGCTGACGGCGTCGCCGTACGGTGCGCCGGAGGCCGGACCGGTGCCGGGCCGGAGCTCCACCGGGTTGTCGTCGAGCGACCGGATGACGAACGGCCGCGCACCCGGCTGGTCGGCGTCGCCCGCGCCGGGCCCGGCGGACGAATGGGCCTGGTCCCGGCCGCGCGCGGCGGGGTCCGTGCCCTCGCCCGGGCCGACGGTGTCCAAGTGGGCCGGCCGGGCGGGCTCCTCCGCGGGGTCCGTCCGGTCCAGGACCGGAGCAACAGGCCGCGCCTCGGCGGGATCCAGCCAGTCCTCGACGGGCGGAGCGGGCGGCGCGGCGGACGGCTCCGGGGCGTGGGCGGCGGAGGGGTACGCCTCGTCCGTCCCGGGGGCGGCGGGCCGCGCGGGCGCCTGGCCCGAGCCGGCGTCCATGGACCGGGCGGCGGACGTGACCGCCTCGTCCGGGCCGGGAGCGACGGGCCAGGCAGCGGTCCGGTCCGACCGGTCCGGGTCGAGGGCCGGCGACCGCGTTCCCGCCCCGGCCGCCGGGTGGGAGCCGAGGGCGGCGGGCTCGGCGGCCGCCCGGTCGGCCGGGTGGGAACCGGTGCCGGGCTCGGAGTGCCCCGTCGGGTGCGTCTCGTACGGGCCGGCGGCGGGCTGCGCGCTCGTCTGCTCCACCTGGTGCGTGCCGGTGGCGACGGTGGTCTCGGCGGACGGCTGGGCGGACCCGTTCGGCTCGTTGGGTATGGCAGGTTCGTTCGGCCGGGGTGATGAAGAGCAGGTGGTCATACTCGCCTCCATGGGAAGAGTGCGGCCGCTCCTGCGCCCCCCGTCGTGTGACGAGCGACGTTACGCTGACCATTACTAGGCGCCCCCGTCACCCCGTGCCACCCGGGTGAGCCACCAGGATGACCACCCGCACGGAAAATCCGCCGACTCGCCGACATGTCGGGCCCGGGCCGCAATACAGCCGCCGGAAAGGGGAATCCAGGTAAGGACACCCCGTGTCGCGGCATGCCAGGAGGAGGGCAACCCGTGGATACGACCACAAAGGTGATCATCCTGGCCGCGGTTCTCGCGGCCGTCGTCCTCGTCTTCGCCGTCGTCGTCCTCGTACGGCTGGTCCGGACCCGGCGCGAACTGCGGCGCGCGGGACTGCCCACGGGCCCCCGCTGGGTCTTCTGGGGCGCGGTGCTCTATCTCGTGCTGCCCACCGACCTGCTGCCCGACCCGGTGTACCTGGACGACATCGGCGTCCTGCTGCTCGCTCTGCGCACTGCCCGCGGCTCCCTCGGCGAACGGGAGCGCAGTACGGCACACCGGCCGGACCAGCAACTGGCCGATGACTACGGAAAGTAAGGAAACCAACCACCCGTTCGATTCGTATAAGTCTCTGGAAGCCGAAACAGGTCGGCGGACCGGACGGCCGCGCCCCCGGATCACCGCCTGATCGGCGCAGTACCGACGAGGGAGAGACGATGCAACCGTTCGCGCTCAACTACGCGCGCCCGGCAGTGGAGTTGGAAGCTGCCATTCCGTACGTGTACGACGCCGGACAGCAGTTGAACGTGCTCCGCGACGGCCGGGTCGCGGCCTGTGACTTCGCCCTGTTGAGAGAGTTCGGCACCACGACGTCCACGGCCGGCTCCAAGACGCATTTCGACGACTGACCGCGGGCCGCCGAAGATGACCGTATTGATCCTCACCTGCGAGGAGGACGTGACCGCCGACATGGTGGTTGTGCACCTGAACGCGACGGGGGTTCCTGTGGTCCGGGTCGATCCCGCGGATCTGACCGGTGGTGTCGCGCTGTCGGGGGAGTACGTGCACGGCCGGTTCCGCGGCCATCTGTCCGCCGGGGGGCGGCTGGTGAGCATCGGGGGGCTCCGATCCGTGTGGGTGCGCCGGCCCGGCATCCCGGCCGCGCGGGCGGCCCAGCCGTCCGCGTGGCTGACCGAGGAGGCCGCCCAGGCGCTCTACGGCATGCTGCGGGGCTCGGACGCGCGCTGGATGAACCACCCGGACGCGGCGCGCCGGGCCCGGCACAAGCCGTGGCAGCTGCGCCTGGCCCAGAGATGCGGCCTGCCCGTACCCGCGACGCTGATCACCACGTTCCCGCGCGCCGCCCGCGAGTTCGCGGAGCGCTACCCGGAGCTGGTGGTCAAGCCGGTGTCGGGCGCGCATCCGCAGGACCCGCCCCGGGCCGTGCCGACGAGCCGGGTCGCGCCGGACACGGACTTCTCCGCCGTCGCGTTCGGGCCGACGCTGTTGCAGCGGCGGATCACCAAGCGGGCCGACATCCGGCTCACCGTCGTGGGCGAGCGCATGCTGGCGGCCCGGAAGGCGACCGCCGAGGACGCGGACCCGGGCGAGGTCGACGTGCGGTTCGCCGCGCCCGGCTCGCCGTGGCGTCCCGTCGATGTGCCGTCCTGCATCGCGCCGGGTGTCCTGTCCTATCTGCGCGAGGCCGAACTCGCCTACGGGGCTTTCGACTTCGTGGAGGACTCCGACGGGACCTGGTGGTTCCTGGAGTGCAACCAGTCGGGCCAGTTCGGGTTCGTCGAGGTGGAGACGGCTCAGCCGATCGCCCGGACCATCGCGGAGTGGCTGGCCCGGCCCGTTCCGGTCCAGCCGTCACATGCCAACGGCTCGAACACGACGGTCCGTTGAGCACCGGGCCCGGCACAGGCCGGGCCCGGGCCCGCCGCCTGGTTCACTGCGGTCGCGGGCCCGGGAGCATGCCCGCGCGCTGCCAGCCCGCTCCCGGGGAGTGCGGACGGTCGTAGCCGAGGGACTGTGAGGGCCGCATGACCAGCTCCAGTTCCCTGCTCACACGTTCGGCCTCGCGGCGCACCTGTGCGGGTACATCACCGCGCTCCGCGATGAGTCGGTCGTAGATGGGGGAATCCTGGAACACCCGTCAACGTGCCTTTCTGCTCGTCGGCCCCGTGCGGGGGCGAGACTGCGAGTGTAGGCGGCACGGTGTCCCGGAGTGTGAATTCCTTGGGATGACTTGACGCAGACCGGACATCCGTGACAGGCGAACGCCGGGCTTCCTCTCAGGCTCCCGTGGTGGAACCCGGCCGGACGATCATCAGGACCGTGACGGTGGCCCACAACAGGTTGAAGATGCCGGTGAACATGGCCAGTCGGGCGGCGCTGCGCCGGTCGACGCCCTGCTCGCCCTTCAGTTGGCCGAGGAGCTCCTCCTGGCGGGGCAGGACGAAGGCGATCAGGATGCCGGCGGCCGCGGCGGTCAGGGCGATGGAGGTGACGAGCCATCCGCTGCCGAGGACGCCCATCGCGGCGGCGGTGGCGAACCCGAGGAGAGGGACGGTCAGTCCGACACCGGCGTAGACGCGGCAGATGCGGTGCAGGAGCGCCACCGTGCCGACGCCCGTGGGAGCCGCGCGGCGTGCTGCGGGCGGGAACATGCTGGCCGCGACGGTCACGGGACCGATGGCGATGATGGCGGCCAGGACATGGAGGGACAGCAGGATCTTGGTCACCGGGACTCTTTCCAGGATGTGATCAACGGCGCCCACGCTAGGACGCCCCGGTTGATCGCCCCAGAGGCTGAAACGACACTCTCCAACGGGTTCTCGCCACTAGGGTGGCGGCCATGCACTCCGTGGCGATCCTGGTTCTCGATCACGTGGTGCCGTTCGACATGGCGGCGCCCCAGCAGACGTTCGCCTGGACCCACATGCCGGACGGGCGGCCCGCCTACCGGGTCCGGTTGTGTGCCGAGACGCCCGAGGTGCGCGCGGACGGCGGCTTCACGCTGCGCATCGAGCGGGGGCTGGAGGCACTGGCCGAGGCGGACACCATCATCGTGCCGGGCTGCTCCCCCGACGCCGCGCCGCCGTCCGCCCGGGTGCTGGCGGCCCTGCGGGAGGCGGCCGAGGCCGGGACCCGGATCGCGTCGGTGTGTGTCGGCGCCTTCGTGCTGGCGGAAGCCGGGCTGCTGGACGGGCTGCGCGCCACCACGCACTGGGTGGCCGCCGGCGAACTGGCCCGGCGCTTCCCCCGGGTGGAGGTGGAGCCGGACGTGCTGTACGTCGACAACGGGCAGATCCTCACCTCGGCCGGGGCGGCCGCAGCGCTGGATCTGTGCCTGCACATGATCCGTCGGGACCTGGGGTCGACCGTCGCCGCGAACATCGCCCGGATGTCGGTCATGCCACTGGAACGGGAGGGCGGGCAGGCCCAGTTCATCGTGCACGAGCATCCGCCCGTGCCCCGGGGCTCCGCGCTCGAACCGGTGCTGGAGTGGATCGAGGACAACCTCGCGCACGAGGTGACGCTGGGCACGCTGGCGGCGCGGGCGGGGATGAGCGA